>JAFAYE010000001.1:620555-930833 GCA_019240525.1 Candidatus Eremiobacterota bacterium
CGGTCGTCACGTGCAGACAGGCGCCGATACGCACGTCGCGCAGCGGTTTTTCGACTTCGAAGCGATCGTGAATCTGCGCCAGCACGGGCATGTAGCCGGCGGCCCAGGCGATGCGCGAACGGCCGGCCTCGGCGAGACTTGGGTCTTTGACGCTACCCTCTAATAGGGGCACTCGATAACTCCTATGTGGTGGAAAAGGCTCGCGGGCTTTTCGCAACCCATCGGCCAACCCCTGGCACGTGCAAACCCTCGACGATTATCTCGACCGGCTCGCCTCGAGCGACGCCGTGCCCGGCGGCGGAAGCGCCGCCGCACTGACCGGCGCGATTGCGTCGGCGCTCGTGGCGATGGTCGGACGCATCGTTGCCGCGCCGGTCGAGGGCCTTGTCGAACGCGCCGACGATTTGCGCGCGAAACTCGGCGAAGCGCGAGTGCGCGACGAGCAGGCCTTCGCCGCGGTTATTGCTGCGCAAGGGCTTGCGAAAACAACCGACCTTGAAAAGGCCGCTCGCGCCGAGGCGCTGGAGCGCGCGCTCACCGGCGCCGCACAGGCACCGCTTGAAGCGGCGAAGCTCTGCGTGGACGTGCTCAGACTCGCCGGGCGGCTCGCGCGAGAACCTCGCGGCGCGCTCATGAGCGACGTCGGCTGCGCCGCCGAACTCGCGCATGCCGCGGTCTTAGGGTGCGCCTACAACGTCCGCATTAACCATCGTTACATGCATGACGAACCGACGATTCGCAGCCAAGCCGCGACGATGGTTCGTTACGAAGGCGAGGCCACTCGGATCTTGACCCGCGTGCGCGGCGCCGCCGCTAAAGGTTAAGGTAGGCGGCCGCGGCCATTTCGCCGAGGATCTCGCCGGCCACGTGTCCGGTATCCTCGTCGTGCGGGCCGTTCATCGCGCTTATATAGAAGGCGAAAGCCACGTGGCGGCCGCCGCGCGTCGTTATGAAACCCGCCAAGCCTTTTTCGAGCGCTTCACCTTGGTTCAAATAGTTGGTGCTGTCGTCGGTCCCGGTCTTGGCAAAGACTTTGCCACGAGCAGGCGTGTTTCGCGCGATATCGACCAGGGTGCCGTCAACGCCCATGATCGGCAAGCCTCGTCGCAAGGCCGGATACCACGATTGCGTGCGAACCCAAGCCAGATAACGCGCCATGAAATCCGGCGTGAAGTACGCGCTTCCGCCTTCGCCGTCTTGCTGCGCGGCCTGGACGACGTCGAGTCCGGCCGATTGCAGCATGCGCGCCTCCAATGCGAAACCCGCATTGAGATAATCGCGCTTTGCGTGCGCGAGATAGAGGGCCCACATATACGGCATCAAGGTGGCGTGCAAGTTGTCGCTGACCTTGAGCGTGATGTACGCATCTTCCGAGAGCGGCGGAGAGATGTGTTTCGCAACGAGATTCGCCGGCACGTAGGCGTCGGTCGCCGGGGTTACCGTCGTTTGCAGCTGCGACGGCGCTTGCACCGCGACGCCGGCCTCGTTGAGCGCGAGAGTGAGCGCGGCTTGCGCGAATGCGGCCGGCTCGGGGACACGATAGCCGTAGAGCACGCCGGGGCCGACGGGCTGCGAGCCGACGATGGTTACCGTGTGGCGACCGGTCGCGTCGCGCACGTCGGCACTCAAGTCGATCGTTGCGTCGCTTTTGCGCTCGCCGGTGGTCGCTTTGTTGACGAACCGCACGTAGGGCGTCGCCGGCGAGACCGCGATGCTTACCGGATCGCCGGGATGCGCGCCCGGTGTAACGATCACGTCGACAAGATTGTCGTTGACGACGATCGGCGAGACGATCACTCCGGTTCCACCTTCGGCGCCTTGATCGGGAAAGAGCGACGCGTCAATCAGAACGCGCCCGTCGATCCGTTTGACGCCCGCCTTCGCTACTTGCGCGGCGAGATCGCGAAGAACCGCCAGCGGATCACCGGGCACCGCTTTTGTTTCCGCGGAGCCGTCGTAGGCATGGTCTTCGTTTTCAAAGGCGAGCGTGCCGTCCGGCTGAATTCGCTGCGAGAGATTGGGATCGCCGGCCGCGACGAGCACGAGATCGCCGTGCAAGACGCCTTGCGCGTCAATGGGGCCGGTGCGATAGACCGGGGTCGTCCAGCGAAAACCCGGGCCCAGCAGCGCAAGGCTCGTTCCTTCGGTTAGGAGTTTCGTCGTCGAAGCCGCGACCATCAGAACCGCGGCATTGCGGGCGTAGAGCACGCGGTGCGCGTCGAGATCGTAGACTTCGCCCGCAACGATCGAGTTTTTCAACCGCGGCGTTTGAGTCGGACCGTTGATGGCGACGGCCAGCGCCGCCGCCGTTATCACGCGAAGACTTCGACGAGATCGAAGAACGGCGCGAGGTCGGCCGCGTCAACCTCCATTCCGACTCCGCGTGTGTGATAGCGGATGTCGTGAAAATCCATACCGGCCGTCATGACCAGGCCATGGCGTTTTGCCGTCTCGCGAAATTCGCGCGTATCCTCGGGCGTGTGCAGCGGATAGAAGACCTCGAGCCCGCGCAGACCGTGGCCGACCAGCTCGTCGATAAGGATACGGTCTTTGAGCCGGCCGGGATGCGCGAGCACCGGAAGGCCGCCCGCCGACGCGATCGTTTCGATCGCATGCTCGGGTGTCGTGTAAATCTGGGGGACGTAGCCCGGTTTTCCGGGAGTCAACGCTTCGCGAAACGCCGCATCCACGCTATCGACGATGCCCAGACGCACCAGCGCCTTGGCGACGTGGGGACGTCCCATCGCATCGGCTCCGCCAGATTCGCGCAGAACGTCTTCGATGGTGATCGCGTAACCGGCTTCACGCAGACGTTCGACCATCGTCACGGCGCGAAGGCGCCGCTGTTCCTGGTTGTATTCGATCAGCTCGTTGATGGGCGACGGTTCGAGGGGGACGCCGTAGCCCAGGACGTGCACCTCGTTCTTCCGCCAGGTCGTGTTGATTTCGATGCCCGTGATCACGCGCGCGCCGGCGGGGGGGTCGAATTGACCGTAGGCGGCGAGCGTATCGTGATCGGAGATAGAAAATACCTCGACCTCGCGCTCGCTCATGAAATCGACGAGCTCTTGCGGGCTGAGCGTGCCGTCGCTCATGCGCGTGTGCGAGTGAAGATCAACCTTCAAGGCTAGCTACTTTCTCTTCCAGCTTGCGGCGCTCGACGAAGAGCGATATCGCGGTGCGTTCGCTCTCGCCGATGGCGACGACGACGAATGAGGGGGTACAGACCAAATCGAGTTGCGCGCCGCGCAGATAGCTGCGAGCGATGGCGACGGCCTTGATCGCCTGATTGATGGCGCCCGCCCCGACCGCCTGCAACTCGGAGGTTTCGCGCTCACGCAGCGCCGCTGCGAGGGCCCCGGCCACCGCGTTGGGATTGCTTTTTGCCGAGACCTTAAGGGTCACTGCTACGCTCATGCAATACCCTTCAAAAAGATGCGGCGAATCTCATTGGCCCGGCCCGAGTTTGGATCGAGAGCGACCACGGCCCCGCACAACTGCTTCGGGCCCGTCTTCTGCACGCTGAAGCGTTCCGAAAGGCCCGTTCGGAACCGCTCGAGCACGGCGCCGGCATCCATGCCGATCACCCCGTCGGTCGGGCCCGTCATGCCCAGATCGCTGATATAGGCCGTGCCGCCCGGTAGAATCTGCTCGTCGGCGGTTTGGACGTGCGTGTGGGTTCCAAAAAGGCACGATATCCGGCCGTCGAGGTAGCGACCCAGCGCAACCTTCTCCGACGTGGCCTCAGCGTGCAGATCCACGACCACGATCGGGGTGCGCGCGCGCAACTCGGCAACGCAGAGATCGGCGCAGCGAAACGGGTCGTCCACGGGCGGCATGAACGTCCGTCCCATCAAATTGAGGACGCCGACCGTGGTGCCGTTAACCGCGAAGGTGGCGGCACCGCGACCCGCGACCCCGGGCGAATAGTTCGCCGGCCGAATGACGCGGTTGCTGGTCTCGAGATATTCGGCGAAATCGCGTTTGTCGAAAATGTGATTTCCACCGGTAATGAAATCGACGCCGGTTGCGAAGATCTCCTCGGCGGTTTGCGCGGTCAAACCAAAACCGCCCGCGGCATTTTCACCATTGGCGATGCAGGCGTGAATGTGATACTGCTCTCGAAGCAGCGCGACGCAGCGCTTGAGCACCTCTCGCCCCGGGGAACCGACGACGTCCCCGATGAGCAAGAGGTTGAGGGAGTTTTCTATCGGCGAGCCGACGCCTTGGCTTTCTTTTGAGACTTGAGGAAGTACACGAGAACGCGCTTTTCTTCTCTAAACCCGACCAAACTCTTGGACTGCGCCGGATCGCGCAGCGCCTCGATCGCATAGAGCGCGGCTTCATCCTGCGCCGCCGGATCGGCTTCGAAATGGTCGTCGGGAAGCGGATTGCGTACGAGCGCGTCGCCCCAGCGGTCGCCGAAGAAGCCCACGTGCAACTCGAGCTCTTCCTTTGAGAAACTCTCGAAGTCGCGGGTGAGGTGGACGAACGTCATCGTGCGATCCCCTTCGCACTCGACCCGCAGGACGCCGGGTTCGGCCTTATCGAGTGCCAAGAAGCTGCGCACGTGCTCGTCGACCGATTCGGCCAGCGCCATCTGCGCGGCGCGATCCATGCGCTGGCGAACCGCAAACGTGAGCCGCAACGTGCGATCGGTCGGACCGGAGCGAATCGAAGTCAGCTCGGGAAAGCGCACGAGGAGTGCGCAAACCAAGCTGACCGTGTCGGCGTTCTCGACCAGTGCTCGTGTGCTCATGATTTCTTCGATCTTTTCTTTCCCGCTTCCATCCCTCAGGATGGACGTCGGCCAAGGGGGAGGGTCGTACGACGCGGCACCCAGGTCTCCCCGCGCCGCTACCTAGAAAAGACCGCCGTGACCTTACGGAAGGTTCCCGGTGCGCTGGCGCTAGGCTTGCTTGCCGCGCTGGCGGCCCATACCGCGCTCTTTGGCGGCGAGCACGCCATGGGCGGCACCTATCATGCCTTCTTGCTGCAGGCTGCCCTCGTGGCCGGCTTGGGCCTGGTCGTCTTTTTCGGTGCCCTGGCGTGGACTGAGTCCGCCAATGCGACCGAAGGCACCGTGCTGGCGGCGCGACTGCGCGAACGCCTCCCGGGCCTCGCCTCGACCTTCGCAGCCGCCCTGCTGTGGTACTTGGCGGCCGAAATGCTCGAGCCTCATCATGCCGGAGCACCGCCGATTGCCGCGCTGCTGATTCTCGCGATCGCCGCATGGCTGACCCTGCGCCTCGCCGGTGCAACGGCAATCGTTCTCGGCGGAGCCGCAATCGCAATTCTTCGCCTTTCCTTCGCACCGCGAACGCCTTCGTGGCAGCGGCGAGCAACTGCTCGCCCCATCGCGCGCCGCCGCCCACTGACGCGACGGCGCTTCGCTCGTCCTCCTCCAGTCGCCATCTAAGCACCGCGCGCATCGCGCGCTATTCGCACTCACTCTTCTCCGACCGGAGGATTCCATGTCACGCTTTATCGCGGCGCTCATCGCCGCACTCTTGGCTTTGAGCCTGACCTTAACCGTCGAGGCGGCAACGACCGGACTCGTGCGCGGCACGATTACCGTTGACGGCAAAATCGCCGTCGGCGCCACCGTTACGCTGGAGGGAGAAGGTTCGCTCTTCAAGACGACCACCGATTCACGGGGCGAGTACGTTTTTCCACAAGTACCGTTCGGTTCGTACCGGCTGATCGCGCAGGCAAAGGGCGTCCACGAGCTGCAAGTGCTCGTCAACGTCGCCAGCGGTCAGGTGTCGACGATCAACGTGCCGCTGACGACGCAGCTGCGGGAGATCGCGCAGACCACCGTCACCGCGCACGCCGGCACGGAGACAAACCCGCCCTCGGTCAATCAGCTCTCGCGCACGACGATTCAAACCTCGCCGGTCAACAACAGCCTCGACCGGATGTTGGAGACGCTCCCCGGCGTGGTGCAGTTCTCGTACAACGAGCCGGTGATCAACGGCTTTCACGGCGTCACCTACAACATCGACGGCGCACCGCTGCCGCTCGGCACCACCTCGAACTTCGCGGAAATCATCGATCCGAAGGTGATCGATTCGATCGAACTGCTCACCGGTGCGATTCCCGCCGAGTACGGCGGCGACCGCATGGGCGGGGTGGTGAACATCATCAGCAATCGTCCGAGCGACATCCCCGAAGGAACGTATGGCACGGTTACCGGCGGCTTCGGCAATCAAGCGCAGGGCATCGGTGAGTTCGACGTCGAGTCGCGTTCCGGCCTGAGCGAAGCGTTCTTGAGCGCCAATACCTCGACGACGAATCGCGGGCTCGACGCCCCGACCTACGTGCCGATTAACGACGCGAGCTCGAACAGCGACGAGTTTTTCCGCTTCATTACGCAGATGACGCCGCGCAGCACGCTCGCCTTCGATTATTCGAATCAGTTTTCGCAGTTTCAAATACCGATCAATACCGATCCAAACAATCCGCTCGACCCGGTAGTGAGCGTGCCGGGAACGCTCGACACGCAGCTCGAGTACGAGCGTTTCTCGAATCTCAACTTCACCCAAGTCTCGCAGGACGGCAACGGCATCGTTCAGGTGATCCCGTGGTGGCGTTCGACGCGCATCGACTACTACGGCGATCTCCCGCTCGACGTTCAGGCGGTCGAACCCGACTTTAGCGTCTGCCCGCCGACCTGCGCGAAGACCGTACACATCGTTGGCCTCAATCAAAGCTCGTACGCCAGCTACGTTGGACTGCGCGCTTCGGATTTCCGAGCGACGAAGACCCACGCCTGGAAGATCGGCATCGACGTCAACCGCGAAAACGCCACGGCCTCGCAAGAGTTTGCCTGCTACTTCGTCGATTGTAAATCGAGCGGTGCGGTCGCCACGCCCTACTTTCCGTCGTACACGACACCGCAGGGACAAGCCGGCTCGCAGATCGGCATCTACGGTGAAGACCGCTGGCAAGAGACGCCCAACGTCTTATGGAGCTACGGCATACGTTACGATCACTCGACAGGCTACGTCGGCGGCTGGCAACTCAGCCCGCGGATCGGCCTGACCTTGTGGGACGGCGGAAAGAACGTCGGTCATGTCTACTACGGGCGCTTCTACGCCGCACCGCTGCTGGAAGACGTGCGACAGGCGTGCGTGCTGTTGCAAGCGCAGCAGGCCTGCACGACGACGAATCCCGTTTACGATCTCAAGCCCGAAAGCGATTCATATTTCGAAATGGGCGACGTCTTTTCGTTCAATCCGCACTTTACGCTGACCGCCAATCTTTTCGAGAAAGGCGTCGTCAACGTTCTCGACACGACGCAACTCTTTAATACGCCGATCTTCGCCGTCTATAACAACTCAATCGGAATCAACCACGGCTTCGAAATGCGGCTTCAAAATCAGGAGCCCGGCGGCGACTCATGGTTCTTGACGGGAACCCTCTCCGCATCGTACGCCGCCTGCATTTCGGGTTCAGAGTTTCTCTTTCCACCAAATCCGGTCGGCGTGGCCTGCACGGCGCAGTTGTCGCTCGAAGATCACAGTCAAACCGTCGACTCGACGGCCGGCTACACGCATCGCTGGGGACAAGCGCAGAAGCTCTGGTATGCGACCCTGCAAGCAAACTACGGCAGCGGCTTTCCCGTCCAGTTCCAAGACGCCAACGTCAACTTGCGCGGCACCTTGCCGGCGCATACGACCTTCGACTTCTCAGCAGGACGCAATCTCACGCCGGGTCACGCCGGCCAAGATCAGGGGCTCGGTCTTTCGCTGCAGATTCTTAATCTGCTCAACCATCAATTCCCGATCAAGGTGGCCAACGGCTTCAATACCACGCAAATCGCCAACAGCCGGTCGATTCTGCTGCGTCTGACTGCGCCGTTCTAGCACGACTATGGTCTGAAGCGAACGCCGATGTTGACTTCACGGCCGGGACCAAAGTGATTGCCCTGGGCATTGAGGAGGGTGACGTAATAGCGATCGTTCAGCAGATTCGCAACGTCGAGCGTCAGAGCGGTTCTTGGCGATAGCGCAATGCCGTCTTCGACGTTGAAAGTGGTGTGCGGGGTCTCCTTGCAATAGCCGGGAGTCCCCACCGGGCAAAAGTTCGAGGAGAGACCGCTACCGTAGTAGGCATCCGCGGAGAACCAACCTCCGCGCCGGTTGTTGAGCAAAAGGCCGCTCGTGAGCGTGTAGCGCTGCTCGTGATCGGCGGGCGTGAACCCCGTGGGTTGTCCGAAGCATGGAGCGAGCAGCTGCGTCTCGCAGCCGGAGTTGAGCGAAACGACGTGGGCGAGCGAGAAATACGCTCGCCCATTGAAAACCATCGGCTGCGTATAGGTCAGCGCTTCCTGCGATAGACGGCCCAGCGCGTAGTTGATGTCTTGATGCAGGAGGGTAACGCCGACTTGCGTGTCGTCGATGAGGTCGTTGGCGTTCTTCTGCCAGATGCGAAAACCCAGATCGCCCGAGCCGACCGGGAGGTGGCCGCCAAGCTCGAGTTGGGTGTCGCGCTCGGGCTTGAGGTCGAACTGAGCGACGCCGGCCTGCAAAGGTAGATTGAGCAAATGCGCGGCGTACGGGCTGACGTTTTCGAGCGAGAACGGTTCGAAGAATCGGCCGACGTATCCGTAGAGATTCGCTCGTTTGCCAAAGAGACGCGTCAACTTGAACCTGGGACTGAATGAGCCGAATCCCCGAGCGAAACCGCTCGACTCGATCGTGAAGAAATCGTAGCGCAGCCCGTAATCGGCCTGCCAGCGATCGCCCATTCGCCAGCTATCTTGAACGTATGATTGATAGGTGTTTCCCACGTTCGGCGAGTCGTCCACAACCGTCGCCGGCGCGTTGGGGGTGTTCGGCGTGATAATCGGGGCGAGAAAATTGTTTGGTTGGAGCGTAATCGCGTAGTATTTGAGTACGCGCGTGAGATCGTAGGAAAGCCCTGCGGCAATGGTATGACTTCCGAAGCTCTGCGTGTAGTCGCCCTGCATGATGTAGTCGAGCTCGCTGCGAGTATCGGCTAACGACACTCCGCACATCGTCGGAAAAGCCGTCGGATTGGTAGGGGCAACCACGAAGGCATTGGCGCAGTCGGTCGGCGCGCCGCCGTTGCCGAACGGCGGAGGCGTCACGTTGAGCGCCTCGCCGTAGGCCCAATCGTTGACCGGATCGCCATAATCCTCAATCCGCGACGCGTTGTATGCCGGGCCATACGTGATAGCGCCGCTGCTGCCGATCGCATGGTGAAACTGAATGCCGAGAAACGTGTCGGCTTGGCTTTCGGCGTCGTTGGTATCGCCCGGTTCGCCGTACGCGATGTCGTTGGGGATCTGAAAGTTGCTGCGGCTGTTGATGAACGTGATGTTGGTGAAATTGTTTCCGCCCGCCGGCAAGGTGAACCGCGCAAACTGCCCGATCGATCCCGCGTCGTTGTGAGGCGAGTTGAAATCCGGCGGATCGAGTCCCCGCGTCGTCGTCATGCCGTTGAAAGCGACGTCAAATCCGCCGCCCCCGGCGAGCGGCGAGTGGTATCCGATCGTGGATTGCGTGTCGGTGTAGGATCCGAACGAGGAATAGCCGTCGAAACCCGGGGGTCCGGTGCCGGCCCGCGTGGACATATTGAAAACCGCGCCAAATCGCAGCCCGTACTGCGCGGGGTACGCGCCCTCGATCAAATCGACGAACGAGAGATCGTTGATGTTGATCTCGCTGCCGATGTCGCGATTGAGCTCCTGGGGCAGCGGCACGCCGTCGATCATATAGTTGATGACGCCGTGATCCCCGTTGATGTGCACCACGCCGTTGGCTCCCTGAGCGGCCCCAGGCATTTGCAGCTCCATTTGGGTGAAGCTGTTGTCGAACGGCAGGCGCGTCAAGGCCGTGCTATTGAGAACGACGTCGCTGCCGCTGCCGTGGGTGAGGGCCGACGACCATTCGCCGACCACCGCATGCGCGATCTCGGCCAGTTGGACCAGCCGGATGCTGACACTCGCACCGCCGTTTCCCAGATCGATGCGGACCAGGCCGCGCCGGTCGCCACGACGCGCTTCGACGTCGTACGTGCCCAGCGCCAGCGGGGGGAACGAAAAGCGCCCGGCAGCGTCGGTGGCGGTCGTGGCGGTCAGATTGTTACCCGACGCCGTGACCGCGACGTGAGCGGCCGGCTTGCCACCCTCGGTGACCGTTCCCGTGATAAAGGCGCTCGCATTGACGGCTACGGCGGGCGCGGCCCAGCTGGCGGTAATTACGCCCAAATAACAAGCAAGCATTCGCCGGTTCATAATATTTGCAAATCATTCGCAAATCATTCGGGGAGGACCTTTGCCCGCGTCGGGCGATTAGCTTGTCGGAGCGATGCACGACTTAAGCAGCGGAAGAATCGTGGTTACGGGGGGCGCCGGTCTGATCGGCAGCACCCTGGTTTGGTCGCTCAACCGGCGCGGGCTCGACGATATTTTGGTCGTCGATCGTTTCGATCGCTCGGAGAAATGGAAGCACTTGGTGCCGTTGCGTTTCGCCGATTGCTTGGATGCCGATGAGTTCGAGCGCTCCTTGGCTTGCGGCCGAAGCTTCGGCGACATACGCACGATTTTTCACCTCGGAGCCTGCTCGTCGACGACCGAAACCGACCTGGGGTATTTGCTGCGTAACAATTACGAATACACTAAGGCGCTTGCACTCTGGGCGATGCAACAGCATGCCCGTTTCGTCTACGCTTCGTCGGCCGCGACGTACGGCGGCTTGGAAGCCGAGCTTTCTGATGAAGCCGATCTGCATTCGCTGCGGCCGCTCAACGCCTACGCGTACTCAAAGCATCTCTTCGATCTCTACGCGGCGCGAACGGGGCTCGATCAGCGAGCCTGCGGCCTGAAATACTTCAACGTGTTCGGACCGAACGAAGATCACAAGGCCGAGATGCGCAGCATCGTGCAAAAGGCCTACGAACAAATTCGTGAAACCGGCAGCGTTCGGCTCTTCAAAAGCCATCGTCGCGAATATCGCGACGGGGAGCAGCAACGCGATTTCATCTACGTTAAGGACGCAGCCGAGATGACGGTGCATCTGGCCGAGTCGGGCGCCGCCGGGCTCTTCAACGTCGGCTCTGGAACGGCGCACACGTGGCTCGATTTGGTCGGGCCCATCTTCCGCGCGCTCGAGATGCCGGAACGCATCGAGTTCATCGAGATGCCCGCGCAGCTGCGCGGGAAGTACCAATATCATACGTGCGCGCGAATGGCGCGGTTCTATGCGACCGGTTACGATCGACCGCTAACGCCGTTGGCGGACGCCGTCACCGATTACGTCATCAACTATTTAGTCCCTCAACGGCCGCTCGAGCTCTCGGATGCTCCGGTCGCTCCACCGCTGAAAGCAATATCTTCCTGATGCCGCAGCCCAGCCGTCCCGAACGCCGCCGCCACCAGCGCGGAGGTGCCGCTCCGCCGCCGCGGCGCGATCCGATGCGTCCGATCTATCTGGGCATCGGCGTTGCCATCGTCGCGCTGATTCTGATCTTCGTCGGCTTTAACTGGTGGCAAAATCGGACCGTGCAGCAGGCAAATGCGACGCCGTCCCCCGGACCCAACGCGAGCGCAAAGCCGGTTCAGCTGAGCAACGGGGCGAGCATCGGAAAGAAATTCATCAAGACGAAGTATCCCGACACAGCCTCTGGCGGGCGGGGACAGGTGGTCGACGGCATCGGCTGCGGATCGCAAGAGTACGCGACGCTCCACGTGCACACGCACCTCGCGCTCTTCTATCGCGGCAAGCAGATGCAGGTTCCCGAGTTCATCGGCTTCGCGCCGAATCTGGCCGGGGGATGTCTGTATTGGATACACACGCACGATCCGAGCGGGATCATTCACGTCGAGGCACCGGATATTAGTCCGCCGCAAGGTGGCCCGTACACGCTCGGCATGTTCTTCGATGTCTGGGGTCAGCCGCTCGACCGCAACATCGTCGCCGGATTCGTCGGGCCGGTGACGGCCTATGTGAACGGCGCGCGCTACGACGGGGATTTACGGCAGATTCCATTGCACGCGCATCAGGAGGTTACGCTCGAGGTCGGCACGCCGCTCGTGCCCCCTCCCAACTACACGTTCCCCGCTGGGGTATAGCTACCGGACCTTTTCGATCGCGCGGCTAAGCTCGCCGTAAGAAAGCTCGCCGCTGTTGAGATATGCGACGCGACGATCGCGCGCAATGAGAACGATCGTCGGAAATCCGCCCTGCAGGTAGAGATTCGCGACGTTGAGCAGCGGATCGTACGCGACCGGATAGGCAACGTTGAAGCGACGCTTCCAATCGAGCACGTCGAGCTCTGACGAAGTTGACGTGCCGTCGATCGCGGTGTCGCTTCCCGAAACCGCAACGAACTCGACCGACGAGCCGTAACGGCGATAGAGCCGATCGATGACCGCGGCTTCGCGCTGGCAGTGCGGACACCACGTTGCAAAGACTTCGAGGAAGACGGGCTTGGTGACTTTGCTAAGGTCGAAGAGTCCCGCCGTCGTTGCAACTTCAAAGTTCGGCGCCGGCTGGCCAACTTGCGCCTTGCCAACGACCGGCGAGGTCGACGCATTCTGAACGCGCCGGTGCTCGGGTGAAAAGAAATACCACAGGATCGCGCCGACGACGATGATGCCCACGACCGCAATCGTGGCCAGAATCAGAGGTCGCTGCTTCACGCGCTGCGCAGCTTTCGATCGACCGCCAACGCGCCCGGCGCGGCGAAGGCGACGACCATGCTGGCGGCGGCAAGCGCCAGATCGAAGGCGACGTGCGGCCAGTCGGCGGCGCTGGAATCGCTGGGACCGAAGCAACCGCAGTTCGCCGAAATGTGCCGAACGACGGCCGAGCCGATGGCCCCGGCATAGCATAGAAACTGCACGGCCGCGACGATCGCCACCGTGCGCGTAAACAGCCCGGCAATCAGGTACGCGCCTAGCAAGAGCTCGATATAGGGGAGCGCCACGGCGAGCGGTCCCGTCACGGGCGCCGGCAGAAGGCGAAAGCTTGCAATGGTCGCGGCCAGTTCGGTGGCATGACCGATTTTCAGGATACCCGCCGCGAGCAGCAGCCCGCCCAAAAGAACGCGGATGATCAACACCGCAGCATTCATCGGCAGCCTTCGTTGCGCTCGCGATTCGCCAACCCCTGGCAAATGCGGTCATTTGGGCAGCGCGGGGCGGCCCGTCGTCGTACAATAGGACGGTGAACGCACTGCTGACCGTGTTGCTCTGCAGCGTGGTGCCCGTGCACGGACTCGTTCTCGCAACGCTTCCCGATCATGCTGCGATCGTGCGCACCGACGCGGTGGTCGACATGTTTCCCGCGCAGACCCAACGCTACCGGTTGCCGCCGAATGCATCGTTTCGCGCGGGGACTACGATCGACGCGCTGCTCGATCTGGCGAGCCGGCCAATCGTGCTGCGCGATCCCGTCGCCGCGGCGGCCTTCGCGCCCGGACTGCCCGATGCCGGACGCGCGGTCCGCGTCGTGGCCGGTGGATTGCTGCCGGCGGCGACGCTGGTGGACCAAGAGGGGCGCGTTACGCCGCTCGATTCGGCGTTCCGCGGCAAGACGCTGCTGCTCTCGTTCGTCTTTACGCGATGTCCCGATCGAACGCTCTGCCCGGCGATCAGCGGAAAATTTGCGTATTTGCAACAGCATCTCGACCCGAAGCGATTTGTGCTCGCGGAGATTACGCTCGATCCGCAGTACGACTCGCCGGCGGTTCTGCGCAAATATGGCGCAATGTTTGGAGTGCAATCGCAGAGCTGGAGATTGCTGACCGGCACCGGCTCGACCATCGCGCGTCTGCTCGACGCTTTTACGATAAGCTCGATGCGGGTGAGCGACGATAACTTCTTGCACGACGACCGGCTTTTTTTGGTCACGCCGGCCGGACGCGTGGCCTACGTCGTGGAGACGGGAAGCTGGGATCCGGCGAGCGTGATCGCGCAAGCGCAGGCAATCTCAGGCCTTGCGAGCGATCCGTTCGAGCGCTTCAAGCTCGCGCTGATCGCGCATATGGTCGCGCTCTGCGGCGGAAGTGAATCGGGCGGAATCGTGCTGCTCGAACTCTCGCTCTTTGCGCTCTTGACGGCGGCATCGTTCGCGGCGCTGTGGGTCGTCGCTCGCGTCATCTGGTGACCGATCAACAGGCGTTCCTCGAGGACGCGATCGAGCGATATGGCAAACAGGCCTATAATTTTGCCTACCGGCTGACGGGCAACGATGCCGACGCAAGCGATCTTACGCAAGAGGCCTTCATTCGCGTCTATCGCTCGTGGCAAACGTTTCGGGCCGGGACCTCGTTCCTTTCGTGGATCTACCGGATCGTCACCAATTTGCACCGCGACGAACTTCGGCGGCGGAAAGGACGTTATCCAGAGGAGATCCCCGGGGACGGTCCCCGAACGCCGTCAATTCAGCCCATCGAGGAGTACGTCGAAGGCCAGTTGAGCGAACCTATTTCCAAAGCGCTTGCCGAGCTTGGCCCCGAACAGCGTCAGATCGTGCTGCTCGCGGATGTCGAGGGATGCAGCTATCAAGAGATCGGCCAGGTCGTCGGCTGTTCCGTTGGGACGGTGCGGTCGCGACTTCATCGCGCCCGCGGCCAGTTGCGAACCTTGCTCGTGCGCCACATGAAGTCGTCGCCATGAACCAAACGCATCCCAGCATCGAAGCCATCGTCGATTTCCTACACGGCGAAATGCCAGCGCCGCAACTAGCGGCAATTGCGGCGCATCTCGCGGGCTGTCCGGAATGCCAAGACCGGCGAGCCGCGGAGGACGCGATCACCGACGCCGTACGCGCCTATGCCCGCGAACAAGAACGAGCGCTGCCGGCCAACGTCGTTGCCGGGATTCGGCGCGGCATCGAACCGGGCGGCGCGCCCTGGGGCTGGGAAGGTTTTCGCGCCGTGCTCCGACCGATCTACGCCGTGCCGCTCGCCGCCGCGATCGCACTGGTACTTTACATCGGCATCAGCGCTCGGCATGGCGAGAACGTTCCGCCGGCAATCGACTCTGCTTACTACGTCGAAAACCACGCGGTGATGGCCGAGACCGCACCGTTTGCCGACGGCGCGCCGCCCGCAATCATGCTGACGTCGAGCCGATGAAACTCGCTACGACGGCGACGATTAGTCTCGCGATCGGAATGCTTGCCGGCGGTCGCGCGGCTGCCGATTCCGCCGATCAACTGCTGGCGCAAGCCATGGCGGCGCCGTCGACGATCTCGTATGCCGGTGTTGTGAGTGTGGTTCGCCGAGGTAAGGCCACCACGGAGGTTGAGACGTACCGTGTCGCGCATCGCGCAGCCGACGATTTGACACGCCGGATTTACAGCGCGCCGCCGACGCTCGCCGGCGATTCGGTTATTATTCGGCGCGCTGAAATCTTTTCGGTCGATCCTTTGCACCGGCGGGTTTTTGAAGCGCGCAACGACGCTGCCGGCGATTCGTTTGCGCTAGCAGCGAACGTCGCACTCTTGCACGCGAACTATCGTGCTGCGCGCCGAGGCGACGAGCGCTTCGACGGGCGACGTTGCGCCGATCTAGCGATAGTGAACCGCGCGAGCGGCCGAACGGCCATGCTGGTGCGCATCGACGCCGTCACCAAGTTGGTGCTCGACAAGCGCGAGTATTCCGCGAACGGCGCGCTGGTCGCGGAGCGCCGCTTTACTTCGGTCAGTTATTCCATACCACCGGCGGCCGATTTCACGCTGCCTAAGCAGTATGCGATCGAACGCGATCCGGCGTTCGGCGAAATGTCGTGGCCGCCCGATCGTATCGTTACGCTCGCGGGTTTTCATCCGGCCGACCCGAGCGCACTTCCCGGCGGCTTCGCACCCGTTGACGCTACGATGGTAACGCTGCACGGAGTTCGTACCGTGCATCTGCTCTACTCCGACGGGTTACGAACCGTCTCGCTCTTCGAAAGCGCCACGCGCGTCACCATCGAGGCCGCGAGCTTGCGTTCGCATTCGATGCACGTTCGCGGCCACGAGGCCGAATATGGAGAGAACGGCGCGACCGAATTGCTCGCGTGGAGCGACGGCACGCTGCATTACACACTCGTGGGCCAGTTCGGCTTGGTGAATCTTCCCGCCATCGCGGCGTCAATCGGAAGATAGACGCTTCTCGTTAGGCCGGCTCGCACGCCGAGCAGCAACGAAAAAGCCTCCGTCGCGAGACGGAGGCTTTCGTTGTTGCGATAACCGCTGGACTAGAGTCGAACGTTTGCCGTCAAGTAGAACTGCAGCGGCTCTTTGGTGGAAACGTTCTCCGCCGATACTAAGGCGGGCCCGAACGTGGGCTCGTAGGGGTACTTCCGGAATGACTGGATGATCGAGCCGGGATAGCCCGGCGGATTGACGTCGGCACCGGGCGTTCCGTACGGAGCAACCGGATAGATCGTTCCCGCCACGTTGCCGTACGAGCAGATGTTGCCGTCATTGAAGGTCCACGGCGTTTGCGTGCCGCCCCAGCAGTAGTTGACGAGGTTGGTTAGGATGCCAACGAGTTGGATTCGCGGGGTCACGTCGAAGGTGAGTTGCAAGTTAGCAATTAGCTCGTTGGGCTGGGTGAAGGCACCGATGCCGTCGTAGGCGCCGGTGTAGGGATCGGGGATGAAGACCACACCGGGGCAGGTTGCCGCGTTGTAACGGCTACCGACGAGCGGCGCTCCGCAGCCACTTGCGGGATCGATGCCGGCGTTGGCGATCGGTTCGCCATACTTGCCGCCGCCTTGGAACTGCAACGACGGCGTGATCGCGAACTTGTTCCGGCGATAGTTCAGCACCAGCGTACTAACGTAGGGCGATCCGAATCCCTGGGCCGCTTCCCCAAGCGCTCCGGGGAAGGTATCGAACGTGGGGAATGCCTGCGCCGTATCGACCAGCGCCTGTGGCGCCGCGTTCCAATACGGATTGGCGATATCGCCGACCGGACAGCCGCCGCTTGGAGACGCGGCAACCGGTACTCCTTTGCCCGTGTAACATGCATTGGCGGCCATGTTATTGGTCGTGCTGCCGCCGCACATCGTGTTCGCACCACCCGGATGGTTTGCGCAATACTTCGTATACGCGTTGTACTGCGCGATCGAGTTGTTGATCGGCCCGAGCACCGTCGTCCCCGAGGCTCCCGCCGCGATCGGACCGTAACGAATGTACGAGTTGGTGTAGGCAAACGAGAGCAATCCCGAGATGCCGTTGCGCGAAAAGTCGCCCTTTTGCATCTGGAACTCGACGCCTTGGCTACGCTGGCTGCCGACGTTGAGGCCGGAGACGAAGCCTTGAATCGGATTCAGGAAGAACTGCTGGATTTGATCCTGCGTCTGACGCAAGAACGGCGTCACTTTGAACGACAGATCGCTGCCTTTGAAATGATGCTCCAACGACAGGTCGTAGTTCATCGAGGTCGGCGGCCGAATCGGATAGCCGGGCGTGTTACGACCGAAGGCGAGGAAGTGCGAGCCGATATAATCGGCGAGATCTTCCTGTCGCGTATTGTATTGCTCGAACGCCGTGTTGGGCGCTTCGGTGTAGCGTCCGAACGAGAAGCGAATCACGTTATTGGGATCGGCCGTATACGTACCGCTCAGTCGCGGCTGCCAGATCGGGTAAGTAAATGTCTGCGAGGGTGCGTTCACGAGGTTTGCCGCGTGCGAACCGGCCGGGCATGCCGCCCCCGGGTTCGGATTCGCCTCCGGTGCGCCGCTGCTATTGATGATGCAATTGTCGAGATTGTAGGCCGCGAACCAGAAGGCCCGCGCATTGGCCGAGCCGCCTAACGGCGGCACCAGCGTATTCTGCCCGACGAAATTGAAGTCGTCGAGACGAACGCCGGCATTGAGAAGCCACTTATCGGTGGGACGGTATTGGTCGGTGATGGATGCCGAGGAAAAGTTCGGCGTCGTGCCGCTGTAGGTGCCATCGAGTCCGTTCTCGGCGACGAGATACGTGCACGTCGACCCGTACTGAGGCTTGCCCGGGACGGGGCATGTCTCGTGGTAGTGCGGGCCGCTGAAGGGCAATACGTTATAGTTCGGCCCAAGGGGCACAGTCGTTCCCTGACAGCTGACAACCGGACTCGCTCCGTTTGTTTCCGGCGGCGCGAAGCAATAGCCGCCGTAGGGATCTTTCGAGTTGACGACTACGGCTTGATTGCCGGCGGAAGCCAAGGTATAGAAACCGTTGTTGTCGCGAACGATGCCGGCGGTAGTGAACGAGCCCTGGATGCTCAGCAGGTTCTGCTCGTTGATCTGGTCCTGAAACTCCGCGCTAATGCCGCGTGTGTGGGTGTTGAGCTCGTAATCCGGAGAGACCGGACAGACGAAGTTGCAGAAGCTCGTGCTGTAGGCGCCGTTCAAGAACCAGTCGCTGTAGAAGCTATAGCCATAGATCCGCAAATACGCCGAAGAACCGAAGTTCTTGGTGTACTGCAGCTTGAAGATCGCGGTATCGTTATAGGAGTTATCGCGATCGCCCGCCGGGATGACGTTCGGATTGCTGGGCGATCCCGTGTCGGTCCCGTTGGGAAACGTGTACGGGCGAACGCAGCTCGTCATAGCATTCAGGGACGTCGGACTAAACGTCTTTCCAACGGCCGATGCGCAACCCCAGGTATACGTGTTCAAGTACGTTACCGGGAGCTGAGTCCCAAAGGCCACCGGCGCTCCCAACGAGGCGGCGGTGTCGCCGTTGATGAGATTCATGCAGGCTACGCCCGACATCGCCGGCGCACCGGAGCTGCAGAACGGCGATGCGACGTCGTTGCCTGAAATGTAAAACTGATTCTTCAGTGCTTCGTCGGTATAGAGGATCTGCACGTCGTCACGGCCCGCGTCGTTATGGTGCGGGATGCCGATGTGAAAGTTCGCCACGACATTGCGCGCATAGATCGTCGAGAAGTTGGAATAATTCCCCGCGGGCCCGAGCGGGAAATACGCGTCGCCGGGGTTACCGAAAAAGAGCGACGTACCGGGAGCAAAGGGGCCGCCCGGACCGAACTCACCGCCGCCGACGATCCCGAGCGGTGGTCCAAGCCAGTTGTCGTATTCGGAACCGTTGTTGTTGTTGACGTAATTGTACGCTTGGTTCGAACCGGCGATGCCGAAGTAGTACGAGAAGAGCCGGTCGGGCGTCGAACCGCCAACCTCGACGGACGCGCGATGGTAGAACGCCGGGGTTCCGATTCCCAGCGAGCCGGTTGCGAAGCCGGGATACGTTCCCGTCTTGATGACCTGATTGATGAATCCTGAAAGGCCTTGGCCTTCGGAGTTCGCCGGACTCGCGCCGGTATAGACCTGAACTTCGGCGTTACCCAGCGAGGACGCCGAGCTCGAAGCGTAGTTGTCGAACGAACGGTTAACGGGAACGCCGTCGAACTCGTAGCCGACTTGGTCGTAGTCACCGCCGCGAATGTTGATGGTCGCGTAGTAGCCGCTTTGGTTCGGGATGACGTACGCGCCGGGCACGGTGGAAATCGCCGAGTACGCCTGATTGATCAAGCCGCCGCCGCCTAGGGCCGCAGTAGCCTGTTGTGTCGTGGCATTAATCGAATAGACGTCGGCGGTGGTGCCGGATTTCACGAGCGCGCCGCCCGCGGCCGACGTAACGTGTGCGATCGTCCGTAACGTACGAAGCATTCGCACCGACACGTTTTGGACGGAGTCGGCAAAGACGACTTGTCCGGGAACGCTGACGGACTGATATCCACCCTTCGACGCCGTGACCGTGTACGTGTCGGGCGCGAGGGTGAGAAACGTGAAGCGCCCCGCGGCATCGGTGGTCGCCGTCACCGACTGTGACGGACTAACCGCGGTTACTTGCGCTCCGGCAATTGGGGCGTTATTGTCGGCATCCAGTACGGTTCCGCTCAAACCGCCCGTGGTGCTTGCCAGTGCCCATGTTCCCTGGTAAGCGAATGCAACGAGCAGGGTGATTGCAGTCCCGAGGTGCCGCAGCGATCTTTTCACTATGCATACCTCCGATTGCATACGTCAAAGAAGCGCCGATCCGGCATTTGCCGGTGGCATACAAGCGGGCCGTTCGTACTGCTCTAGCGAGTTCCTTGAGCGATGCTTAAGATTTCATCGAGAGCACCGCGTACTTCCTGAGGAAACGCTCCAGTATCGCGGCGAGTGACAACCGCGCCGGGCGCATCGTGAACGCCCGCGATGGACGAAATCGATTCGGTGAGTGCGTCGATGCCGTAGCCGCCTTCGAGCACGTAAGCAACCGTGCCGCCACAATATTCTTCGGCGACGCCGCGAATAATCGAAGCAATCTCTTCGGCGGCTTCCACCTCGACACCAAGATCGCCGACAGCGTCACCGCGCACGTAATCGAAGCCCGCGCTCACGATCAATGCGCTCGGCCGCACCGCCGCCGCGACTGCCGGTAAGAGTTCGTCCCAGACGCCGACGAACGTTTTCGTTGCAACGCCGTGCACTGGCAGCGGAACATTCGCTACGATGTCGCTTCCAAGGCGATAACTCCGAACGCCTGTGCCTGGATATGCGGGATACGCGTGCGTGGAGCAATAGGAGAGGCCGTCGCCCGCGACGGCTTGGGTTCCGTTTCCATGATGGTAGTCGAAGTCGACGACGAGCACGCGGCCACCGAGCGCGGCGAGATAGGCACGCGCGGCGACGGCGACATTGTTGAACAGACAGAAGCCCATCCCGCGATCCGGCTCGGCATGGTGGCCGGGCGGCCGCACCAGGGCGAAGACAGCCTCTTTCCCCGTGGCACTCGCCTCGACCGCGACGATGGCGCCGCCTGCCGCCCGGCGTGCGGCGCGGTACGACGTCGCGTCGACAACCACGTCGCCGGTCGAAAGGTATTGCGCCTCCTCGAGCCCGTCGGTTTCGCGCTCGACCAGCTCGATGTAGCCGCGGGCGTGCACGCGCTCGAGCTCGTCGTTACGCGAGTCGCGGGCCGCCAGCACTTCTGAAAGCACGCCGCGTTGGCGTAAGCGCGCCGCGACGAGCTCCACGCGCTCGGGACGCTCGGGGTGAGCTACTCCGCGAAGATGCTCGCCGTAGAGCGGATCGGTGACGAACTTCAGAGTTCGTTCAGCGGCTCAACCGGAGTGCTTCGATACGACGTGACACGGATCCGACGCTGCTTTGCGGATGGTGTCGTAATCCTTAGTGCCCTTCTTCATCATCGGCAGCAGTAGCTTGTAGGTAGCGACCGCCTTCGAGCACTGATTCGAACCGGAGTACGATTTCGCGGCGATGTAAAGCAGCTCGGGGTTGTTGTCGAGGAAATTTTTGGCCGCGCGCTGGAGGGCGTCGAAGATTTGCGCCGCCTCCTTGTAGTTGCGCAGCTCGAAATCGGCGCCGGCGACGCAGCTGAGCGTTACCGGCGACCGCTGAAGCTCAAAACTTTTGCTGCAGGCGTCGCGAGCCCCGGAGTAATCGTGCACGCGCGAGTAGGCCTGGCCGAGCAACGCAAACCCCTGCGCGTCGGGCTGCACTTGCGTGTAGTGCCGCAAGTAGTTGATACTATCGTTGAGGCGACCGTTCTGCAAGGAGACTTGACCGAGCCCAAGCAGGGCGGCGGAGTTATTCGGGTCGAGCGCGAGCGCCGATTGCCATTGGGCGATGGCCCGATCGTATTGACGCTGCGTGGCGTAGTAATCGCCGAACGCGACGAACCCTTGCGGCACTTTCGGAAACTGCGTGGTCATCTGCTGCAGAATCGCGACGCCCTGCGGGTCCTTCTTCTCGGCGATGAAGTAGCCGGCTTTGTGGATCATGATCTCGACTTTTTGATCGTCGGTCGGGGCGACCACAACGGCGTCATCGTAGGCCGCGGTCGCGTGCGCGTCGTCGTGCTGGCGCGCGTAGAGATCCGCTTTGAAAACCAGCGCTTGAATGTTGCGCGGGTCGATCGTCAAAATGCGGCCGAGCGTCTGAAGCGCCATCGGAATGTTGTCTTGCTGGGCGTACGTCGTCGCGATTTGGAAGAGCGGCGCGGTGTCTTTTCCACCGATTGCGAACGCCGCTTCGAACTGCGCGCGCGCATCGTCGAAATGCTGTTCGGCCGCGTAGACGCTGCCGAGCGTTTGGAGCGCGAGCGCGTCGTTCTTGTTGAACGTTACCGCGCGTTTGGCGATGCGCTCGGCATCGTTGAAGCGATTCTCCTTGATGTAGATTTCCGTAAGCTGCGCCAGAATGCCAAGGTTGGTCGGGTCGAGATTCGACGCTTGCTCTAGGTCGTAGGTTGCACCGGCGGCATTGCCGAGCTGCTCGTAGGCAACGCCGTCGTAATAGAAAACTTGCGCCGTCTTGTCGCCCATTTGCAGCAGGTGCTGCGTATACTGCAACGTGATGTCGGGGCGACCGACTTGCAGATACTCAGCCGCGAGTTGCGCCATCGCAAGCTGGTCGGCCGGATTTGCCTTGAGCTTGGCGACCAGGCGGGGAATCGCGATGGCCGGCGGCTCGGGAGTCGCGGTCGGAAGTGCCGACGGCGACGGCGAGGGGGTTGGGCTCGCGGTCTTCTTGCTACCAAAAAGGCCGGCGTGGGCCGGCGGGGTGGTGGTGGCAATGCCGATCGCAAAACCGGCGAGGATCAATACGAGGAGTGCGAATCGTTTCAAGAGAGATGTCCTTTAGCAGTCTCGATAAGTTTCGTCAGCTCGGGGACGATGCGAAAGGCGTCGCCCACGACGACCAGGTCGGAGAATTCGGCAATCGGCGCGGCGGCATCCTTATTGATAGCAACGATCGTGCCCGAGGCACGCATGCCGACTTTGTGCTGAATCGCGCCGGAGATTCCGATGGCGATATAGAGTTTCGGGGTGACGGTCTTTCCGGTCTGACCGATCTGTAGGTTATACGGCACCCAGCCTGCGTCGGCGGCCGCACGCGACGCGCCGACGGCTCCGCCGAGCGCCCGCGCCAAGGGTTTCAACAGGGTCTCAAACGGCTCCGGTCCGCCGAGCCCCCGGCCGCCCGCCACGACAACCGGCGCCTCCTCGAGGGCTAGCTCGCCGGCACCTTCTTCGACGTCTTGCTCGATTGTCGCGGCATAACTCGCCGCGGGCGCCTGCAGCTCGACGATTTGCGCGCCGGCGCCGCCTTGCGCGACAGCAAACGCGCTTGGCCGGACCGTAACAACGCCGTAGTCGGCCGGCCGCAGCGCGCAATTCGTAACGAGCACGCCGCCGAGCTTCGGCGAGACGCAGACGACCGATTCGCCGTCGAGCTGCACGTCGACGACGTCGGCGACGATGCCGGCGCGCAGCCGCACGGCCAGGCGTCCCGCAACGTCGCGGCCCGAGAGCGTATTGGGAATCATCACCAGCGACGGGCCGGCGAGCCGCGCAGCCGCTTCAAGATAATTGACGACAGGATCGAGCAAGAAGCCGTCCACGGCGCGATCGTCGTTGACGTAGATCACGTCGAGCGGAAACTTCTGCAACGTTTGCGCGAGCTGGGAGGCACCGGAACCGAGCGCGACCGCGCAGGCCTTGCCGCCGAGCGCGTCGGCGATGCGCCGGGCTTCGGTTGCAAGTTCGAGGGTGACTTTTCGCGTGCCGCCCTGGCGATGTTCGGCGAAGACGATGACGTTTTTCACGCTACACCAGTTTCCTTTCCGAAAGAAAATCGAAGATGGCCTGCGCGCCGGCAACAGCGTCGCCGGCTTCGACCGTTCGGCCGTTGCCGCGCGCCGGCGGGGGCGCGAAGCTCCGCAGCTCGGTCTTCGAGCCGCTGTTACCGACCGGCTCCTCTAACGCGAGTTCGCGCAGCGATGTCGGGGCAATCGTCTTTTTCTTTGCGCCCATGATGCCTTTGAGCGACGCATAGCGCGGCTCGCCGAAGGTCAGCGCGGTGGTCAAGAGGGCGGGCAGCGGGGTGCGAACGATTTGATATCCGGCGTCGGTCTCGCGCTCGACGGTCAGCGAAGCCTCGCCGATATCGACCTTGCGCGCGTTGGTCACGCAGGGCAAGCCAAGGTGCTCGGCAAGCGCGCCGGGGACGGTGCCGGTGCTGCTGTCG
Organism: Candidatus Eremiobacterota bacterium; assembly: GCA_019240525.1. Lineage (GTDB taxonomy): Bacteria > Vulcanimicrobiota > Vulcanimicrobiia > Vulcanimicrobiales > Vulcanimicrobiaceae > Cybelea. The sequence goes on from JAFAYE010000001.1 coordinate 644,563, forward strand.
TCGGTGAGGCCGCCAACGATGAGCAAATCGAACTCGAGCTTGCGCAGCGCAGCAGAAATCGCATACGCGCTCGCCCAGACGTCGCTGCCTTCGAGCGCCGGATCCGAGAGAACGACGGCGTCGTCGGCGCCCATCGCCAGCGCCTTTCGCAAGGTTTCGCGCAGCGCTTCCGGGGCCATCGAAAAGACGGTGACGCGCGAGTCGCCGCCCGCACGCTCCTTGAGCTGCAAGGCGGCCTCGAGCGCGTACTCGTCGTAGGGGTTGAGCACCGTTTCGACGCCGGTCCGCACCAGGCGCTTGCTCTGCGCATCGATCCGTTTTTCGGCGTTCGGGTCGGGTACGAGCTTAACCGTCACCACGATCTTCACGTGGTAATAGTGACCTCCGTCGGAAAGGCGTGGGAAGAACCGTGGCCTCTTGGTGGTAAGGCCACGCAGGACCTGCACCCGGCGCGGGAGGGTGACCTTCGGGGGTAAGAATCGCACATGACGTTTCGAGCGGGTTTCTTCATATCGTGTTGCGCCCGTTTCGCGATGTGTTGCGCCCTTCTCGCGCCGGGCGCCGCCTCGGCTGCGGGCTTCACCGCCGCGACACCCTATGCAACGCGGGATCGGCCGGCCACGCTCGTGGTCGATGCTGAGCGAGCGGGCGATGGGATCATGGAGGTCCGCGAGCACATTCCGGCCGCGCCCGGAAGTTTCACCGTCGTCTACCCAAAATGGATTCCCGGCGAGCACGGGCCGACCGGGCCGCTCAACGATTTGGCCGCACTGCGCATCTACGCGAATAATGCGACGCTAGATTGGCGCCGCGATCCGCTCGATCTCTATACCTTCCACACGACGGTGCCGGCCGGTGCGCAGGCACTCGACGTGACCTTCGACGTGCTGATGAACGCCCCCGACGACGTGATGGCGACGCATTCGCTGGCGGTCGTCAACTGGAACCGCGCGCTGCTCTATCAGGATGGAGTCGACTCTCACCACTACTTTGTGAAGCCGTCGATCGTGCTTCCCGACGGCTGGGATTACGCCACCGCGTTACGCGGAGCTGTTCGCACGGGCAACCGTGTCGATTTTGCCACCACCCCGCTCAACATGCTCGTGGATTCACCACTCGACATGGGGCGCTACGTCAAGAAGTGGCAGTTGTGGCGTGAGGGTTCGGCGTTCGTGGAACTCGACGCCTTTGCGGATTATCCGCAGGATCTCGACGTTCCGGCCAACGTCGTGCGCGCGTACGAACGCGTACCGGCGCAAGCCTTTGCGATGTACGGCTCGCGTCATTTCGACGACTACCATGCGCTGCTGACGCTGAGCGACAGCGTCGGCTTTCAAGGCATCGAGCATCACCAGTCGAGCGACGATCGCGCTGCCACCGATTTTCTGACCAACGATGATCAAGCGCTGGCGAGCGGCGATCTGGTCACGCACGAGTTTTCGCATTCTTGGAATGGAAAGTACCGGCGACCAGCCGATCTGACGACCCCGAACTTTCAAGTGCCGCAACTCACCGATCTTCTCTGGGTCTACGAGGGGATGAACCAATACCTCGGCGATCTGCTCTCCTTTCGCGCCGGGATACGACGGCCGAGCCTCTACCCGGAGTACGTTGCCAGCATCTACGCCGACATGTATTACGAGACCGGGCGGACAACGACGCCGCTAATCGATTTGACCACGGGCGCGCCATACTTTTACCTTGCGCGCGGCGTCTACCCATCAATCCGCCGAGGCGCGGACGATTTTTATACGGAAGGCGAGCTGCTCTGGCTCGACGTCGACACGATTATTCGCGAACGCTCGCACGGCGCGCGCTCGCTCGACACGTTCTTGCACCGATACAGCGCGCCGGCGGTGACCGGACCTATCGTCGAAACATACACGCGCGCGCAGATCGAGCAACTCTTGAATGCCGTCGAGCCGTACGATTGGCACGCATTCTTCGAGCAATACGTCTACCACGTCGCCCCCTTGCCGCCGACCGACGAACTGGCTCGGGCGGGATGGCAGCTCGTGTTTACCGAGAAACCGAACACTTTCATCAAAGCCGAACAAGCCGACGATGAGGGCATCATCGGCTGGTACGCCTACGGCGCAAACATCACCAAGCAGGGTGAAGTGCGAGACGTGCGCGAGAACTCGGCCGCGCGCCGCGCCGGTCTCGCACCCGGAATGGAAGTGCTTGCGGTCAACGGCCAACAGTTTTCAAACGACGTTTTGGAATACGCGCTCGATCGAGCACAACATTCGAGCGCGCCGATCACACTCATTACGAGGCAGACGGGCTGGTATCAAACGCTCGCGCTCGATTACCACGCCGGTTTACGCTATCCGCACCTCGAACGTATAGCCGGCACGCCCGACATGCTCGCCGCGATCGCCGCGCCGCATGGCCCGTAGCAGCAGCGGAGTCGACGTGTCAATCTGGAAAGGATGCGGCCTATGACGCTCACTCGCATTGGCACTCTCTTACTCGCAGCCGCGCTTGCGTTCGCGGGCTGTACGACGATGCACGCGGGGCTGCCGCCAACGCAAGGCGGCGGTGCAGAGCAGGCGACCGGCGCCGGTTTGCCGGCGCACGCCGTCATTGGCTTTAGCGTCGATACGCCCAAACGCGCAGCAACGGCGGCCGCACAAGGGATCACCTCGACGATTCTCTACGGCGGATCTCCCGCGCCCGGCAGCGACTTGGAGCGCGCGCTTTCAGCACATAACATCTCGGTCGTCGACGCCGCCATTTCCGGAATTCTCTTTTATTGGGAATGTCATCGCACGCACACGATCAAACCGCCGCCCAAGAGTTACGGCTATAACCCGTACTGTCGCACCGACGAAGATCCTAAGATCGATTCGCCGAGCGTTGTTTTGCGCGACGTCGCGGCCATACTCAAGCGCGATGCGACGCGCCCATACGTCGTGGCGCATTGGGTTCTCGACGATTGGGCGTGGTGGGACAACGGCAGCGGTCGCGAGCTGTTACAGCGCGTCCACGCGGAAATCACGAAAGAAACGCCCGGACGACCGGCGATCTGCGGATTCGGCGCGGCCGTTCTGCGACCGGGAAAAGTCGGTTGGGATCCCGGCACTGGGGCGAACTATTCCAACGGCGGTTGCGATATCGTCGGCTGGTACAACTACTCGCCATTCGGACGTACGCATCCGAGCAACGGTAAGCAACTCGACTGGTCGATGAAGGATCTCTTGCCGGCGATGGCGCGTACGCTTGAAAAGCGCGGCTGGAACATAGCGGCCACTCCCCTGTACGGCATCGGTCAAGCCTGGGGCGGCTCGTACGAAGGCAAATATTACCAGCCGGGATTGACGCGCGGCGAGATGCTCGAACAGGCCAAAGCGTTTTGCGATTTCGGAGCGGCCTATATCGGTTGGTACGCGTGGGACGACAGCGGTTATGAGGGGCGCACCGAGACGCCGAATAACTCGGCGACGATTACCGCCGGAATCGCGGCGGGCCTGAAAGCCTGTCGGTCGGCGTGGAGGACGTAGACGACCTTGCACTGACCGGGGCGATCGTCTACCAAAGCCCCGAGGAAAAACTCGACGACGGGGTCGTTCTCGTACGTCGCGGTCGAATCGCGAACGTCGGCCATCGCGGCGCCGTGGAAATCCCAGCGGGTACGCGCGCGATCGATTGCAACGGATGCGCGATCACCCCGGGCTTTTGGAACAGCCACGTTCACTTTCACGAGCGCAAATGGGCCGATGCCGAATCAATTCCGGCGTCCGAACTGGAACGCGAGCTTGGAGAAATCACGCAATACGGTTTTACGGATCTCTTCGATCTCTCGTCGCCGTGGAACAACACGCAGCGCCTTCGCGATCGCATCGTGTCGGGCGAAATTGCGGGCCCGCGAATCAAATCGACCGGCGAAGGATTGGTTCCCCTCGGCGGATCGCCATCGCCGGAAGTCTTTCGCGCGCTCGGCCTGATGGAAACGATGCTGACCGAAGTGTCGACCGTCGAGCAGGCGCGCGACGCCGCAAAGAAGCTGCTCGCACGGGGAGTTGACGCGCTGAAGATTTTTGCATCGTCGCCATTGGCCGGCCAGCTCAGTCGTGAGGCGATCGGCGCGGCGGCAGACGAAGCGCACCTCGAGGGCAAGCTCGTCTTTGCCCACCCCAATACGGCGTTCGACATTTCCGCGGCATTGGCGGGCGGCGTCGACATTATCGCGCACACGACCCCGCGTTCGAGCCCGTGGAGCGAAGATATTTTAGAGAGAATGCGCACGGCGGGTGTCGCGCTCATTCCGACGCTGACGGTCTGGAAGAGCATGATGCGTCACGATCGCATTTCGGCGCGCGACCACGCCGTTACCGCGGCGGTCGGCGAACTGCGGGCGTGGTTGAAAACTGGCGGCGAAGTGTTATTCGGAACGGACGCCGGCGCGATGGAGTGGGATCCGACCGACGAATATCGCCTCATGGCCGATGCGGGAATGAGCGCCGCACAGATCTTGAACTCGCTTACCATCGCACCTGCCCAGCGATTCTCGAAGGAGGCGATGGCCGGCCGAATTGCGGCCGGCTCGCCCGCGACGCTGGTCGTGCTTCGGGGAGATCCGTCCACGAACGTGTCGGCGCTCGCCGACGTGCGCTACACCATGCGCGACGGCAAGATCATCTACGGCGGTTAGATCGCTTCGTTTACGGCGCGGGCATCGAGGCGCGTACGCGGTTGCCGTCGATGCTGCCCTCAATCGCCGCGGCGGCAGTGCTGCCGGTGGTCGACCAGGCGGCGTGCAGCGCGCCGATGGCTGCACCCGTGATTTTCAATGCCGCCTGCGCGCTGGCCGTACGCGCGTTGAGATCGGCCGTGCCAGAGACGGCGAGATCGTTGGTCCAGCGAACTTCCGACAGCATCACCCGATCGGCGGCGTTTTGAAAGCTTGCGGAATACGTACCGCCGCGTAAACCGGCGCCCGAGCTCAAATGGAATTGATACGAGCGCGAAAGCACGTCGGCCGCGGCAAGCAGCGCGGCGGCGGCGGCGCGAAGTTGCTTGGGCGTCGCGCGATTGCCCGGCAAGGGCGAAGCGGGTTCGACGTCGTCGAGCGAGCGCGAGAACGCAGGCACCAAATGCAGCGCGGGAACACGCGCGGTGCAGGCGTCGCTCACCTCGCCGCTCTGCGTAAAGCGGCGCACGATTGACGATGCGCAACCGCCGAAGTCGTCGAGCGCGGTCACATGACCGGTGTTGGCAACGATCACGTGCGTCGAGTGCGCAAAGAGCTGTGCGGCCTTTTCACCTTCTGCCGGCGTCGTGATCGTGTCGAGATCGCCGTTGAGCACGAGCACCGGGACGCGCGGGAAATGCGTTCCCGGAGGAACCGGCTCGCCGGCAGGATGGTACTTCGAGGCGACCGGCCAGGTGAGGCAGAGCGGAACGTAGGCGTAGTCGATTGGAATATTGAGAAACTCGTCAATGCTAAACGGCGCATAGAGCGCAGGGTCGTCGTCGCGCTTGCGCTGCAAGGTGGCATCCCAATCGCGCTTGCGTGCGGGCGGCGGAAGTCGCATGTCGTAAGCCTGCGGATTATCCGAGCAGCTTGCCGCGGCAAAGAGACCCTGACTGTAAAAACGGGCCTTGGCGCCGGCACCTTCTTCTTCGGCATATGCTTCGCTGACGAGACGCTCGAGCGGCGCGCGATCGTTCGCCAAAAATGCGCGCGCTGCCGCGTCGAGGTCGCGATAGGCGATCGGGTCCAATCCGGCCGTATCCATCACGAAGGCGACGTCCGCCGGCGAGACACGATCGCGATCGACGCGCAGCTCTTCGAGGAGCGATTTAATGCGCTCCACGGAGCTCCCGCGCAGATCGGAGCAGACCGGCGAACGCGAGCACGCGCGAGTAAATGCCGCGCGTAAGGTCGGTGCTGTGCTCGGATACCAGGGACTGCCGCCGATAACTTGATAAGCGCCGTCGAGCACGATCGAGCGGACGCGGTCGGGATGGCGACCCGCGAATGCTTGAACGAAAAACGAGCCGTACGAATCGCCGTAGATATCCACCTTCGTGATGTGCATCGCGGCGAGAACGGCGGCCATGTCGTCGGCAGCAATCGCCGTTCCGTAGAGGTCGGACGTGCGGCCTAGCTCGCGCCCGCATTGCGTAACCTGCGATAACCTCATTACCGGCGCACCTTGCAGCGGCCGGCAAACAATTGCGTCGGACGATCCCGTGCCGCGATTGTCTACTAAGAGCAAGTCGCGCGTTTGCAACAGCGGCGCGTAGAGCCCTCGATAGAGCGAGTGGCTGCCGATCGACGGATATCCCGGGCCGCCTTCCACTGCGACGATCGTGCCGGCCGCTCGCACCGAACGATTCGCATGCGGGAGCCACGCAATCGCAAGATCGATCGAGCCCGGAACTTGGCCGGCCGGATCGAGAGCGACGCGCAACGTTCCGCAATAATAGTCGCCGCCGAGACAAGGCGTCATCTTTATCGATCCGACGTGCACACTGGGATCGGCGATGCGGCCCGCACCGAGCGCAAGCGGCGGCTGCAAGTGCGATGCAGCGCAGCCGCCCGCGACGGCGATCGCAAGCGCAGTTAGGAAACGCGAGGCATGCACTCTTACGGAGTTCACAGCCGGCGCCACTCATCGCGTACGTTCGCACGGTCAAGCCCTGCCGGCGCTACGATTCGCACGCGGCTCGAGGCCCTCCACCAAAATGTTGCATCCTTTCCAACCTGCCCGCCTCGCTTTTTCTGAAAGCGGTTTGCGCGGCTCGACCCGATCTTCGCCGATGAGGCGTCCCGGAAACGCGTCGACAAAAACCACCGTTGCAAACCGCGTATCGAACTCGACGAGCACGTATTCTGGCATTGCCCCGCGCGAATTGCCTCGATCGTGGGCTGGTATGCCGCGCCCGGGATGCGTTTTCCGAGACGGCCATTCTTCCCCTTGAGTTGGTAGCGGCTCTGGCATCCAACGCATTGAAAATCGGCGACCGGCGTATTGTCGGGCAGTTGGCCGAGCTCGTCGCGTTTGCAGTTCAAGCAAAAGAGGTTGAACGACGCCCATGTTTCGAGGGCCACCCGCGTGGCTTGCGCCGCGCTGACGAATCGAGTCATCAATGCCATGTCGATCAACGGGCTGAAGACGGGTGCGACGTCGAGCCGCTGGTAGCGGCCGGGGCTCACGAAGCGAAGCATACCTTGATCGCGAAGCACCTGAAGCGACTGGCGGATCTTAGCGTCGACGAAGCGATTGTTGGGGAACTCTCGCTCAAAGCGATGGCGCTGTTTGAGGACGTCTGAGAGTCTGAAGTCCCTAGGTAGCTCCGACACGATCCCGTGCATTAGGTCTTTCCACGTTACCGATTTGCCCATGGATTATCGGATTTGCTTCGGATCTTCGGAAGTCTTGTTCTTGACGCTCCCCAGGCGCGTCGCTCGCCGTCGGCATGCTTCGACAGGCTCAGCATGACAATGCTGATCTGCTTCGACAGGCTCAGCATGAAAATGCTGATCATGCTTCGACAAGCTCAGCATGACAAGGCTTCGACAAGCTCAGCATGACAGAGGGGGAGGCGTCACAAAGCTGGCGTTGAGTTGTTAAGAGCAGAGTAAGCTTTCTAGAAAGTCAGGAGATCGTGGTATGAGATCTTGGCGCGTCGTCTTACAATTCGCAATCACACTTGGCCTCGGCATGGCGACCGTATTGCCAATCGCCGGATCGGCCGGGAGCCTGCCCGATACACAGGTGTCTCCGCTTAGTCAGTACCTCATGGCGGATCGCTCTGCCGAGATCGCCCTGGCGCGCAGCGCCGCACCCGCGTCGGTTTCACTCCACGCAACCGCGCTCATACTCACCCCTCACGGCTACATAACTGCCGTCCAGGGTACCAACGGCTTCACATGCCTCGTCGAACGTTCGTGGACGAGCCCCTTCGATGCGACGGATTTCTGGAGCTGGAAACTGCGCGGACCGGTATGCTACAACGCGCCCGCTTCACGTACGGTACTCCGGTACACGATATTTCGGGCGACGTTGGCCGCGGCAGGTGTGAGCAAGGCACAGATGCTCGATCGTCTCCAGGCTGCCATCGAGAATCATTACTTGCCGCGTGCGGAGCCGGGCTCAATGGCGTATATGCTGTCGAGAAAGCAATATCTGGGCGACGCCGGAAAGGCATGGTACCCGCACTTGATGCTCTACGCACCAAAGTCAAGCGGCGCGAACTCCGGTGAGAGTTGGGGCGCGAACCGCCCGGGTTCTCCGGTGGTCTTCGACTCCTCACATCACATCGTGCCGGAGCCGTGGACGATCTTTTACGTTCCGGTCGGCCGCTGGTCCGACGGCTCCGCCGCTCCTTCGATGTGAGAGCTTCGAGCTAGCCCCCGCGTTCTTCCGAAATTTCAATCACGATTCCATTGCGAATCGTGAACTCTATCGGAAGCGGCTCGCCCGTGCGGTTCACATATACGTACAATTGCTCGTTGCATCCATTGACGATCTTCGGCTCACCAAGCGCATTGACAACCGCCGCGGCGCGCGATCCCAGTTTGATTCCCGACGTGGTCTGCAGCCAGCTCAGATCGGCCGGGGGGACCCCGCGCGGCGGCGGGCCGGCCGCTACTCGAAGCGCAATCGTTCCACCCCCGTCGCTTCGCGGATAGTGCAGGGCGTAGTGGCCCTTTGGATCGTAGAAGTACCATGACGTTAGTGGAGTCATTGGGCGATCGAAAACGAGGTTGGAATCATGTTTGGCAAACGGCTGTGGATGAGCATCGCTTAAAGAGATGCTTTCGAACGCCGCGCATAGGCCGCTATCGAACCAGCGAGCGACTGGATCGGTGGTACTCGCGGCAACGGCGAAAGGCGCGCGCACCAGCGGCGTAAGCCGACCACTACCGGCGTCGATTCGGTAAGCATAGATGGCGCGCGGATTGAGCACGTACGCGAATTTGCCCGTCGGGTCGACCGTTAGACTATATGGGCTGCCGCCGGCGCTACGGCTGTAATTCGGAGGAGCGAGTGCTTTCAATTTGCCGCTCGTGGGATCGAGCACGAGAGCGTCGATTTGGTTGAGCGCGGCGTCGAGCGCGTATGCAAATCTCCCGGTCGGGTCGATCGCGAATCCCGCAAGCGCGGAGACACCCGGTTCCCCAAGGCTCAAGTGCGCGGACGCGGTCAGCGCGCCGGTTGTGGCGTCGATGGCGTAAACGTAGATGTAGCGCTCGCTGCCGGTCACATAGGCGAACTTGCCTCGTGGATCGATCGTCACGCTCGAAAAGCCAGGACTGTTGCTGTTTTGTCCTGCGTTCGGAAGCGAGCCTGCGAGTTTCAGCGCTCCCGTTGCGTCGATCGTGTATGTGGAGATCGTGTTATGAAAGTAGTCGAGAATGTAAGCGAACCTATTTGAAGGCGCGATCGCGAGCGAGCTGGTTCCGATATCTTGCGACCGGGCAAAAGGCGAGCCCGGTATCGGTATCAATTTGCCCGTCGCGGGATCGATCGAGAATGCGGAGATGCCCACACTGGAAACGACGTACACATGGCGACCGCGCGGATCGATGACGACTCCAACAGGCCCTTCGGGGCTGTAATCCAACGCGAATGGAGAACCTCGCGTTTGCATCAGCTTCCCGGTCCGCGGCTCGATCGCATAAGCGGAAATGTTCTGGGATTGCTTGTTGATGACATAAGCAAAGTCGCCGCTCGGAGCGATCGCCGCAAGCGACGGCTCTGAACCTGCCGCGAACGGCGAACCGGCAACGAGCGATAGATTGCCGGTCGCATCGTCGATCTTGTAGGCCAAAATGCTATTCGAACTGCGGACTTCGCCAAAGATCGTGGAATACGGGACGACGAGCATGGCGGGGGTGTTCTGAATTACGGACCTTGGAAGTCCACTGCTTTTGCTATCGGCTAACAGCGTCGCAAAGGCAACCAGCACCGCCGACAGGTTTCGCATGGTCTCTAGTTTTGAACAACTGTCCTAAAGCCTTCGGGTGAGTTTTCGCTAGGTCCCGACATGTGTGCGAGAGACCCGTCAACGATAAACGTTTCCAAGAGGAAGCGCACAAGTTGAAATGAAGCAGCAGTACGCGTGAAACCTATCGGTGCGGTTCTGCTCTTTTCCGTCTCAATGGTTATCGCGATCCCGGCGCGAGGATTTGACTACGGCGATCCCGCCGTGCTTGATGGGCGGCCCTGGCCCGCAAAGCGTCTGCCGTGCACCGACGCAACGGTTTCGCAGGTTCGGCCGCGCCTGGATGGTTCCGATTCGCGAAAGGTCTTTGCTAAGGCGGAGTTCGATTCCGGCGTGGAAGTGATCTTTGCCCTGCCCAAGGGCTACCGCTTTTTTAACGCACAATATGGTATCCAGGCATCGGTAACGCATTATCAAGGCGAAACGCAGAACTCGCTGATGATGAGCGAGAAGCCGGGCGATCGCGTTCAGGTCTGCTTGGTCGGGACGCCTACGCCGGAATACAGCACGCAAGAAAAGCGCTGGATCTGCAATCCGGACTACGACGCGCGAGGGTACATCTTTCGCGTTTACGACTACAAGCGACATGCGACCTACGACGGCCCTTCCACCGAACACGGCTGCGGCGGGGCGTAGCGGTGTTGCACCCGAATGGTGCTACTTAGCGAAACTACGTAACGCGGCTGTGATCTCGGGTTCGGAGTAACCGCGCTGCGCCAGCGCTTGCAGAAACTGTGCGATCGTTTCGTGAAGCTTTCGTGCTCGCGTCGGTTTATCGCCGGCGCGCACGCCCGATGCGACGCGGGTGCCGTGACGCCCGTTGGACGTAACCACGCCTTCCTCTTGCAGTTCGGCGTAGGCGCGCGCCACCGTGTTGGGAGCGACGCCGAGATCACCTGCTAACTGGCGCACGGTAGGAAGTGCGTCGCCTGCGCGCAGCTCACCACATTCTATGAGGTTGCGGAGCTGATCCATGATCTGCTGAAACGGTGCGAGATCAGGATCGACCGCGAGAAGCAGCTCTTTCAAGAGGTCGAGTCGCCTAAGCGGCCGAGATAAACGGAATATAGGATTACCGACGCGCCCGATAGCGCCCAGGTCCACCACGAAACGGTGAGGAGGGTACGCTGCAACGGCAGCACTGCCGGTAGGTTGAAGTTCACGAAACTGATGAAGACCATGATGCTGCCCATTGCAATGACGGCAGTGATGCCAGCCTTTAGCGTGCGTGATCTGCGATCGCTCATCCGTTCGGATTGGATGTGTTCGCCGTATAGCTGCCTGGGCGCGCTGGCGATGCGCCAGGCGATGGCGGCCATAACGAGCGCGCAAATGGCGACAATCGTTGCGGCCGCGCGTTCCTCGTTAAGGATCACGTACGGAGTGAGCGGCAGCACGGATGCTACGGCCAGAGCGACCCACAGCCTCGGGGCGACCTCGGCCGCAGGCCGCGGAGCGAGCGATGCCACCCTGCGCCGGTGCGCTCGTGCCTGCTCGTCCTTTAATAGATCGGCGAGCTGAAACCCCGCCAGCGCCAAGCATAGCAAGCTGTAGCTGACCACCGGAGAAACCACCTGGGAAAGTACTAGCAAGGCAATGACAAACGCAACAAACGCCGTGCAGAAGGAGGCGCGCGCGTAGGGCGCATCACAGTGGCGGTTCCGAATACCAAGAATGCCGTACACGATGGTTGCCAAAAAGGCCACGGCGGCAACCAAGAGATTCTGATCGAAACTTGTCAAGTGATGCATTGTACCACCATATAACACAAACTATCGGTTTGTGTCAACCGTAGGTACAAAAGCTGGCCGACGTTCGCCGAGAAAGCGGAAGTCGAGTCAGTTCGGTTCGAAATCGGCCCTGAAAAGATACGTTCCCGGCGCGGGTTTGCATAGCGAAATACCTCCACGATATCTCGAAAGCTTCGCCGCTTTTAGCGCCTCTAGATCCAAATCTGGATATCCCGACGGCCGATAAATCCATGCACCCGCGAGACGACCGTTTGCGGCGACGGCGACTTCAATCTCCGACACGACTGCTGCACTAAGCCTGGGTACGCTCCTTGGCCATACTGGCTGAAACGCGTGAATTACGGTTGCCGCAACAAACGGTTTTGCGCACTCTGTCATCTCGGCGGGCTGCGGTATCTTCGCAGCGGCGAGTATGGTGTCGCCGGCAGCGGGCAGCTGGAAAAGATCGTTTGGGGGATTCACTCTCTTTGCTACGTCGGTTGCAGCGTTGATTAACGTAACGCTCTCCGGCGGCGGAGAGCAGGTAACGTCTCCTTGCTTTTCCCATCCGAAGCCTGAGTCTCCGGTCGTAATCGCGTCGTAAATCCACCACCGGAGGATCTGTTCACCGGGTGGTAGGCGAACGTATAAGGGTTTGCTATGGTACAGCATGCGGTCGAATCGCACGGTAGGGCTTTCGAAGTGCGCTAGATCGGGAAGTATAGCCGCATCTTTGAACTGAAATGTGTACCAATTGCTTTCACTCTGAACGATGACGTTCGCTGAAACGGAACGTGCCGATTCGGCCGCGACGTAGAATGCAATGAGCCCGTCGTTTGACCCCCGAAACTCATGGAAGGCGTTCACGCTGCCGGGGCAAAACTCGACTTCGGCGGCACACGCTCTGCCATACGCCTTGACAAATAACGATCCGGCGATTAGTGTGCCGAGAAGAATTCCGCGCAGCGAGCTTCGCATTTCCTTTGCGTTGGTCAAGCTCGTTGACACTTCAACGAAAGATGCTAAGCTCCCATCATGGCAAGAGTGCTCGGTTTAGGCGGGATTTTCTTTAAATCGGAGCGGCCGCAAGAGCTGGCCGCGTGGTACCGCGACCACCTTGGACTGCCGATCGATGCGAGCAATTCCGCGCAGCTGGAGGGATTCGACGGCGAGCGGATGGCGATGAACGTTTTTGCCGTCTTCGATCGTGAATCCGACTACTTCGATCCAACGGTCGCGCAGTTCATGTTGAACTTCCGCGTCGACGATCTCGACGAGTTACTCGCGAAGCTCAAAGCCGAAGGTGTTTGGGTAGATGACCGTCGCGGCGATTACGAATACGGTCGCTTCGCCTGGATTCGCGACCTCGACGGCAATCGCATCGAGCTTTGGGAGCCGCCGCTCAAATCCAGTGAAGCAGAATGATATGGCGAGGCTAGAATTTGTTTGCAAAATCAGGAAGCGACGAGGACTTCAATCATGCTGCTTGGCAGGGTTCGGGATCTTTGATTCCCCTGGCCTTCGTCAGCCTTAGACAAACGTGCTGAGGCAGCGCTTGAACACGGCACTTACGTGGGCTCTTATCGTAGCATCCATCCCGATCAGTGCGAATTCTAAGTGCGGTACTGGCAATGCGCCAGGATACGACGACGTCACGGCCATAATGCTCAAGCGTGACCAGGGGTATTGGACGGCTTATAAGGGCTATCGGGCCAAGACATTCGACAGTTCTGCGTTTTGGGCTCTCTTCTGGAACTTGACACCGAAGTTCCCGAACACATACAGCCAATACGACTTAGATTACCAGGTCGGAACCTACGAGCTTAAGGCCTCACTGAGAGACGCCACCGCCATCTTGCGTCGCGATAAGTTTTTCGAACTCTCGGAACCTGAGGTCCTCGTGGTGGATACGCCGCAAGAGGTGTTATCCGTCAAGCGATGCCGCATTATTACGAGGATACAGTTGTATGACTGGGAAGGCGAGGATGCCGCAACGGTTAGGCTATTTGCTGATCTTCGGGCCCTCATAGTGAATTCCGAAAAGGTCAAGATATCGTCGAGGCCACGAGATTTTGAAGAAGTGCTGCTTTTCGATCCATAGCCCCGGACGCAAAGCCGCATCGCGTTGGGGGGATTAGGCATCTTGGAATAGCGGCGTGCCCGTAGTGTCGCGGTTTAATCGACGCGCTTAAAGCTGCAGCTTCGACACGCTCACCCTTCGACAGGCTCAGGGTGACATTGCGCTTCGACAGGCTCGCCCTTCGACAGGCTCAGGGTGACACGGCTTAGATTGGGAGTTCTTTGTCCAACACGAACACCTTCACCGTTTCGCGAAGCAGCCCGTCGCCTTCCATCGCTTCGGCGGTCTCGGGCAAAGCGACCGCCGCCATGAACTTCGCCACGTCACCGGTCTCAAAGCACGTAGCGATGTGGTTGTCGTCGGCCACGCCGTAATGTATCGGTTTTGCGATGCCGTATCTAGTCTTGAAAAATTCGGCGTGAGTTCGAAAACCTGCTTCCCATTTTGCCTGGTCTTTGCACTTTGCAATAACGAGGATTTTAGCCACTTTCGCATCTCCTTCGATCACTAAACTGGCCACGGTGATTCCGGAGCAGGCCCCTGCTCGCCTCCCCACGTTCCAGCCAAGGAGGCGGACGCTCCGGCGCGATTGAATTCAGGGCGAAAGTGACACCGCCCGACGTGCGTGTTTTGCAGAAAATTATTTTTGCGCTCTGCTCGATCGCACTACTTGCGGTCGCCGAGAGCGCGTGGGCAACGTATCATCTGCAAGGCGACGTCTTCGGGAGTGCGGTCTCTGGGCCGGTTACGACGGCACCGTTCTTCGACCGTTTCGATTCGGTCGTTTCCGGATCGGTCGCGGAGCGCAACGGAATAGGCGTGGGCGACGCCATCGATCTACGACGGATGACTTCTGATGCGCGATATTGGGAGCGCAACGAACTGCTCGCCGCAAGACCTCTTCGATTGGCGATCGTGCGTAACGGAACGGTTCGTCAGCTCACTGTCGGCCCCGAGCCCTATACGCAGGTTCCATTCTGGGCGTCCTCGCAGTGGCTATTCAACTGGGCATTCTGGCTCGGCTCCGCGCTGAGCATTTCGATCGCCGCTCTTCTGATGTGGCGGCGGCCCGACAGCGCCGAAGTGCGGCTGCTGGCGCTGACGGTCGTACTGATCAATCTGGGCGAGAACCTGTTTCCGATCAACGGGTGGCTCACGCCGTGGGCCAAATTGGATGTCGTACTGAACATCGTAGCGCAGTTCGTATTCAGTGCGGGCGTCGCGCTGCTTGCGGCCTACGCGCTACTTTTTGGACGGCCCATTTCAGTCGCACGTCGTATGCTCACGGGATTTGCCTATGCCGCGGCCGCGGTGTCGGCGCTGGTCTGGACCGGAGCCGCGCAAGGCGGTCCGGGGCCGGGCGGGTTGCTCGGTATCGCTGGCTTGTGGTTCGGTACGCTCGATCTCCACGCGTGGCTCTCTACGAGGCCGGTGATTGCATTTGCATTCGTCGTCGGGCCGGCGGCAATTGCGCTCGCGTGCGCCGTTGTCGCGGTGCGCGCGGCGAACGGTGCAGAGCGAACGCGGGTGGCATGGGCGACGGGCTCGCTTGCGATCCTTTATCTCTTCGGCATCGCAACAATCCAATCGTATCTCACGAGCAACATCGTACTTTACTACTGGATACTCAATGCCGCTTGGTTCATTGCTCCGCTTGGATTAACATATGCGCTGCTGAACCGGCGTCTGCTCGATGTCGGGTTCGTTCTCAACCGGGCCGTCGTTTTTACCGGCGTTTCGCTCCTGATCGTTGGGATATTCACACTTGCGGAATGGGCGCTTGGAGGATGGCTCCATTCCGCCGGCCGCGTCGCAAACGTTTCGGTGAGCGCGGCAATTGCGCTAGCGCTCGGGCTTTCGCTGCATCCGATCCATACGCGAGTCGACCGCTTTGTGAACAGCGTTCTATTTCGCAAGCGCCATGAAGATGAACAGGCTCTCAAACGTTTTGCGCGCGAGGTGGCGTTCATCACCGACCCGGCCGTCGTCGTCGAGCGCGCGATGGATATCCTCATGCGACATGCCGACGCATCATTCGTCGAGTTTGCGCTAGACGACGGTGCCGGGCGCTACGGCAAGGTTAGCGAGAACGATTCCGCACTCATCGCGCTGCGCGCGTCGCACGACGTGGTCGATCTCCATCTCGTATCAACTGCTTTCGCCGGGGAGTTTGCCTATCCAATGCTCTGCCGTGGGCACCTGGTCGGAGCGCTGGTTGTCGGGCCGAAGACGAGCGGCGAGCCTTACGCACCGGACGAGTCGGCGGCGATCGCGCAGGTTGCCCACGGTGTCGGCGTCACCCTCGACCTTCTTCGCGTTAGGAGAGCCGACGGACTCGCGGAGATCCTCGATGCGCTGCGCGCGCTTCCCGACGCCATCGCCGAACGACTTCGCGAACAACGCGTATAGGGACCGGGTTAGGGATTCCAGTACGTTACGCTAAAGCTGCTGCCGTCAAATGATAGAAACGACGGCACCGCTTCATCGCGATTGTTACTGCCCAGAATGGAGACTTGCGCGCGCCTTCCGAAGGCGCCAATGGTTCCGGACATTGTGGCGTCGGTCGCAGTGTTCGTGTCACCCGCACGGGTGAAATCCTTGCCGAAGCGCGCTGCGTCGAAGTCGGGCAGCCCGGAGAAACCGTTCGACTCGACAATCCATTCCGCAGAGGCCCGTTTCGCTCGCGGTACCGCCGCAGTGGTCCTGAAGTATCTTCCCGTCGTCAAGTCGACGATGGTGACAACGAACCTCGAACCGTCGTAATGCACGTTTCCTTCCATAAACTCGCCGGGCGAGACGGGGATGCTTCGAATCGTTTTTCCGGCTTTTGGCGCGAATTCGTACCACGCATACGTAACAAGCTGAGTGCCGTTGCATTGCGATTCCGTTCCGGTTTGCTCCACGGTGCTGTTGTTCCAGCCGTCAATGCCGACCCAGAGCGAGGTCGCGCCGTTCGGATTTACCGTGCAATCCACGCTGGGGACCACCCATGAACCGTGCGCGTCGGTAAACCCACTGCCAACGACCGCGTAACCGGCCCAATTGTCGCTTTCAAAAATCTTGAGATCTCTTCGTCCCCATTGCGTGGGAGCCGGGCCAAGCGATCGCCGTGGAGCGTTTTGGAGGAACGCCGGCTTGTGGACGAATTGCGCACGGGGCACGTTAGAAACGGAGGCCGCGAGCAGCAACAATATTATCAATACTTTCGCTGAAATATTCATAGTTTCGCTTCTTCGCTCAAGCCGATAAGGTGCCGGTACGCGCGTATACTGCCAGCCCGGTGCTTCCTCCTTGCTGCCAGGCCTAATAGCTAGTAGTTATCATTGGGGCCATTGTCGCGCGCGAGGCGCCCGAGCATATCGGACGGTTTCGTCGTGAGTTTTATTCTAACGAATTTTGGCGGCGTTTGTGAGAAGTCGAAGCAATCTGAGAGATCGTCGGCATATTGGTCGCGTTGGCCGAGCGACGGAAGCCCGTAGAGCTCCTCGGTAAACTTGAGAATGCTGCCGAACTCGTGGGCGTCGTGCGAGACGTATCCGTGCTTCGACCACGCGGACATGACGAGCAACGGAACGCGGAAGCCTAGCCCGAGGAAGTTATACTCCTGCGGGATTACATGGTCGTACCATCCGCCCCAGTCGTCCCAGGTAACGAACACTGCGGTATTCTGATAATACTTGCTCTCGCCGACGGCGTCGATGACGTACGCGATCCACGATGGCCCGTCGCCGTCGTTGAGCTGCGGATGGTCGGACGCGAGCGCGGGCGAGTTCACCCACGAAACCGCGGCGAGCTTACCCTTCTTGATATCGGTGACGATTTGAAGCGGCTGATCGATCGTGTCGGCCGACCAGTCCGGGCCTTCGCGAATGTGCTTGATCGCATCGTAGGGATCCGGCAGCAGCTCGGTGCCGGTCTTCGTACCCGGCGTCGTGTAATAACGCCACGATAGGCTGGCCGCATCGAGCTCGTCGCCGAGGGTCTGATAATCGAAACACGGATAGACGTTTGAATAACTGCCGTCGTTCCAAACGGGGACGGTGGTCGAAGGCGGTGCGTCGCATCCCCAGGGCTCTTCGTCGGTCGGATCGTCGTACGCGCCGCCCGACTGACCTGCGATGATATACTCGTGGCCCGGGAAACTAGGCCCGTTTTGCGATGGAAACATATTGTCGGCTAGCGTGAACTCTTTGGCGATGTCGAAATATGGGCGGACTTCCGAATGCACGACGTATTGATACGGCGCATATTTATAGCTGGGCGGCGACGTGGGAACCTGGTCGAAGCCATCGCCTTTGCCGTTATCGTACTCGGTTTCGAAATCGGCGTGAGTGTGGCCGAGGTCGTAGTACTCTTCGAGGTGCCCGGGCTTGAGCGGAACTGTCTTTCCGCTGCTCGTCAGCCCCTTCGTCGCGTAATTAGCACCGGGATAGCCATGGAAGAGGTTGTCGAACGTACGATTCTCTTGAACGAGCACGATGACGTGCGTGATCGGCGAACTTCCCAGCCGCGTTACCGTCGAGCGCGAGCCGGGCTGACCACCCGTGCTTAACGGGAGCGAACCACTGCTAGAGCATGCGCTCAAGAAGGCTGCTACCAGCGCAATGATCGCGCTGCGAATGATGACGTTCACGCTCCACCTTGCCTTTTTTGTCGGCTTCGTTACCGGCTATTCTAGCAGGCGCAGGTAAAGTACACCTTAAGCACCCTTCGACGGGCTGGCGCTTCGACAAGCTCGCGCTTCGACAAGCTCAGCGTGACAGGGCCTTGCAGGACCGTGCGAGCGCGGTAACGATGGCCGGAAGAAAATGGCGCCAGACGGGAAACTGGTTGTAGTTCCCGGCCGTAACCATAGCGGCGGCGTCGAGCGCCGGGACCACGATCATGAGTTGGCCGCCGTTGCCGCCGGCACTGAAGGCTTCGTACGGCGTTCCATCCACAGAGAGACGCGAGATATGCCAACCGTAGCCGTAACGATCGTTTTCGCCGGTCGGCGCCGAACGCGGAATCAACGATTGTGCGATCCAACGCGGATCCACGATCAAGCGTCCGCGCCATCGTCCGCGATCGAGCAGCAGCGCGCCGAACTTTAGAAAATCGCGCGGGCGGATATAATCGCCGCCGCCCATATAGGCTTGACCAACGGGCGGAGGCATCAGCCACATTGCGTAGCGTTCGAACTGCATCGGCCGTGCGAAGCGGCGAGCAAAATATTGGTCGAGAGGCGTGCCCGTCGTCCCGTACACGATGGCTCCCAGGAGATTGATGCCGGCGGTACAGTAGCGCGCAATAGTTCCCGGCTCGGCCACCATCGGCAAATCGAGTGTATAGCGGTACCAATCGGTTCCCCGCGGCTGACTCTGCATGGTCTCCTCGTTGCCAGGTGACGAATCGTCGTTATCGTCGCACGCCAGACCCGATGACATCGTCATGAGATCTGCCACGGTGATATGCCGTTTGCGTGGGCCGTCGTTGCTGACCCTCGCGTACTGCGGAAGCAGCGAGAGCACACGGGTTCGCGGCGAGAACGCGCCGGTATCTTCAATGGCCCTTCCGACCATCAATGTCGTCACGCTCTTTCCGGCCGACCGGACGTCGTGCAGCCGAGCGGGGCTAAACCCGTAGAAGTACTGATCGACGACCAGTCGTCCGTGACGCTCGATCGAGATGCTTTGAACGTACGGCGACCGCAGCGAGGGCGTGCGGAGCGCCACGATACGATTCATCACCGTTGCGATCGGCGCCACACGCATGCCTACGTCGGACAATCGTCCGACCGGCCATCCGTCCGCACCCGCCGTTGGTTCGCGATAGGTCCACGAGGTTGTGGGCGATGGATAAAACCACCGGAAGTCTTGCGGTAGAGCGCGATGAAAACGTAATGGTGGGCCGTCGACGAGCGTGGGGAATATTAGCGTGCCGCCCTCCAGGCGCCCCTCAATATCGGCGCGCCCGAGCGCCCTAAGCGTGACCGCGCTCGCCGCCACGCCTACAGCTCGAAGCTTAATGAAGGCGCCGGCGTTGTACTCGGGATTGCGCACGAACGCCGTGACGCGGCCGCCGCGCGATTTGCCCACGACTAGAAAGTAGTGTTCGGTAAACGACGGCGGCTCCGGCGCCCAGCGCCGGTCGATGATCGCGGGGCGCGAGGCCGCCCAAACTCCAACGAGGGAAACTGCCAGCATATCTGAAGATTCGCTCTTCTTCAGCCCGCGTGTCCTCAAGATTCTCTCAATCACTGCGTAGGTGTTATATGATCTCTCGCTTCGGTGCGTTTGAACTCGACACGGCTTCGATGACGCTGCGCGCGGCGGGCCGGCCGGTTAGCTTGCCCAAGAAAGCGGTCGAGTTGCTTGCGGCGCTTGCCGGTCGTCGCGGCGAGGTCGTCACCAAGTCCGAGCTCATGGAAATGCTCTGGCCCGAGGGCTTCGTCGAAGAGGCCAATCTATCGCAGTACGTGTATTTGCTGCGCCAAGCGTTCGAGCGGTACGACGTGCGAGATGTCATCGAGACGTATCCCCGACGCGGCTACTGCTTTACCCCGCCGGCGCCGCTACCCGAGCGAGCCGGCTTTCAAAGGGCAGCGCTCACTTTGGCGATGTTGCTCGTGCTGCTCTTCGTCGGTGGTTCCGCGCGAAGCGTGACGCCACAGTTTCTGCCGAGCGCCGAGGCCCGCCAAGCGTACTCGCTGGGCCGCTATTTTTGGAACCTGCGCTCCGTGGACGGCATGCAGCGCAGTGTCCGCTATTTTCGCCGCGTTATCACGCTCGCTCCGCGCAGTGCACTCGGCTACGCCGCGTTAGCGAATGCCTACACCGAGCTTGCCGACCTCGAAGGGCCGTGTCATCAGTGGGGACGCTGGAAATCGTTGGCGACGGTGCTGGCATCACGCGCATTAGCGGTCGACGCTACTTCGGCGGAAGCGCACGTCGCCTACGCGATGGCGACGCGCGTTTTTGAGAACGACAACGGGACGGCAGATCGCGAACTGCGCACGGCGCTGCGACTCGATCCGAACAATGCCCTCGCCAACGAGTGGTACGGCAATTATTTGATCGCGCAGGGAAAGACCGCCGACGGAGTAACTCGCCTGCAGTTTGCCGCGAGCAAAGAACCGATTTCAACCGCGACGTACGCGTGGCTTGCCCGAGGGTACTACTACGAGCGGCGTTACGACGATGCGCGACGCTATGCGCTAGCCGCCCTCGCGCTGCAGCCCACTCGCCTTGAAACCACCGTACTCGCCGGTCTCATCGAAGAAGCGCGACGAAACTATCCACAAGCGTTGCATTATTTCGAAGACGCCTCTCGGCTCGGACTCAGCTCAGCCGATACCGAGGCATTGGTTGACGGAATCTACGCGGCGACAGGCCGGCGCATGCGCGCGCTGCTTTCGCTGCAGCGCATCGCGGGCAGACCACTCGACTGCTACGAATCGCGCGACGTCGCGATCGGTTTTCTTTTGGCCGACGATGCCCCGGCCGCGCGCGCCGTCTTGTCACGCATCCGCTATGCCACTCCGCTCGATCGCGACCTAACCGTTCAGGACCCCCACATCCGTTCGCTGATCACGACGTAACGTCTCGACGACTCGTTTGAGGCCACACGTGATTTCCAGCCATCCGCGCCGGACGTCGTCAAAAGTGGGGCTATCGGCGCTGAAATCATCGTGAACGAGCGTCACCCGGCATACTTCGCCCAGTGGTGTAATTCGCCACGTAACACGAGAAGGGGGCTCGGTAACCGCATTGGTGTTCCAGCGGTTCCTGAAGGAATAGCGCAATAAGAATGGTCGGTCGACCTCGAGCAACTCCCCCTCGATGACGGCGGTTCCATCGGCCTCGCGATATTCGATAGGTGCACCGGTTTCCCAACGATCTACATGAACCAATTGCGGAAAGTACTGTGATGTGAGCGCGCCCTCGGTTAACGCTTGCCAGATCGGCTCGGGCGGCCCGGCAATGTAGATCTCGTATACCAGGCCTCGCCCTCTCACGGGCAGGTCGGTAAGAAGGTCCGCACGCGCCTCGTCGTCGTCACTCCAATCCGCGTGTAATTCCGAATCGTTCTCTAATAGCGTCTGCAGACCGGACAATATATAGTTCCAACCCCGGCGCACGAGCCGATACGTTTTTGTTGGGGAAGCGAAGCCGCTATGAACGAGCGTCACCCGACAGCCGGACTCGGCCGGTTCGATCGTCCACCTTACCGTCGAGGGCGGGTCGCTCGCAAGTTCGGGATCCGCTTCATCAGCGGCATGAGCCCATGTATACGCCAGCACATGCGGCGGATCGAATTCCATCACGCGGCCGTGAACCGACAGCGTTCCGTTCCTGAAGAACCTGACGGGAGCGCCGACCCGCCACTCCGAGACAACAGTAGTATTGTACCAATAGCGCTCGGTTAAGTCCCCGCGGGTCAAAGCATCCCAGATTGCGTCAGCGGGGGCGTGGATTTCGCTTTCGTATACGTGCTGTAGCTCTTGTCCGCTCGTCATGCTCTGCCTCTTCGACTCTCCGTTTCAGTGCGATGAGTGCGCTCGCCGTCCCCCGGCGATATTTGCTCACCCAGCGTTCGTAGAGTTCTTGGATAGGGATCGGATTCAAGTAGTGGCGTCGTTCACGGCCGTTCTTTTGGGAAACCACCAGATGCGCATCTTCAAGCACGCGAAGGTGTTTCATCACTCCGAATCGCGTCATCTCGAGCCGCCCACATAACTCGCCGAGCGTCTGTCCATCGCGTTTGAACAGCGCGTCCAAGAGCGTCCGGCGACTCACGTCGGCCAACGCCTTAAAAACGTCGTCCACTGCCAAGGATTATACGTGACCATCTGGTAACGTGTCAAGCACATGGCGACGTTCATGGTTATCGAGCGGTTCAAATGCGGCTCGCTCGAGCAGGTCGGTCAGCGTTTTCTGAAACTCGGTAGATTGCTCCCCGCCGACGTAACAGTCGTCGCGAGTTGGATGGCGGCGTCGGGGGAAACGTGCTATCAGCTGATGACTGCGCCCAGCGTGAACGCGCTCATGTCGTGGACTTGTGCGTGGCACGACTTGGTTGACTTTGAGATCACGCCGGTCGTGACGTCAGACGCGTTCTGGGCCTCCCGCGCTTCTTCGTGAATCCGAGGCCGCGCGTTAGTCCGGCGCGGTCCGCATGAACGGCAATGCGCACGGATGCGCCTAATATGCCATAAGGTCTTTTGCGGCCACTACGGTTCCACGTTTGAACTCGTTGCCGAGGAAATCACGGTGCGCGAAGATTCCCTCCTCTTCGTGAAACCGACGAGACAGCCGCCTCTTGGTGCTAACCACGCGCGTCCGGCCGCGAGATCGAGTGTGAGGTTCCAGTCGTTCAAGAAGCGTGCACCGATGTCGCCGTCCATGATCAGGTCGCGTGTTCGCGTCGGACCGGAAACGACTATGCCGTTTGCAAGCTTGAACGAGTACGGTTCTGGGGAGGCCACGTCGGTTTTCAGCCCGAGCAGCGGCGCGATGTGATCGCCGACGACTAGCGACCCACCGTTGCCGCTGTCGAGTTCCATCCATGCGATGCCGTCCGGCGTCGGGACCGCGCCATCGACCGAAAGAGCAACCCCTTCGGCATCGCGCACGATGCGTATGGGAAGCGGTTGGGCGGAGATGATACGCTGCGCGAGACTATCCCGCGATTCTACGATTATGCAGCCGCGCGGTACGATGGTTATTGCTAATCCGGCGAACGCATCCAGACCGATCGCACCATCGATATGCGGAGCATTG
This sequence comes from Candidatus Eremiobacterota bacterium, assembly GCA_019240525.1. Taxonomy (GTDB): domain Bacteria; phylum Vulcanimicrobiota; class Vulcanimicrobiia; order Vulcanimicrobiales; family Vulcanimicrobiaceae; genus Cybelea. Next base: position 668,097 of record JAFAYE010000001.1, read on the forward strand.
GCGCCGATAAGATCGCCCACGTCTAACGTTATCGCTGAAGGCAGGCTTACGGTGATCCCATTTGCCGCAAGCACGAGATTGTCACAATGCGGATAACCGGCGCGCTCGCCGCTCATCCGGAAGCCCGTAATCCTGCCCCACGGCCTACATTTGATGCGTCGGGCGAAATCCGAACCGATGGCGCTCACGCCTTCTCCCGTGTCGAATAAGAACGTACCGTGCACGCCATCAATGGTCGCATCGATCGTTTCCTGTTGCTTTAGGTACGGTCGTAACGGCAGGATGGCTTTCGGTTGGCTCGCTCCTACGTTTGCGGCTAAGATGAGCGCCAAAAGTTGGATCATTTAGTACGAGAACGACTGTAGCTGCGCCGCGTTCGCGGTCGTCACATAGCCGATCCGCAGCTGCGGGTTGACGGCGACATAGGCGAAGACTGCAGCCGACGCGTTCTCGAAGTCAAAGCCCGAGATGGATTCCAGCAAGTTACCCTTCTCGTTGTACACGTAGATCGACGCGGTGTTCAAAAGGCTGCCGGCCGGCTGCGTGACGATGAACAGGTGATTGAGCTCGTCTACGGCCACGGCGCCGCCGCCGCTGCCCTCGCCGATTCCGTTGGGCATGTTTTCGGCGAACCCCGTCTTCGTCGTGAGGTTAATGAACTCGACGTCGGAGTCTTCGCTCGTCGTGGTACACATCATGTGCGTCGTTGAATCGACGGCGCCGCCCATGACGGATCCGCTACCGAGGGCGGGCGAGACCACGCTGTGCTTTCCACTCGATTGTTCGTACAGGTCGAATGACGGCGCTTCGAACGGATTGTACAGACCGTTGACGTAGAGTTGCACGGGCACGATCGCTTCATTGGCGGCGGTATCCTGCATGACGAGATAGGGAGGCTGGTAGACTTGGTGCGGGGTTAAACGAGGTGGCTTCATAAACGTATCTTTGGCGACGTCCGAACCGATCAGCTCAAGTTTACCGCCCTTGCTGCGATGGATGTCTCGGTCGGCCATTATAAGGTTTGCCGACGTATCCTGGTTGACGGCAACCCACCCTTCACTGGGATTCACCAGCAGGTCTTTGCGATGCGCCGGAGTCCAATGCCCCGTGACCCGCGCTTTTGCAATGGGACTCACGGTGGGGAAGGTATCGTAGCGCTGAAATCCTTGGTAGTGGAAATTGAGATCGTCCACCAGCGCGACGTCGTTGGCCAGAATACGCAGCACGATATACTGCCGCGTGATGCTACCGCTTCCGCCGTTCTGAAAAGAACCCATCTTAATGATCTTTGCCGTTTTCAGATCAAAGGTTTCCAAACGCGTTCCGTTCTTGTAACCGGCCGACAGCAGACCGATGCCTTCGCTTTGATCGACGTCCCATCCGGTTATCGTTCCGCTCGCGGCTGCGGTCAGCACCGGTCCGAGGGCCCCGCGCGTTCCGCTTACGACGTGGCTGCGGCTCGCCGATGACGCGCTTTGAGAAGCATCCGGCGCGAACTGCGATCCTGCGCTCGTGCCGCAGCCGGCGAGGATTGCCACTGTCGCGATTGCTAGCGCGCGCATCTAGCAACCACCCTTTGTGCCAAACACCAAACGGCCTGAGTCGGAGTTCTCTCCGCCATAGACTTGTTCGAAGACACCACTGCCGACGTTTCCGTTGTTGGCGGGCGCTATGAAGAGAAGGCCGGCGTTTTGAGACCCGCCCTCCTGTTGTATCGTAGCAATGAGAATGTGATTGATAATGAAAAACGTTCCGAACGGTTGGTTACTGCCGTTGCCGGTCAGTGACGCCGAGCCGGCGTTTCTTCCCGTCTCTTTCAAGGTGAGGCAATAGGTGCCATTGCCGCGCGGCGCCTTGCTTATCGTTACCGGCCAACTGCCGCTGTAGCTGACGCGACCATCCATAATAAACGTGGGAACTATGCCGTGCGCCACGGCAGCGCTGCCGAGAACCGCGAGCGCAACGGTTGTGGCGACGACACTCGAAACTGCTGGAAGAAATCTCATACGTGGATGCTCCTTATTGATTCTCAAAGTTGTCATGGGAACTGCTGATTGGGGTAGATCGCGACGCCCTGCACGAGCTGTCGCGAAGGAAAGTGGAAGGTCTTGAGGAGGCGTCCTCCCGGATACGTGTATGCTTGCGCCGCGTCGAGGGAGTAATCGGCCGTGAAGAGGCGTTTGCTCCCTACGGTAAACGCAAACGTCGTCGGTTGAATCGATCGCCTAAGGTGTAACATGGCCGGCGCTCCGAGATCGTTATGCTTTGGCGCGCCGTACGTATAGATGTTTCCACCGGTGCCGCCGGGCGTCACATAATTGTCGATCGCGATTTTGCCGGAGCTCGTCACTTGGACGCTCCCGGCTTCGCCGTTGTCGATTTGGTTCGACGTCTGCAGTTGCGTAATCGAGGTACCGTGCAGGCCCCCGCGTATCTCGCCGATCGTGACGTTTTCGCTCCTGTCGCCCGGTCCGGCTACGCCGAGATGGCTTCGCGGAGCTTCAGAAGTTTGGATGTTGTCGAGGAAGAGATTACCGTGCTTATCGAACGCGCAGTATCTCGGTTGTTGAAAGTTCGGAGATGAAATGATGCTTGTCGGACTGGTCGCGCCGGCGGCGTATAAGACCACATCTCCGTTACCGGACGCCGTCGACAGATTCGCTACCGCGAGATTACCGCTAGCGTCTACGGCGACGTCGAGGGGTGAGGCACCGGCTTCGTCGCTTATTACCGTGGGTGTGCCCGTGTAGGGAGGCGCGAAGACAAGGATGTTGGGGGCGCCCAGATTCGCAACATATAAGTCTCCCGATCGATCGACGGCCAGACCTTGCGGAACGTTGAGATCGTCGGTCAAGGTCGAGACGATATCGCCTTTGGAGTTCAAAACGTAGACTGCGCTGGGGTTCGAGCCCGAAATGAATATGGTTGTGTTTTCGGTCCGCGCGCCGCTCGCGTCGCGTTGCGGAGCGTTGGGTGTCATGGTTCCGGGCGCCCCCGCGGAACAGGCCGCCAGCAGCGCGCATGCGACGGCTGGGCCAAGGCGGCGTCTAATTTTCGAGGTGACGTGCATGGAATGCTCCTGAGAAAATAGGGATGCGGTCGGTACCGTCGTGTTCTGTAATAGTGTGCAAAAAGTATGAAGAAACTTTAAAAGGCACCACTCTTCGGCTCGTCGTTTTTCTCATTTCTTTGAGAATTCACACCGGGCGGCGCCGCAGCAAAGGTCTTGAACGAACCTGCCAGAAATCGCGCGGGAGTGCCAAAGCGACACGAACAGCAGAGACTCGAGCGCCTGGCGCGCGACCTGTTTCGGCACCTCGACGACGCAAAGCAACTACAACGAAATCCCCTCGTCTCCGCATACTTCGCTAGTCAAGAAAGCGGCGGCGTGTCGGAAGATGAAGCGCTGGCGGAAATTCGTTTGACGCTAGTTTCCGCCGCACGATCGCGCTACCGTGCCGACGTTCCCCAAGGCCAGCGTCGAGCCGACCGCTCGTTCGCGATTATCACGGGACTTTGCCAGGGACGCTCTGCAAAACAAATCGCCTCGGACTTGAGGATTTCGCTTCCACAATTCTATCGCGACCGTCGCAATGCCATTGTGGGAACGGTCGGCGCTTTAATCGAGCGCCGCGAGCGTTTCAGCGTTGTCAACGCCCAAGAGGACGTCTTCAAGCTGCGCGTCGTTCGGATAGGCACGTTGATCGATCAAGGGTTCGCGGCGCGCGCCATGATCGAAGCGCAAACCCTGCTCCGTGAAATCGCCACGAAGCAGGAAGTAATTCCGGTGCTTTGCGAGCTCAGCAGAGCCGCTTATGAGTTCGGCAGTCTTGCCCGCGCCAAGGACCATTGCGCCTCGGCGCGAGAGAAGCTCGAACAGGATCAGGCGGAGCGTCAGTTAACCGACATGCTCGAAGCGCGCATTCGCTTAGTGGAGTTTTACGTCTCGTGCATGGAGGACGACCCCATTATTTCCTACGAGCGAATTTGTGCCCTCGCGGCCGACCTGGGGCTTGACCGCCGAGCTCTGGATGGCGATTTTGCCGTGCAGGTGCTACTGAACACGTGTCGCTCGGCGGTGCTGGTAGGGAAGATTGCACATGCGCGCGAGGCGCTCGATTTGGCGTCGAACATCACGCTGGAGCTCCGACTTCGGCCAACCCTCCAAAGCAAGGTAGACTTCATGCGAGCGTACGCGGCGAACGCCGCCGGCCCCACATTGGAACCCCTCGAATCTTTGACGACCGCTCTGCGCTCAGCACAGAGTGCCGGTTCGGCTCAGGGTATGCTCTTTGCCGCGTTCGGCTTAGCGGACTATTTCGTTTCACAAGGACGCGAGCAAGATGCGCGGCGGCATTCAGAGATCGCATATCGTGTCGCGTGCGCAACCGAAGGTGAGTACCTGATCGCCTGCACGATCGACGCCGTCGCAGCCATTCTACTTCGCACGTCGCAGTGGCGTTACGCCGAAGAACTTCTAAGAAGCCATCCGCTTCCGACTGCGCCATACTACGCGATGCGAAATGCGTGCTTCCAAGCGCAACTTTTCTTGCGCCGGGGAGAGAGCTACGCCGCCGCCGGAATGTTCGTCGAGGCGGCGCACGAAGCCGAACGCCTGCACCAGTTCAGAAGCCTCGCAATGATCTTACCGGATCTTGCCGTGGCCGAAATGAAATGCGGATACCGCGGGCGAGCTTTGGCCAGAGCTCGAGAAGCGCGTGACGTCGTGCAGCGATTTGGATCGGCCTCGATGCGAAGGCTTGGACGAGAACGTCTAGCTGATTTGCTCACCGCAGGATAGGTGGCCGGCTAAGCCATGGTCTCCTCGAAGTTTTTCGGAAAGCTCGTCCAACGTCGAACCGCCGGTCCATTTGATGTCATGGAGAGCGTTTTTTGCGGAGGCTCATCCCTTCCAAAACACGCGCACGAGACGCCATATTTTACGTTCACGCTGCGCGGATCCTATCACGAACGATACGGTAAAGGGTCGCGCCTATGTACTCCGGGAACGGCTGTCGCCCACCCGGCATGGGAGACACACTCCCAGGAATTCGGAGGCGATCTTGCCGTTTTGCTGCGCGTTAGTTTGAACGGAGCCGAAGCCGAAGACGCGGGCAAAGTGGTGTTCGAATCACCGCTCTACCTGAATAACTCTAGAATCGCTCGTACAGTCTCGCGGCTGCACCGGGAGCTCGCGGAATTCGACGCATTTTCCGATGCGATTGTCGAAGGCTTAGGGCAAGAGTTACTCGCTCTGGCATTGCAAAGTAAGTGTTACGACGGAGGGAGCCGCAGGCGGGCGCTATGCGCCCGAGCGTTCATCCACTCGTCGCTAGAGTGTCGGCTGTCGCTTGCCGCTATTGCCGGCGAGTTGGGCGTTTCGCGTACCACGCTGTACCGCGATTTCAAGTCCGCCTTCGGCTACGGACCGGGCGAATACCTCAGGCAGGCGCGCCTCAAAGTTGCCATGTCTATGCTTCGCCGAAGTTCAAAACCCATCACGGAAATCGCGGCGTGGTGCGGCTTCTTCGATCATAGCCACTTCGACCGATTCTTTCGGGCGGCGACAGGGGCCTCGCCTTCGCATTATCGCGGCGCGGCGCAGTAACGAACTGGCACGGATGTCCTAGCAGCGGGCACGGCAGCGTGCTACCTTTGGGCCCATGAAAGTCCGGCGATGCATCGCTCTGTTTGCTTTTGCGCTGCTCCGACCGCACCCAGCTACCGCCCACTCGGGCGATATTCCGCTGCGTACTTATCTGAGCATGACCGACGTCGCATGGATTTCGGCCTCGCCTGATGGTTCGCGCATTGCCTATACGTCTGAAGAGACAGGAAGCTGGCAGATTTGGGTAGCGAATGCTGACGGCTCCCATCGCCGTCAGCTCACGGAGGAAAGAGACGGAGTTGATTTTGCCACGTGGGTTCCTCGAGACGCTCATACGATTCTATTCTCGAAGTCCACCGGAAACAGCGGCGTAGATCAATTCTATTATCTGCGTGACGATCGCCCGGGCTCAGTTCCGCTCTTCCCAAATGAGACGACTGTCGCCCACAGGTTCGGCGCATTCTCTGTTGACGGCGCAAAGCTTGCGTTCTCGTCGAATCTGCGAAAGGAGAACGCATTTGACGTATACGTTCTCGATCGCAGGACGAATGAGACGCACCGAATTTATACGGTCGACAACGGCAACGCATCGGCGACGAGTTGGTCCGCGGACGATACGCAACTTTTGGTCCGGCAAGCGATCACACCGTACGACGACAATCTGTACGCGGTTGATTTGCGGAGGACCGCCGCTCGGCTAATGACGCCGCACAGTGGCCAAGCGACCTTTCAGAGCGCGCAGTTCACACCCGATGGCCGCAGCATCTTATGCGTCACCGACCTGAACCAAGAATTTCACACGATTCAGCGCATCAGTACCCTTACGCTTGCAATCCGTCCTGTTTTCGCGCTCGCCCATGACGTGGACGAGGTCCTGCTTTCTCCCGATGGTCAACGTATGGCGTACATCGTGAATGACGACGGGTTCGGCAATGTCGTCGTGGCGGATGAGGACGGACGAACGATCGGCAAGCCAGTGATGCCACCGTACATAGCGGAAAATCTGCTCTTCATGAAGGGAGGCGGCATTTTGACGTACGCCGCCTCCGGCCCAACCTTTCCAAAAGTAATCTGGTCGTATGATTTGCAATCACACCAAACCGTGCAGATCCTCAAGCCAAACTTCCACGGAATTCGGCCCGAGACGCTGGTGCAGCCGACCATCGTGCGCGTGCGAAGTTTCGACGGCACCCTGGTGCCGGCGTGGTACTTTCGGCCCAAGGCACATCGAGGACCGCTTACGACGCTGCTCGACATTCACGGCGGACCAGAAGAACAGGACCGCGCGTGGTTTTATCCCGCCGCACAGTACTTAGCGTCGCGGGGATATGCGTTGCTCGACCCCAATATTCGAGGAAGTACGGGCTACGGGCGAATGTACTTACACGCCGCCGATGCGCGAAAACGCGAGGACGCCGTGAAAGACGTCAAGGCCTTGCGCGATTGGTTGGTAACATCAGGTGATGCGCGTGCGAACGGTGTTTTTATCGATGGCGCATCATACGGTGGGTATGTCGTCCTGTCGAGCCTTTATAACTACCCCAGAGCTTTTGCAGGCGGCATAGATATCTATGGGGTCGCGGATTGGATCGATTTTCTTGAAAAGACGGCCCCCGCTCGACGCGCCTACCGGGAAGGCGTCTATGGATCGCTCGACGCTGACCGCGAATTCCTGGCGTCCATCTCGCCCATCAATCATGCCGAGCAGTTCGAACGCCCCGTACTTATTATCGCCGGCGCTAACGACAAGGTGGTTCCGCTCGAGCAAAGTGAACGTATTGCTCGATCGCTCCAGAGCAGGGGCATCCCGGTCGAATTGCATGTTTTTGGTAACGAGGGACACGGAATTCAACATCTCGAGAATTTAATTGCCGTTTACAAGTGGATGGCTATCTTCTTAGATCGCTACGGACCACACTAACTTGTTAGACTTGATTACTTTTTGGACGTTTTTGGCTCCGGGAACAGCGCAAGGCTCAACGAGAAGAGACGACGCCGGCCGCCACGATCGATTTCGAGCTCTTTGAGTCTCGCGAATATAGCCTTCACCTCGCGCAGCTCATCGGCGTTAAGGTAAACGACCGAATGACGTACGGCAAGCTCGCCGCTTGCGATTGGCCCTCCATTTAGCCTGCGTTCGAATGCCGACCATAGAGCGGCTTGCACCGCGGCGAAATACCGGCGCATCGATTCGGGCGAGCGCTGGCTGCTCTTCAATCGCAACGACGTGGTAGCTCCTTCGACCAGCCCATAGACGGTTTCCGGCGCACCCCATTGCTGCATACGCTTGCCGCTGGGCATCATCGCGCCGGCAGATTGCAGCACTTTGACCTGGCGGTATAGCGTTGCTTGTGCAATCGCGGGCAAGCGTGTTGCGAGCTCGCGAACCGACTGTGGCCCGTGGATGGCAAGCATTCGAACAATTTCCAGGCGTTGCGGGTGGAGGAGAGCGTCGGCCAGGCTCGGTTTCTTGACTTTACTCGCCATCGCGCCTATATATTATCAACATTGAGAATAATAGCTAGCGTGCCGGCGGCGGCACTGCTAACGACCCTGGTCGGCATTTCCGCGCCAACTGTCCCACGTTCCAGCCTCGATTCGGTGCTTACCGCGGTGCGTTCGGCGGCCAACGCCTCGGTACGCACCCGGTGGGTTGGCTTTGCGTATGCAGGGAGCGACGCGCAAGGCGGTCTTCCCGGCCGCGTCAGCGGTCTCGTGCGTTTTGCCGATGGGCGCAGCATTTCGCGCTTCCGTTCCGGTTCCTTGACGATCGCACAGGGGTTTAACGGAACAGCATGGGTCGCCAAAAACGGTATCGTGGGCCGGGTCGACGTTCCGGGCTTGTATCGCGACAGCGTAACGGGGGCGTACATAGCGGCCGAAGCCTGGTTGAATCTACACGATGATGCCGCGAAACGTTACATTGGCCGCCTTTCCCAAGGCGGCATAACGTACGATCTCATCGCCGCGACGCCGCCGCGTGGCTCCACAGCAATCCTCTGGTTCGATGCGGCAACGCACCGTTTGAATCGGACGGTAGTGCAATCGGACTATGGCCCGGACCGCACGGATTATTCCGGCTATCGCGATGTCGAGGGCATGGTGTGGCCGTTTACTGCGACCGAGCAAACGGCGAGCGGATCGACAACGGTGACCCAGCTCTCATCCTTTCGGCTGATCCGTGCGGCGTCAACAAGCCTCTTCGCGACGCCGAAGGCGGAGTATGTGGGTCAAGCGCCCGGCACTGTCACGATCCCGATAAGCTCGGATGCACGTACGTATATGGCGCACATCCTCCTGCGACTGCGTGTCGGAACTCAATCGCTGATCGCCTTATTCGATAGCGGTGGTCAAAACTCGCTGCTACCGGCGGCGGCGAGGCGTTTGCGGGTTCGAACGGGGGGCTCGATCGATGTCGGCGGTAGCGGCGAGGGCAGCGAAAGCGCGTCGATTGCCGACGTCGGGACGATCGCGTTAGGCAAGGCGTCCTTGGCTGGGCAAAGATTCATCGTTCTTCCGTTGCCTTACCAGATCGTCCATCCTTCTCACGACATTACGGTTGACGGCGTTGTCGGCGCCGAATTCCTACAAAACTTTCGCGTACGTATCGACTACGCGCGGCGAAGGCTGTCGTTGTCGCCGTTCTCGTTAGCCGCCGTTGGAGGCGGCGTTGCGTTACCGTTTCTCAGCGACGGGTCACATGCCTACATTTGGGCCTCGATCGACGGCAAGCGCGGTCTCTTCAGCCTCGACACCGGCGATTCAAGCAGCATCACACTGTTCGCACCGTTCGCGGAACGCAACCACTTGTACACGAGCGGCGGCGTTCGATACGTCGGACTAGGCATCGGTGGCAGCGATGCGGAAGACGAATATCGCGCACGCAACTTTTCCATCGCAGGCTTTAATATCGGCGCGCCTATCGTGCGCGTGGCGCGAGCGTCAGCTGGCGATTTTTCCTCAAGGAGCGTAGCCGGCAACATCGGCGCTGACGTGCTATCGCGCTTTACCGTCACGTTCGACTACCATGCCCGCACCGTCACGTTTCTGCCGAACGCGAGCCTGCGTCGGCCGTTTCGCGAAGACATGACCGGACTCACCGTCGGCCAACGTAGCCCAGAATCGTTTCACGTCGTTTCGGTGGCCGCGGCGTCACCGGCCGCAGATGCCGGAATTCGCGCAGGCGATGACATCATCAACGTCAATGGCACGCCGGTTACACTTATGGGCGTGAAAGACTTCGACGTTTTTCGCTTTGGAAGCGCCGCGTTTACCGTGAGACTGCGAGACGGTCACGCTACGCACGGTGTAACTGTTCGGCCGCGACCGCTATTACGGGCCGACTAGCCGTTCAAGTACTGCAGAGCATCCACATCGTCCAGATTCGGATTCAGTCGAACGAGTTCACGCAACAGGTATTCATGACCTTGACCAAAGAGTACGACGACACGGTCGCCGGGCTGGATCAAACTTACGATGTTCGAATAGATATAGACATTGCGTGTATACCACTGGGCGGTATACTCGGCTCCCGCTTGCGCGACGTCGTGCCCCATGCCGGCCAAGACGCTGTAGACCGAGGCGTTTGCGCGAATCGCGACGTCGCTATTGAGATAGCGAAGAAGGTCGAGATATGTCCCATCGCGCTCGAGCTCGTCTTCATGCTTGAGAACGGCGTCAAAGTCGGCGTCAGGCACTTTGTTGAAGTTTGCCTGAAGGTACGAGTTGATGCGCGCGGTCGCTGCGTCCGATTCGACCAGTGATGGACCCCACGTGTCGGCAGTGAGGATTGTGGTATTTTGGCTTGCCGCCGCTAGTCGGAATCCGAACTGATATACCTCATTGGCCGGCAACGACCAATGGTGCGCAATGAATTCCCGGTATTCCTTGGCATACCCAGGGTCCCCCATCGGCGCTTCGACGACCACTTTGGTGGGATGAAATGCCGCCAAGCGTGAGACCACGTCGGCGATCTGCTTTTGGCGTGCCGGCGACAGTGGGCTATCTTGAAAGACTGCATTGTGAACGTCGCGCCGCGCAACCAGGTGGGCAACGCCGACAATCATGACTTGAGGACGAAGCGGAGGGGCTGGAGCCGGCGATGCGGCGGCGAGCATCGAAAGGCCGCACGTTAATAGGACGCCGCGAGTCAGAAGTACCGATAGTGCCATAGTGGTTGATCAACTCCCGTCTGACGCTGTGCGAAATAGTAGCCTTTTCGAAGCGCCTGGCGCATCGCGGGGGATATGTATAATCTAACAGGTGCGCTCAATTGAATCGAAGTTTCCGACTTCTTTGCCATAGTGTATTTGTAATCTCAGAAGATCAAGCGTTGGCACGCTCTTTTTGGCAGCGTTCTCGATCTGCGTACCTTCCTTACTAAACAGCGGCGGGTAGAGTGCCAGGCCGTGGTCCGCCGGTATCGTCGTCACCTGAGCTGCCCAGTTCGACCATCGCAAGTGATGGAAAAAACGAGGCAGACTATCGGTAAAGCTCCATTTGCAGAACTCCGCATGGCCCATCTGTGTGTCCATCCACGCGAGTGAGTCAGGAGCAAAGTAGCAGACATTTCCGCGACGAAAGGGCAATCGATTCTCGTTTATCACGAAGATGCCACCGAGAACATCCCAAGCAAATACTAAAGTTCCAGGGATGAGCGAAGCGCTACTGCTATCAAGCAAACCATTCAAGTGGCCGATGCTAGGACTGACATCTTTGAGACCGGTCCCAAGGAGACGTAGCCATTTGTGGTCGAGCATGATGCCGCCGGATTCAAATACAATCGCGCCGAGCGCTGATCGCGTTGTAACCTGCAAGGCAGCTATCTCACGTTCGGCATCGGAATCGGTACGCGGCAGTACGTCGATCGTTACGTTGGCTTGCCTCACCCATTTGGTTATGGTCGGCCACAGTGAGTCGCCGCTGGTCAGCTCTTCAACGGATCTTATTGTTGACATACTCGCTCCGCTCCGACGCTCCATCGGCGTTGACACGTGTGGCTGTTCTCGTCGCGACGGCTAGACTACGCACAATCTCGCCTCATGGAAGCTGCCCACGAAAGAACGTGCTTCCAACCGCCAACCCTAAAGCGGCGTTCATCAGTAGAAGAGCAGCTACTGACAGGACCGAAACGCGGACCCTCACAACGAAGATTAGCAGCGCAAGAAGCACGACGTTCGGTATAACGAAGAGGGGTGCGCCGAAGAAGATGCTTCCCGCGAACATGTCGGTAGGGAAATACGCAAGACAATGCCAGTTTTCGGGCGAACATGCTGCGCCGTTGGCAACGCCGCCCCCGCCGGTAAGTGCACAAGCAACGATTATAACCGCAAAAGTCGCAACAGAAATCTGAGCCTCGTCTCTCACCTCTAGACCTGTGCTCGTAACATTCAACCTTCTGCGGCCACAGCGCGGGACTTTGGCCCCAGCTTCGGATAGATCGCTTGCCAAAAGTCGGCTTCCTTTAGTTCATCGATAATGCCTAAGCCGACCAAATCGTGAGCGCCGGGATCCCAGTCGAGCAGCATCTCAATCGCACGAGCAAAACGATCCAAGAAATCAGGGGGAAGCGATCCTAAGCACAGCTGCTTTTGAGCGTCGCGAACTGCGTCTGGAAAATACATATACGGCAACAGCTCTCCATCGTTGTCAGCCAGATGCTCTGCGTGTGACGATTGGAGTTCCGGCAAGGCTCCTAAGAGCCGCGCGACCGCCTCTCTTTGCTTTTCCATCGGGTAGCGCATTTTGCTATGCCATGCTCTACCGTTTCCGCCGTCCGCAAGTTTGCCGGAGAGGCTGTCACGCTGCTCGGATTCCACACGGCGATACAGGCTCGTTGATAGATACTTTAGGCCCGAATCGATCATCAGCGTCAGCACCGTCGACGTGGGGGGGAGGCTCTTCGCGATTTCGATCGCGGCGCAAACATTGGCGCCCGAGGATGTGCCCGCGAACAATCCTTCTTCTCGCGCCAATCGCCTCGCCATCTCGGTGGCTTGCGTGGTCGAAACGGGAACTATTGCGTCGACCAAGGACGGTTCCCACAACGGCGGCACGTACCCGATCCCGACTCCTTCGATGTTGTGAACTCCAGGCAAACCTCCGGATAAGACGGCCGATTCTGCCGGCTCGACTGCCACAATCTTGCACTTCGGGTTTCGCGCTCTCAATGCCGCTGCCACGCCACGCAGCGAGTGAGACGTCCCCACCATTTGGACAAATGCATCAACGTGCCCCTGCGTTTGCTGCCACGCTTCCTCGCCGAGCACCTCGTAGCCCCGCGCCATGTCGCGATTCTGCAGTTGATTAGTCCAATACACGTTTGGTTGCGCGGCCAGTCTTTCGGCCGCTGCGATCATATCCACGAATACCTGTTTGCTGATTCCGTCGTGCCGCAAGACGGTCAGCTCCGCGCCATAGGCCGCCATGTGATCGATTTTTTCGCGACTGAACGCCGTCGACGTTACGATGCGAATTGGATAGCCTTTGATCGCACAGACCAAGGCCAATGAAGCGCCGGTACTACCGCCGGTGTACTCGACGACCGTGTCGCCCGGTCGTAGCCGACCGTCTTCCTCAGCGCGCGCAATAGCCTCGAGCGCCATGCGATCCTTCATGCTTCCGGTGGGGTTCTGCCACTCTAGCTTCACAATGACATTTGCACAGTTCGCCGGTACGACATGCTGAAGGCGAACAAGAGCAGTATGCCCGATCGAGTGCAACACGGTGTTGTGCGGTGCTGAATCGCTCATTCGTTCGCCCGAGACTTACTGCTTTGTGGAACTCCGGCCTGCTGTGAGGGACGGTGCGGCCAGCTAGCGAGTCGAATGAATCCTTCGACGCAGTTAGGAAGCAATGGGCTATGCCCGCGGCTACTGCCGGAGACCTCGATATCCTCGAAAAACTGACGCGGAGGAACCACGCTCCCGTGCAACGCTTGAGGAGAGAGCTCTTGGGCGACTTGGCTTTGTCGGCGGATAAGGCCGTGCGATGGCACGTAGCGCAACTTCTACCTCGATTACGCCTGAGTGCCGGCGAGGACAAAATTCGCACGAGGATCCTTCTTCGATTGCTCGCCGAGGACAGGAGCATCATTGTGCGCGTCAATGCGTTAACCGCGTTGGTAGAACTGAGCGGAACAGACGGTCGGCTTCGTGCACGCGTACGTCCCCTTCTTGACGCGGCGCTGAGCGATGGCAGCGCTGCGGTGCGTGCCCGGGCGCGCAAACTCTGCGCGACTCTTCGGCGTTGAGTTGCTGGCCAGAATGTTGGCGGATGGGCGACGCAGAAGGCGCGCAGTAACGCGTATGCTTCGTTCCGGCGTGGCCTGTGGCCTTATACTTGTCTGCCTTGGAGGCGCGGCGCATGGTCAGTCCGCGAGGGATTCGCAGCAGCCGACCGCGCTTGATTTGCAGTACCGCCAGTTGGACGAGCACGTTACTTTCGTGCGGGCTCGCAACACAGATGACTATTCGATTCACTCGCCAAACGGCATTGACGAAGCCAGCTTCGTTCCGATCGGCGGCATCGAGCAGTGGGTCAAGATACGTGGCGAAGACCGCGCTAATCCGGTGCTGCTGTTTCTACACGGTGGCCCGGGCGACGTTACAAGTTGCTGGTCGTTCGCGTTGTTCGCCCCGTGGGAAGAGCATTTTACCGTGGTGCAGTGGGATCAGCGGGGAGCAGGGCGCACGCTCGAAAAGACGGGCCCGGCGATTGCCGCTACGCTCACCGTCGATCGTCTGGCGCAAGACGGCATCGAACTCGCGGAATATTTGCGCCAACATCTGGGCAAGCACAAAATCATTCTCGTCGCCCATTCGTTTGGTTCCATCATTGGCCTACAGATGGTGCGGACGCGTCCCGACCTCTTCTCCGCCTACGTCGGCACCGGCGAGATTGCCGATGAGGCAAAAAACTACGCTGTCGCCTACGATGCATTGTTAAGCAAGGCGCGAGCCGTCGATAATCAGCGCGCCATTGACGAACTGACCAAGGTGGGGCCGCCGCCCTATCCCTCGTACGCTGGATACAGCGTGCAACGCAAATGGTCGAATCTCTTCGAGGGCGCCAACTCTTTTCTGGACGGCACGATCGGGCTAACGCTCGAAGCACCGGGCTGTTCGGTGCGAGACGTCAACGATTCCGCTGCCGGCCAGATATTGAGTGGCCAGCGGCTTTTTTCACAGACGAGGTCGAGCGGACCCAAAGAACTTGGCCTGAACTTCTCCGTGCCGATATTTTTCTTTCAGGGCGCGGAGGACTTCACCGCGCCAACTGCGCTTGCCCGAAATTATCTAGAAGCCATCCAGGCGCCTTACAAACGATTTGTAGCAATCCCCGGCGCGGGGCACTTCGCGGTATTCATACATTCCGATCAGTTTTTGCACGAACTGCTCTCGCAGGTGCGTCCCTTTGCCGTTAAGCCGTAGTCGCAGAAGCTCCTCTCGAAGGCGATATAGCCCGTGCTTCCCGTGATCGGGTGGGTTGCGGCGGCGGCCGTAAACCTTGCGACCCCCGCGCCTGAAGACGTTACGAACATCGCATTGAGCACCGCAATCGTGCAGCGCATCGGCGATCGACTATGGCCGCACTGGACTGAGACGCCGTTCGCGATCGATCTCCTAACCGCCAATGGACCGGTGCAGATCAATTTTGCCAGCCCTGGTCCCGTGGCGTCGTTTCCTCCGCAACTGGAAGCGGCCTTTCCCTTTCCAAACGGTGTGCCGACAATTGTGATCGGTGAGCCACAGTTCGTGCAATCGAAGACGCCGATTCGCTGGAGCGTGACACTTTTGCACGAGCACTTCCACCAGTGGCAGTATTCCTGGCCGCAGTACCAATCTTCGGTCAAAAGCCTCCGCTTAGCGCCGGCGGACGATACCAACGCGATGTGGATGCTCAATTACCCGTTTCCATATGGGGACCACGCTGTCGACCTCGCCTACGGCTTTGCGGCGCATCGACTCATAGATGCGATACAAAAGATCGGCAAAGATGGATTTCCCGAAGCGGCGCGCCAGTATATTGCGGCGCGGCAACAATTCCAAAAATCGCTCAAGCCGAACGATTATAAGTACTTCGCCTTTCAATGCTGGCAAGAGGGCACCGCGCGTTACACCGAACTCATGGTGGCGCGACTTGCTGCAGCGGAGCACGCGCGCGACAATTCGTTCCTGACCGACGCGCAGGCGGCCGCTCTTGCGCAAGATTCGACGGCCACATACGCGGGCATCATGAGGGCGCTCGCCGGCGCGCCGCTCTCCCAAGGCGGGCGCGTTAGCTTTTACGCCTACGGCGCGGCGGAAGCACTGCTGCTCGACGCGCTGCGCCCTACGTGGCGCACCGATTACTTAAATACGAGCCTCGACTTAGGGATATTTTTTGAAAACCGATTTTCGGGCTAGAACTCAAACGGTTCCAGAACACCATATCCCGAATCGCCACGGGGAATGATCCCCGGACGCTCTTCCGACCACCACACGACGACTCGACCCGATAGGTCTTCATCGGTGATGAGGCGGGTTACGACGCGAGAGATGTCGTCTAGCGAGGTGAGAGCATCCGGTATTCCGTCTCGCGCGCGTTCTGCAGGTGTGAGCGTCTGCCAGTACTCCTGCACCTCGTCGGTAGCGACCCAGTCAGGGGCGATGCAGTTTGTGCGAATACCATAATTCTCTAACATATAGCTGAGGCCGGTCGCCATTCGCGTGACTGCCGCTTTCGCAACGTCGTAGAACGCGTCGCCGCTGTGCTTTCGACCATGCCCGATAGCCGAGGTTGACCCATAATAAATGATTGCGCCGCCACCGCGCTTTCGCATCGGCTCGATGACGTGCATCGTTCCGTAAATTGCGCCCATCAGATTCGCGGCAATGGTCGATCGCCAACGAGGGAGTGCCTCGCCCGGGTAATACGGACCCGCGCTGTTGACGAGGACGTCAATACCTCCAAATGCATCGATCGCTGCATTGACGAGCTTGATGACGTCGTCCTCGATTTCTACGTTAGCGGGAACAACTATACTCGATCCGCCGTCAGCCGCAATCTGATCGCGAGTACATTCTGCGCCTTCAATATCGATATCGCTTACAACAATCCGAGCTCCTAGTCGCGCGAGATGCCTTGCCAAAGCGCGTCCCTGCCCGCCACCTCCGGAGCCTGTTACGATGGCGACTTTGTCTTTCAAATCCATATTGTCTCCGTAACTTGTGTATTGCGCTCGCTTGCTCATCAATTAGCCGAGCGTGGAATGGGCCGCAAAGGCCGTAGGGACATATTTCCTTCCATGTGAATAGAGCACCGTGCCACCTCACAAGCCGTCCGCGTTTGAAGCAGTGGTTCGCCATCTCTTCCGGCACCTTCACGATGCCGCCGCTCTGCGAGAAAACGACATCGCGCGAACGTTCTTTAAGGAGGCCGGCAATGATTTCGCCGCCGCGGACTTTGCAACAGCATCCCTTCGAGCCGAACTTCTTTCAGCGGCCCGCGCCTGTTTCTCGCCATTGCCTTCAACGAGGCCCTCGCGCTGGAACCAGCGGGCGTTGGCGATAATCCGTGGGCTCTGCGACATGCGCTCGCCGAGCGATATTGCCGCAGAGCTCGGCATTTCGCTGCCACAGTTTTACCGTGACCGGCGCAAAGCGTGCACGAGGGTCGCCCAAGCGTTGTTGCGTCGTCAGCGCGTCGGGATGCCCTCTGATATCCGAAGCGACCTCGACGGTCTGCGGCTCCGCCGTGCATCCTCGCTGATCGATCAGGGCTTCGCGAGTGCCGCCCTATCCGACCTCGCCGATCTGCTGCGCCATGCAACATCACCCAAGACCACCGTGACGGCCTTGGCAGAGATGAGCCGCGCCAACTTTGACCTGGGTAATTTAGCGCGGGCAGAACAGTCGTGCAAGTCGGCACGCGCGTACCTTGCTCGACCTGACAACGGCATCGAAGACAAAGAGATTCTGGATTGCCGCATCGGCATCGAGGAATTCCAAATTGCAAGCGTTACACGACTTCCGTCAGATGCTTATTCAGTGATCGCGCCGCTGGCCGCCGGCCACGGTTGGCGCGAGCATGTGTCGGCAGAATGGAACGAGTTGGCAATCGAACTGTTAGTCGAAACCTGCCATGCAGCGGTGCTCGCCGGACGCATACCCGAAGCGCAAAAGGCGATTGACCGCAGCACTGCCATCGCGCAACATCATGCCATGCCCCTTGTCGTGTACAGCCAAATCGCAGCGATGCGAGCCTATGCCTATGCGGGCGGCGGCGGCCCGAACTCCAATTACTCCCTGGACGTTCTTTTCGAGGCTTTGGATTTGGCGAAGCGGGCCGGTTCGGCTTACGGCATGTTAACGGCGACGATTCTCTTGGTGGATTATTGCGTTAGCCTCAACTACGAGGATCGCGCCAAACGTTACGCTGCCTCAGCCTATACGCTTGCCGAAAGCATGGACGGAACGTACATTACGCCGGCGGCGTGCGACAGCCTGGCTGGTAGCTTACTCCTAACGAAGTATTGGGAGTCGGCTGAAGATCTAACAAAGAACATCGGCGATCAAGAAAACACGTACTACGCTATGCGAAGCGAACTCTTTCGAGGGCAACTCCTCTCGCGCCGCGGCGAATACGATCTGGCTATTCGCCATTTGAACAACGCCAATGAATACGCCGACGGTTTACAGAGTCTGCGAACGAAGGCCCTCGCCCTGTCGGAGATGGCACTCGCGGAGTACGTTACCGATCGCAATCGTCGAGCCAAGAAGCATATGAACGATGGCCTTGATGTATTGCAAACCTGCAACTCCCCGTCGGTACGACGTTTCGGCCTAGCGGCAGCCGGAAAGATTCTCCAAAACGGCAAGCCGCTATTTTAATCTATTAGTTTTAACGAATTAGTAGACTTCCACCAAGAATCCTGCTATTATTGCCGCACTGGCTTTACTAAGTGAGGTGCGACATGACCAGCCGTCGGTTTAGTATCTCAAGGACGTTCGCGTCCCTAGCGATCTGGGGATGCTTCGTAACGACATCCGCTTTCGCCCAGCCTTGGTCAATACCGGCGCTTCCCTCCGGTGCGCATGTTCTCGACGGCCTCTTGGGCGGTTGGACGTATGTCGAGCGTGGAAAGGGATTTACCGCCACGGGGACGTGGACGTTTAGCCGGAGTGCTGACGGCTTCGTTATTTACGACCAATTTCGTACTCCCAATGGGAAGGGCGGCACCGCCATCGTCGTGGATACTTTCCGAGCCTTTAATCCCACCACTCAGACGTGGAACTTTCAGGCGGTCACCTACCAAGCTCGCGAGATCGGAGCGCGAAGCGGTGAATGGGACTCCGGCACCACCGTGGCGCGGGACGGTCAGATAGTGGACGAAATCCGTAAAGGAAACATGATTTCGAGAGTTCGATTCTACGACATTACGAACGAGCGATTCCAATGCAGCGTGGCTACGTCAGCGGACGCCGGCAAGACCTGGGGCAAGACGATCCGGATCGAAGCAGTGAGGAGCCGGACAGAGCGTTAATGGCTCGCCGAGCGTCAAAGGTCTTAACGCAGGGCGAGCTGCGCATCATGTCCGTATTGTGGGCCGAGGGGCCTTCGAGCGCTTCTCAGATCACCGAGCGTCTTCGAAAGCCTCGCATCGCTCGGAGCAGCGTGATGACACTGCTGGGGGTGTTAGAGCGCAAGGGCTTTGTCGTGCATATAACCGAGGATCGGACGTACATCTTCTCTGCCGCAATTAAGGCCAATGATGCACGTAAGACGGCGATCAGCACAATGTTGCTGAATTTTTTTGGCGGCTCGGTGCCGGCGCTCATGTCAAGTCTCGTCGACGGTGAGATCGCGACGCCGAACGATTTGGAGGAGATGCGCCGAATTATTAGAGCGGCAAGTTCCAGAGAGCCGAAGGCCTAGACAATCAATGTCGCCGGTTGACTACGCGTTTGTCGTAAGTAACGTAGCACTCATCGCTGCCGCCGGTTTCGCGGCAGCGTTTTCGTGGCGGCGCAAGCCGCTAAGGAGCACGGACGCGTATTTCCTTTGGCGGGTGGTCTTGTTGATCGGTCCGGGCGTGCTCGTCGCGTCGCTGGCATTGTCCGCGACCGGAGCGCGCACAATACCGCGCGCCCAATCGCTAAACATGGCAGCGAACGCCGGTCACCTCGATCGAAGGATTGACGGCCGGTCAGAGTCCGGGTACCAAACGCTTGGAGCGTCGCTGCCGCCGCTGCATCTTCGTGGTACGAGTCTATACGCACGGCTCACGCCGCTCCGGAAGCTTATGTCGATCGCTTGGCTGGCTGTTGCCGTGCTCGGCTTCCTGCGGATTGGGCTTTCGCTGTATCGGGCACAGCGTATCCTTCGCACTTCGACACGTCTCACACCCGACGTCGCTTCGCGGATTCCCGAATGGGCGGCTGGGCTTCCGGTCAGGCTGTCGGCGCAGATCTCAACTCCAATGGTACTTGGAGTCTTTAGGCCGGCGCTTCTGCTACCGCCAGCCCTGCTGCCGACATTTTCTGATGAAGCGTTGATGCAAGTGCTACGTCACGAAAATCTGCACTATCGATCCCGCGACAACGTGTCGATCCTCGTCGAGCAGCTCGCTGCGGCACTTTTTTGGTGTAATCCGATAATTGGCTCTCTCCTGCGAGAGATCTCATTCTATAGGGAACTGCGCTGTGACGAGGTCGCATGCGGCGTGGGAACTCGGGCGGTATACATGAAGTCGCTCTTGGCTACGTATGAAGCGGTCGTCGGGAGAAAACAGCTTGCTGCGGCGATAACGCACTCGTCGCTGGCCTCGGGAACGTTGGCCCGCCGGATGTCGTCTATTGCATCGCTTGCCGAAGGTAGAGCGCTGGAACCATGGGCGCTTGCGACGCTGGCCGCGTTCGTGCTTTTTGCTTTCGCCGACGCCTCACTGTACGCACCGCGATGGTCGTGGCCCGATCGTACGTCGAAGAGTACCGGGCGGGTTATGGCCTATTTTATGGGCGATTGGACGTGCTACGCTGCCAAGAGAGACGATCGGCCTATCGGTTTGGCGTCGTTTTCGCCGACTGCACAAGGGATGATCGAACGCAATACGTCGGTTGGCGGTACATGGACCTACCATAGTACGTCGGTTTGGCAAGCGAGCGCGGAGAACATACAGATCACCGGATACGATAACCTGCGGCATCGATATCAAATAATGACGTCTACCCTGCCGGATTCCATGGCCGCGGGCAACGAAGTCGTTTTTGCCGTTCCCAGCTATGAAAATACCTTGCGCGTGACTGACGTATCGACTTTTGATTCGGTCACGCGGATTAAGCGTTCCGGCTACTGGCGAACGGTCGAGCATGCGGTTTGCCGCGCGAAAGAAAGCGCGGCAAGGAGCATAGCGAGTGAAACGACAGCCGCGATGGTAACGCCCGTCACGAAGAGCGGAGCCGCATAGTATTCGGGCCTTCGCATGAAGGCGACAATTGAAATCGGCAGCGCGAGTGTGGTAAATGCATTGACTAACACGATCCGGCGTGCCCATAACTCGCGCGATCCGGCAGCTAACAACGTGGTGCAGCCGAGAGCGAGCAGCAGTATCCCCACGAGGACGTGATTTAAGAGCGTCGGCCCAACTGCGTGAGCGTAAACTATTGGCGGGCTCCCGTTCAGCAGAGCCGGGATATGAGGGCTTGCAACAAGATGCACGGTTCCCAGGAGCATTAGTAGCGCTCCAGCGATGCGAAGTACGATCGTTGCCACTCGAACGCGCTTCTTCTGCATCTGTAGGTTGAAATTATCATCAACTGGCCATTTTATCAATATGGAAAAGCCTCATACTCTCGCGTAGCGTAGTTTCAGACTTTCTTCAAGATTTCTCTCTACGGTCTCGGCAATGCCTGAGCACAAGGCGTGAAGTTCTTAAGACCTTCCGCTATCATCATGCAGTCTCGATCGAGCGACCTCGTATCAAAGGAGCACTCGTGAAAATCCGCACCAGAATCATCCCAAGCGTAGCACTAATGGCGGCAATCCAAGCGTGCAGCAACGCGCAGCAGTTGCCCTCGGCGCCTTCGAGTTCGGCTGCAGCGCCGCGAAGCGCCGGTAGTGTAGCCAAGTCTCGGAGCCAGGGCTTTAGCGTCATCTACCAGTTTTCGGGCTACCAAAATGGCGAGCAACCGGAAGCCAATCTGACGATCGACGCTGCAGGCAACTTGTATGGCACCGCCAGTCTCGGTGGTTACGAAGACTACGGAACGGTCTTCAAGATAACTCCGCAGGGCAAGGAAACGACCATCTACAGCTTTAACGGCGCGAACCTCGTTCAACCCGATGCCGATGTCATCATGGACGCGCAAGGTAACCTTTACGGGGTTACGCAGAGTGGCGGGGGGCCGTCGCCGGGCAGCGGCGGCGTGTACGAGATCAAAACCGACGGGACGGAAGTCGTGCTCCACGCCTTCAGCGGCGGCGCAGATGGAAACTTCTCATTTTCCGACTTGATTATTGACGCCGCCGGCAATATCTACGGAACGGCCTCTGAAGGCGGCTACTTTAAGGGCGAGTGCGCCCAGGTCGGCGTCGGATGCGGCGTCGTGTTCAAGGTCACGCCGAGCCACAAGTACACCGTGTTGTACGCCTTTCATGGCACAGATGGCTCAGAACCATATGCCGGCCTTACCATGGATAGCGGCGGAAATCTATATGGAACTACGAGTTTCGGCGGAAAGACCGGATTCGGCACGGTGTTCAAACTCGATCCCTCAGGCCACGAAAGCGTGCTGTACAATTTCACGAAAGGCGCCGATGGCGGGGTTCCGGTTTCCGGTGTCGTGCTCGACGGTCAGCACAATATTTACGGAACCACGCAGTACGGCGGCTTCGCCGGAAATCAAGCATGCGACGATGGTTGCGGCGTCGTTTTCGAAGTGAACGCGAGCGGCAAGGAAACGATTCTGCACACGTTCACGTCAACACCCGACGGTCAGTTCCCACTGGGCACGCTCGTCCTCACATCGAGCAACATTCTTTATGGTACGACTCAGTACGGCGGAACGGGCTCCAAAGGCGCAGGAACGGTGTACGAGCTCGCAACGAGCGGAAAGCAGTATCACATCGTGCACTCGTTCATGGGCACCAACGACGGTTCGCAGCCCGTCGCCGGCCTGGCGATTGACCTTCAGCAGACTCTAGCCGGCGTCACGCAGTTTGGCGATGATAACTCGGGCGAAGGCGCCGTCGTGTATAGCATCAAGCAAAAACAGTCAGCTCCCGCACTCGTTCATCGATGAAAGGTAGTATCCAAGTGCGAAATACTTCTCGTAGCATCGCCGCGTTGCTAAGCGTCTCGCTTGCGGCCTGCAGCCACGGCGCGGGCATGTTGCCCACCAACGTTGCGGCTTCGCAGCGGACGATGCGATCGGACGCAAAATCGCCGTACAAATTCAAAGTCTTGGAGAGTTTCACGGGCGATAACGGCCTTGAGCCTCTCGCCAATCTCACGACCGATAAGAATGGCAACTTTTACGGGACAACGTATTCAGGCTTTCATCGCGACGGTACGTTGTTCAAGCTCGATAGCGCCGGCAAAAAGCTGAAGACGTTATACAACTTCGAGCAAAATTTGACCGGGCCGGGTAGCGACGTGCTCATGGATAGCCAACGCAATCTGTACGGGACGACCTATACCGGGCAGGGTTATACCTATGAATACGGTGGCGTCTATAAGGTGAACCCTCAAGGCGTTGAGAGTGTGCTCTACGCGTTCACGAACGGTTCAGACGGCAGCGAGCCTTTCGGAAATCCCATTATGGATGCGCAAGGGAACGTCTACGGCACCGCGTACGGCGGCGGATCTACGCAGGGCTCTTGCACGGGCTCGGGATGCGGCGTCGTGTTCAAAGTTACAACCGCGGGAGCGTTTAGTGTCGTTCACACCTTTACCTACGGCGACGGTGCGCAGCCCCAGGGCGGCGTTATCATGGATAGTTCGGGAAACCTCTATGGCACCACCGCCTTCGGCGGATCGGCGAAGTATGGGACCGTTTATAAGATCAGCAGCGGCGGCAAAGAAAGCGTGCTTTATAATTTCACCAACGGGCAAGACGGGGGCGAGCCCGTCGCGAGTTTGCTTTTGGATGCCAGCGGAAACCTGTACGGAACGGCTTCGACCGGTGGAAACAAGGTAGCGGCCTGCGCCAACGGACCGGCATCGGGTTGCGGTACCGTTTTCAAGATCGATTCCTCCGGGCACGAGACCACGCTACACGCATTCTCTTCACAACCCGACGGCGCGCAGCCGTACTCGGCGCTGATCATGGACGGCAATGGCAATCTCTACGGCACGGCTCGCGAAGGGGGCAAAGGGCAATACAACGGCACCGTCTTCGAAGTGAGCTCGTCTGGTAGCGCCTTTTCGGTGTTGCATTCGTTCATTTTCAACGACGGAGAGGAGCCTCAGGGCTCGCTCTATCTGGATGCGAGCGGAGATCTCTACGGTACGACGTCGGTAGACGGGCCCGGGAACGGCGGCACGGTCTACAAACTCTCGCCACAGACTCCTTAGGAGAAATACAACGTGATTAAACCCGCTTCAATTGCAGCGATCGCTTTGCTCGCCGGCTGTGGAATGACCGGCCCGAGCACGTCGAGCGGCGTCACGCCCTCCGGCCTCGGTCTTACGCCCTTTATGCGCGCTCGATCGGTTGACCCAACCCTTCGGCCTCAGACCGCTTGGATGAGCCCAGAATCGAAATCTCAGTCGTTGATGTACGAATCCGATTATTACGGCGACGATGTCTACGTCTTCACCTATCCGCAGCTCAAACAAGTCGGCCTTCTAACGGGCTTCAGCTTTCCTTCCGGATTGTGCGTTGACAAGAACGCGAACGTTTGGATTGCCGACGAGTTCAATTCGCAACTCGTCGAATACGCGCACGGCGCGAAAACCCCGACGACCGAGTTGAGCGACAAGGGATGGTACCCCGTAGGCTGCTCGTTCGATTCCAATAGCGGCAGCCTCGCGGTATCAAATATAGCCGGCACCGCCAGCACTCCCGGCAGCGTTAGCGTCTATAAGAATGCTACCGGCAAGCCCGCGGTTCATCGCGATCCCGATATTGCTGCAGTCTTCTTCTTGAGCTATGACGACCACGGCACGATTTGGCTCGATGGGGAAACGGCAGAACAGCAGTTCGCATACGCTTCGCTGAAGGGAAGCACGTTTACGAACATCACGCTCAGCGGAGCAACGATCCAACACCCGGGCGATGTCGATTTCATTGACGGCAAAATCACCGTTGGCGATCAACAGGGGTCGGGCGGATACTCGATCGTCTATCAGACATCCGGCAGTCAAATCCTCGGAAGCACCGACCTCATCGGATCGTCCGACGTATCGCAATATGTCGTGGCCGGGAAGCGCCTCGTGGGGGTTGACGCCATCAACGACGCCGTCGAGATTTGGAACTATCCAGCGGGCGGCACGATGCAACGAGCCGTCGACGCGCCATGGACCACTCCCAACGGCATCGCGATCAGCCCAGATTCGTAGTACAATCGCCGCGTGAGGCGCGGCCGCTATGCAGTTACGGCGATACTCTGCTGGCTGATCGGCATGGGGGCAGCGTCGAGGAGTTTGCAGGTCGACGTCGCGGCATTGGGCGATCCGGCCGCGGCGGCTCGACTGATGCCTTCGCTGGCACGGCAACTACTCGCGACGGCCATTCCGGATCAGGAGACTCGTCTCGAGCTCTCGTTGGTGGCGGGAGACCAGGCAAAGGCAGAGGCGCTAATGGCGCGTCTGGGCACACTCGACGCGGTGCACGTTGAGAGTCTCTTGGCCAACAAAGACCCGTTCGGCAGTTGGTCGGACGCGCTCGCGAGATTCAAGGGCCGAACGTCACTCTCGCTCAACGAAGCCGTTGAACTCGCCGTCGCGTACGCACCCGAGACCAAAGCTGCTGCTCTTGCGATCGCAAGTGACGCGCACCGTCGCTTCCTAATACAGCACGTTACTATTCCCTCGACGAACGGCGTTCAATTGGCCGGCGTTCTCGTTCTAGCGCGAGGTGCGCGCGCTCGTTTGCCGGCTGCGCTGCTGTTCACGATTTATGCCCAGCCCGATTCGGATACTGTGCAGGCCGAATATGGCGCTGCTCGCGGCTACGCAAGCGTCATCGCCTACTCGCGCGGAAAGGCATGGGGCAGCGGCGCGATCGCGCCATACGAATACGACGGTCGCGATGCGGATCGCACGATCTCATGGATTGCACAGCAGCCTTGGAGTAACGGCCAGGTCGGGATGTATTCCGGCAGCTATAATGGATTTACGCAATGGGCGGCTGCGAAGCTCCACAATCCTGCGCTCAAGACCATCGTGCCGTATGTTGCCAATAACCCCGGCAACGGGCTGCCAATGGAAAACAACGTCTTCCTCTTGGTTAACTATCCGTGGGTGTATTACGTTACCGATAACAAATATCTCGACGACTCGGCCTACGACAATCCGGCACTGCGCACGCTAAACGAGCGTTGGTTCAAGAGCGGAAAGTCGTATCGCGAAGTTCCGCAGATTTACGGACGGCCGAACCCATGGCTCCAGAAGTGGCTCGATCATCCGTCGTTCGACGCTTACTGGCAATCGTTGGTACCTTATAAGACCGATTTCTCGCGCATCAACATCCCCGTCCTTACGCTGACCGGCTATTACGACGACGGCCAGGGCTCGGCGCTGAATTTCCTGAAAGATCATTACGAATATAACGAACACGCGGTGCATTATCTGGTCATCGGGCCATACGACCACTTCGGCTCGCAAGCGGCGCATAAGGACGACGTGCTCCGTGGCTATACCGTCGACCCTGTCGCGCAGTTCAGTACGCCACAATTAACCTTCGACTGGTTCGACTGGATCATGCGCGGCGGTCCGAGGCCGGCGATGCTCGCCGACCGGATCAACTTCGAGGTGATGGGGGCAAACGTATGGCGGCACGTTGCGTCGCTCCAAGCGGTGGCGACCAGGGTGCAGCGATACTATCTAACGCCTCGGATCCTTTCGACGCAGGCGCCGCGCCGGCGGTCGTTCATGACGCAAACGGTGGATTTCGCGAATCGCGCGACCGTTAACGGCAACGACTACTATCCAAGCCCGATCCTCGGCGCAACGCCGGACCTCTCGCGAGGTCTCGTCTTTGTGACGGCTCCCCTTGCGCGTTCAATGGAGATCGACGGCTTCTTTACGGGTCACCTGGAAGCCGCAATCAACAAACGCGATATGGACGTCGAGGCGGTGCTGTATCAAATCTTGCCGAGCGGCGTGATCATGCACCTCTCCTACTTTCTCGGGCGCGCAAGCTATGGCGACGACCTCATTACCCGCCGGCTTTTCGTCCCCGGCGAGCTTCGAACGATCGTCTTTGACCGCAGCCGGTTCGTGAGCCGGTACGTGAAAATACGAAGCCGTCTGATGCTCGTGCTCGACGTCGCGAAGTCGCCTTTTTCCGAAATTAACTACGGCACGGGAGGCGATGTCAGCAAAGAGAACATCCGCGATGCGAAAACGCCGCTAACGATTCGATGGTCGACGAACAGCTACATTACCGTGCCGGTGCGGTGAGCGGCGATCGCCGGTAGCTCCATCACTCATCGAGATGCGCTCGAGGATTCGCGCGACGCTGTGAGCGCTTAAGGGCAGGCGCCCTTCTAGCCACCCACCGAGCGTTGCCAATTGGGCACCGGCAATCGCGTACGCCGTGATCCGTGAACCGCCGATCGTGTCGGCAAGAGCGTTTCGAACCATCGACCCTGCTCCGCCGTCGAGAAGGGCGAGGGCCTCGGCGCGGCGCTCGAAAAAGTGCGTCAGGACAATGTCAAGTCTGCCCGCGGTGTCCTCACCCCGCGCGGTTGCCGCAAGCACGGCAAAAGGCACGCGCAAAGTTTCGCGCAAAAGATCGTTCACGTTATCGAAGTGCTCGTAGAAGGTGGAGCGCGCGACGCCTGCGCGGCGCACGACTTCGACGACGGGAACGCGTCGAAAGCCGTTGGTGAGCAGAACGTCCCTGAAAGCTTCTAGGATCGCCTCGCGCGGTTTTTGCGAAATGCGAGCGGACACTTTCTGGCTTTTGTCCATTGGATCGAGCGTTCGACGTGGTATGAAACCTTCATGCCGAGATATCGCGTCGCCGCGGTGGTTCTTGCCGTATGTGCCCTGTGTTCCGTTTTCATTGCGGCGCATCATCCGCACAACTTGCACGACGCTCGTCTGGACGAAGCGACGCATGGTGCGCTGATTGTTAGTGGCGTCGCCATCGAATGCGTTCTGATTCTCTATGCCTTACGCCCAATGGCAAACCGCACCATAAACGTTGTGGCCATCGTTCTCTCCGCTCTGGGTATGCTCGGCATCGTCCTCGCCGGATGCACCGACGGTTTCTTCGTACCATGGTTTCAATCGTACGTTTCCTCGGGCAGCGTCGATGCCCGCAGCGCGCACGCCGTCTTTGCGGCCGCCTGGATTGCCATTCAGATTCTGTCGAAGCTATCGTTCATCGCTATCGGCTGCGCCGGCATTCTGTGGTGCATGGAAATGCTTCGCGAGCCACGGTTCAGAATAGCGGGCGCGATCGGCACGCTTTCGGCGCTGGGGCTCGTGTTGTTCGCCGCCATCGGCGGCCCGCTGAGGCCTCACAACCTCGTTGTTGCGGGAATCGCACTTTCGGTCTGGTGTTGCGCGCTCGCCTACCGGATTGCCGCGCAGCCTGCGGCCTAGCCGTGGTGGAAATGGAAGAGGTTGCCGTCGAGATCGCTTACGGTGAACTGCCGTAATCCCCACGGCTTGTCTTCCGGGGGCTCGACGATATTCGCTCCACGCGACCGCAGTTCTTCATAAGACGCGTCGAGATCCGGAGCGAATATCCAGTGAACGGCCGGCTCGAATGGCGCCTCTCGTTTGCGGAAGAAGATCGCTGCGTTTCCGCGGACGACCGCGCCGGTCTCTTTGCCTTCGACGAGCCACTTGATTTCGAAGCCCAGCGCATCGCGGTAATGCTGTTGCGCGCGCTCGACGTCGGCTACCGGCAACTCGGGCACCGGCTGGCCAATCGTTGTTAGATTCGTTTCAGCGGTCATGCAATGATCGTCCTTTCTCCGAATTTTCACCGTAGTGCTGACATCCGACCTTCGTGGTTCGTGAATTATATCGCAAGCGTATCAACACGGTACTTGCCGAAGATTGGGTCTCGCGTCGCGACGGTAAGGTCTTCGAGTTGCGCCTGAGCGATGATCATGCGATCAAACGGATCGGAGTGATGCACAGGCAACGCGTAAACAGCGAGCGCGTGGTCTTTGGTGACGTCTACAACCATAATTTGAAAATCAGCGATCCGCCGAGGAACGTACACCGATGGTTCGGCCGGAAGCTCCAATCTGCCGATTCCGGCTTTGATCAACAACTCCCAAATGCTCGCAGCCGAGAGGAAGAGCGCCGTCCGTGGATTCTCCAAGAGGCGCCGCGCAGTCGGGCGAACTCGCTTCCAGTCTCCGGCAATCCATAGAAACGCGTGCGTATCGAGTAGCACCCTCACTTGGCGCCGAACGCCCTCGCTATCTCCGGCGGCAGCGGTGCGTCGAAGTCGGGCGCCATGCGTATCTTCCCCTCGTCCAGGCCGAAGGGGCGTTTCCCTATAGAGGTGGGAACGATCTCAGCTACGGGCTTCCCGCCACGCGTAATCGTAATGCGCTCGCCCCGTTCGGCTAGCCGAACCAGTGTCGAAAAGTGCGTTTTCGCTTGCAGGATACTTGCAGTTTTCATTTCTTGCGGTCAAATTTAGCAGTTTACCGCAGCAATAGTCAAGGCTCTTGACCATTGCAACTTGAGTCGCCGTGAGCTGTCAGCGTGACACGGGAACGATCGGCGTCGTCTGCCCCGACTCCATCGGCAGCGACGCGATCTTGCCGCCGGCAGCGGCGAGTGCTCTGCGTACGTCGACTGTGCGCAGTGTCTGGTCGTCGTACGTGCGGAAGTAGAACTTTAGGTTCTTTAGGTCGCTCGCACTCGTCCACGACGTGTATTCGTCGAATTCTTTTCCGTTAATGACTTGGCGAACCGTGCCGATCGGGATGTCGAAGTTGTTGAGGATGTGGAATATTTGAAAGACCGCGTCCGCAGCCGACGCAGGCTGCAGGGCCGTCTGTTGGTATGCAACCGCTCGCACGAAGCGCGAGGGGGACGAGACATCGCCCGGCAATC
Organism: Candidatus Eremiobacterota bacterium; assembly: GCA_019240525.1. Lineage (GTDB taxonomy): Bacteria > Vulcanimicrobiota > Vulcanimicrobiia > Vulcanimicrobiales > Vulcanimicrobiaceae > Cybelea. The sequence continues at coordinate 697,943 of JAFAYE010000001.1, forward strand.
CAAAGAATCCCGAACCTTGTCCCAAACTGTGCAGCGTAACGTTATTCCCGATGTAGACTGACGGCCGAATGTACGGCGTGAGGCCAACGTAGTTCCCCAAGTTCGTCATATGCCAATCGAAGGTGGGAGTGTTGGTAATGATGCCGAGCGGATCGTCGTAGAGCTTGAGGCCGCCGGGAAGCGGCTCGATGACCACCGTGGCGCCCGTGCTATCCATTACACGAAAGTGCAACGGCGGCGTCATCCCGCCCATCTCGACGCGCGGGGTTGGTGCGAGGACGACGCGATCGTATGCGGCCTTCACTTCGGCGACCGTCGCAAAGTTGCCGAGTAGCCAGTCGCTATATTCATAACCAGCCATCGCTCGCGACGCGTTCTCGGGCGTAACCTCGCTGTAATGCGCATCCGGCGTGAAAAAGAACTCGCCGACGTAGAGGCCGTGGTCGTTCATGCCGTCGACACTGACGGGTTGATCGAATGCGTTCGCGCCGACGAAGCCGTATTTCGTGGTGTATCTGATACCGGCGGCGCCGTTGGGCAGCGTGCCGGTCAACTGGGTGCCGGCGGGGACGACGAGGACTTTGGACTTCAAATCGAGGCCGAGTTCCATCGTTCGGGCGGCGACGACGGTACCGTCCTTGGCCATCAGCCGGATGCCGGTGCACGCCGACGCCGCCTGGCTGACAAAGAGGATGGCGACGACCGCGATGACGCCAAAAAATCGCATGGTACAAAATCTCCCTTGCGTTTAACAGATATGTGCGACCGCCGGCGCCTTTATGCGTCGCGGTCTGAGGCCGACTTCTTCGGCGCATTCCCTTCGTGATCCACGACCGTTTGACCGCTACGATGGACAGCAGACGATGAAGCGGGCCGAACGATTGACGATTGCGCTAGTGACTTGGCCGATTTATCGCTAAGCCATCGTTAGCGGCGCTTTGGCTCGGGCTGACGCCGAACCTGCCAAAGCTGGTCGGGCACTCGTTCCTTGCCTAAACGCGGCACGTAGCGGTGCCGTAAGGCCGTGATCCACCACTGAAGGCGAGCCTTTCACCGGCGTCAGTGCGCCGCGGCGGCGTTGATGGAATCTCTCCAGACGCTACCGTATTAGCGAGGGTGACGTAGAGGTGGCGCCGGCCGTCCCGGCATGATCCACCTCTACTTAAATATTGAATGTCACGCCCACATCTAGTGCCTTTTCAATGTCAACGGCGACCTCATACGGCAGACGTTGAGCAACGCGCCTGCGAAAGACACGTTCAGGCGAGGCGCTTCCGGGATCGGGGCCTTAGTGCTATGATGGCGCTAGCAAGGCGCCAGCCCTCACCGCGGCGCTTGATGGGGAGACAAATGAGGATTCTTCAGTCTGTTACATTTGCTTTCGCCGCTTTTCTTCTAGCAGCGTGCCAAGGCATGATCACCCAGCCAGCGTCGAATGCCCTACCGGCCTTTAAGCATTCCGGCGGCCGCGGTACTAGCTACTCCTACTCAATTATTGCTGAGTTCTATTCCGGCCAACTTACCGGAGGAACTCCTTACGGCGGACTAATTGCGGATAGCGCAGGGAATCTTTACGGAACGACTAGCCAGGGCGGAGCCTATCAAATGGGTACCGTCTTCGAGCTCAGTGCATCAGGATCGTCCTACGTTGGAACGACGCTTTACAGTTTCGGCGGCCCAGGCGATGGCACCGATCCCGTAGACTCGCTGTACATGGATAGCCATGGAGCGCTGTATGGGACGACGCAATACGGCGGCCCATTCGCCACGTCTTCTAATTCTGGCTACGGCATCGTTTTTAAGTTGACACCAGGAGCGTCGGGCTACACTGAGACGATCCTCCATGCGTTTCAGCCGCTCCCCGATGGACATGAGCCGCGTAGCGGCGTGGTCGCCGACGCAAATGGCGCGCTCTACGGTACAACTCGTATTGGTGGCAACAGTGACGATGGCACCGTTTTTAAGTTAACGCCTTCAGGATCGGGCTACGCGGAGAGCATCATCGTCAACTTCAACTCAAATAATGGTTGGTTTCCTAATTATGGCAATCTATTGCTGGGAAAGCACGGTGTGCTGTACGGAACAACTTCTGGAGATGCCACGCCTGGTAACATATTCGAACTGAAACGTTCGGGGAACCGCTACAAAGAGCATGTCTTATACAATTTCGACGGAGCGCCGGATGGCTACGGCCCCAATGGAACATTGCTTTCTGATAAGAAAGGCAATCTATATGCTACAACCTACTACGGGGGCAGTTGTGCGTCCTACGGTGGCGGGTGCGGCGTTGTTTATGAGCTGAAGCGTGCCGGTTCGCAGTACTCGGAAATCGTTCTTTACCGTTTTAAAGGTACGAGCATGTCCGGCCCACAGGACGGCGCATTCCCACTGGCTGGCTTGGTAATGGATAGCAAAGGTGAGCTATATGGGACAACAAACCAAGGGGGGAACTTTAAAACTTGCGACGGCGTAGGATGCGGGACCGTATTTAAGCTTGCGCGGTCGGGCTCGGGTGGTTACACTGAAACGGTCTTGCATGAGTTTGAAGGCTCTTCGGATGGGTATTACCCGGCAGCGCCGCTCCTCGCTAATGGCGGCGTATTTTATGGCCTCACATCAAGCGGTGGAAACCCTTCGAACTATGGCGGCGTGGCATTCGCGATAACTCCGCTGTAACTTCGCAAGTAGGGCAGCGCTAGCGCGTCGCGACCTATCGAAGCCTGGAAAGCCAGCGACAGTATGACGTTCTTACTTCGTCAGACTAACTGCGGCGGCGACAGGCTGCTGCAAACCGGTTATGGTTGAAGTGGGATTACGGCCCGCAGGATAGGTAAAGAAAGCTACGCCTCCGCCACCACTGGTGTAGTAAGGGGCGATCAAGGTTGTTCCTTGAATCCAGAACTGATCGACGGTGCCGTCGACGTTTAGTGTTGTGCTGCCAGTTCGCTTTGCAACTCTCTTATATGTGCTAATGTGGTAAACGGTCGATTCTCGGTTTCCGAACGCCAGGTGCATACCGTCCCACTGTAGCCCTCCCGCGTACTGGCCCACGTCAGTCCTCGGATGAAGCCAGAGCCGCTGGTACCGGTCGTCATTTCGCTTCAGTTCAAAGAGAGCCGGGCGCTCGTAACTCGGAAGCCCCGCAGTGCTAAATTTCCGGTGGCGCGATCTACCGAACAGCTTATCGGGTCATCTCCGTCGTCCGGAAAGTACAGCGTCGAGATTGGGGTGGTACCTCCGTGGGCGTATTCCTGAATCGCCGGCGGACCACTCGGCTCGACGGTATCGATCCAGACGTTACCCGCTTTATCAACGCAGTCCCCGGTTGGATAGTGCAGGCTCAGTGTGCCCACCAGCACGCCCTGGGGATATGAATAGACGTACACATCTCTGGCAACTTCATCAACTACGTAGAGAAGATTCTCGTGTTTCGCTTCCGGCAGCATCCACGATCCTCGGCGTGCGGTGCGATCGCACGGCTCTGCGGCATCGCGCCCGACGGTCCGATCGGCACCTGAAAGGCGCCGCAACCTGTGATGAATGCGACAGCCATGCCGATAGCAAGCGCGTCCCTTACGATCAAAGTCTTCACGGCTCTGCTCCCTCTAGAGGAAGAACTCGGCGGCAGACGACACCTTAGCGCGCGTGCGTGCATCGTTGCAACAGAGCGACGACCGCGGGTGCCACATCATTTTCAGCTTGCTGCTCTAACTGGATCGCTGACGCGAGGGCCTTTGGCAGAGCGATCCGATTAGGCGTAGGTCCGCCCGATGGGCAATCCACAGGGTCGCACTTCGACACTAAGTCATTTGCCTGATTTGTATTCGACGTCGTCGCTAGAATGTTTAAGATTCTGCGTTGCCCCGCCGCTACCGTTTCGAGGCGCGCCTTCGCGAGATCTAGTGCACGCTGGTCTTCGCTCGTTGCGCGATCGGGGAAGATCGACCCGTCAGTTAGCAGGCCGTCTATCTTGGCGAGATTACTTGTAATTGCCTGAACAAGCTGGGCCATTTGGACGTCGTCAATCTCCGAAGCAGCGCTCGCGCCGCCCGTCGCGGACGCGCCTTGCGGCTCCGCGACTGCATCGAGGTGCAGTTTCCTCATCACTAGCTGTCCCTGGTGTATGATGTCATCGTTGACGCGCAGTCCCGATATCGAGGGCGCTATTTTATTCCGCAGACCTGAGCACAAGACAGTAGCGGTTACGTGCCCGATAACCTGTAGCGGCGTTGCGGTAGCGACAGGGCTGGCCGAAGAATCTACGCAGATAGTGGCTGCGGCGACGACTGCAAAAAGCACAGCGGCCTCCTCTACGTTAAGACTTTCAACGCCGAAAAAGCGGACTCCCCGAAGGGCTGCACGCCAGGAATAGAAATAAGCCCGCCGCGAACGCTCTTTGCGGTTCCGGCGTTCAGCTTTCGGGAGGCATCGCTCATGAGAAACCTCGCTCGCTTCGCCTTTAGCATCGGTGCGGCTGTTCTATTTGCCGGCTGCGGCGGCTCGCAGTCAATCGGCGTCGCCGGCGTGACACGTGATGATAGCGGTTCGCGGCCACACAACCACACGTTTCACTACACCGGTGCGCAGCAATCATTCAAAGTGCCGTCCGGCGTGACAACGATCACGATCATTGCGCGCGGCGCTGCGGGGTCTGGTTTGGAAGGCTATCCTTGTGACCCGGATTGCTTTGGCCGTGGAGGCCGCGTCTACGCGGAGATCCCGGTAATATCCGGAGAAACACTGTATGTCTACGTGGGCGGCCGGGGAACCGACGCGGCCGGCGGTTTCAACGGAGGAGGCGATCCTGGCACTACCTACACTTGGCCGGGTAATGGCGGCGGTGGTGCGTCGGACGTGCGAGAACGCGGTAACACGTTAAAGGATCGCGTGCTCGTTGCCGGCGGTGGCGGCGGACAAGGAGGCTCCGGCTCGCAGGCCGGCCTGTACTACGACAGCACCGGTGGGAATGGCGGCGGCGCAGAGGGAGGCAACGGTTTCAGTCCCTTCGGCGGCGGGGGCGGCGGCGGTTCGCAAACTCAAGGCGGCATCGGCGGCGCCGAAGGCTCAGGCTCGGGCTCGGGATCCGCTGGGGTTTCGGGATCCGACGGCGCGTTGGGTCTCGGCGGCAACGGTGGCGCCGGAGCCAAGGCCAGCGGCTCCGGGAATTCGGGCGGTGCCGGTGGCGGCGGCGGTGGTGGCTACTACGGAGGAGGCGGTGGTGCAGGCGGTGGCGCTTCCATTAAAGGTTATCGGCCGTCCGGCGCGGGTGGTGGCGCCGGCGGCGGATCGTCGTGGGCCGAACGCCGCGCTAAGCACTTCCAAACCTGGTCGGGTTGGAAAAGTGCAAACGGCGACGGCGCCGTCGTTTTCAGCTGGCAATGAACGATGAATCGCTGCTTTATTCCTCAATCGAGGCGCGCAGCGATTGAAGGTGCTTTCGAAAGGTGAGCGACGGATCTGATTTTTTGCGCTCGAGATACTCCGCGAACCGCAGCTGAGAGCGCAACGTTTCGCCCTCCTTGGCGCGCCGAGCTTGGAGTTGCTCGGTGTCGCGGATGGAGCATGCAGCGCGAATCAGGTCGTCGAGCTGATCCGCCGGCAAAAAAAGCACACCATCGTCATCGGCAACAACAAAGTCGTCGGCTGTCACCGAGAAATCTCCTACAACAGCCGATGCGAATGCAAGCTCGCTGCGTGGATCTAGGCGGACTGGTCCGGCGGGGTTCGCACCCAAGCTAAATACCGGGAGACCGAGTTCGCGAATCTCGGCGGTATCGCGATGACAACCCCAAATGACAATACCGGAAAGACCCGCCGTCGCCGCCTCGAGTGCCACAAGATCCCCGACGCAGCTCTCGTCGGTGCGTCCTGCGTTGTCGACGATTAGCGCGTCACCCGGTTTCGCCGAATCAATCGCTTCAAGGAAGATATCGACACTGCCATAGTGCCGCACGGGCACGCAGCGTCCAGTGAGCCGAGCACCTGTCGAGACCGCACGCAGAGCAGCGCAGCGCGGCGCAATACCCAATCGCAGGCATGCGTCGGCTAAATGAGCGGTCGTGAGACCCTCGCTCAAAGTCTTCGCTGTCATCAACGAGTGTCGTTCGTCGCTTACGCCGCGGCCTCTTTTGCGCGAGTTTCAGCTTTCTGAGCTAGCGTAAGCAGTCGAATCGCAGTTTCAATGCTGGAACTGAGGCCACGCGCGCCGAATGTTCCCAGCCGCTCGTTCGTTCAGCTTCCGGAGGCTTTGCCCATGCGAAATGTTACTCGCTTTGCGCTTACGATCGGTGCCGCTGTACTAGTTGCGGGTTGCGGCGGATCGCAGCCGCCCATTGGCGCGTCGAACCCGGCGGACGATATCGCTCGTTATGCTTCGGGCCATCAAGTGTTCGCGTACACCGGCGCAGCGCAGTCTTTCAAAGTGCCTTCGGGCGTGACCCACATCACGGTCAAAGCTAGCGGTGCAAGCGGCCCGAGTCAGGGCGGTTCGTCGTGCTATTTTAGCGGCGGTAACGGCGGTATCGTGAAGGCCACGATAGCGGTTACGCCGCGAGAGACCTTGGCGGTTTTCGTCGGCGGTGAGGGAACGGGCGACACATCAAACTGCAACGTCGGCAGCGAGGGTGGCTTCAACGGCGGCGGCGCGGGCGGAAACGAAAATTACTGCCTCAACGGAACGGGCGGCGGCGGCGCTTCAGACGTGCGTCAGGGCGGCAACGAGCTCCGCAATCGCGTTATCGTTGCCGGCGGCGGCGGCGGCGGCGGCATCGCAAACTCAGTGTTCGACGCCGGCAATGGCGGTGACGGCGGCGGAAACGTTGGCGCCAAGGGGACCGGTGTGCCCGTGGGCGGCTATGGCGGCACGGGCGGTACGCAACATCGTGGCGGAAGAGGCGGCGCAGCGGGAGCGCGCGACATGCGCAGCTCCCGAGGGAATAGCGGCAAACTTGGCGTCGGTGGTGCTGGCGGCAACGGCGAGTTGGCAGGCTGCGGCGGCGGTGGCGGCGGCGGTTACTACGGTGGTGGTGGCGGCGGCGGAGCCGACGGCGCAAGTGCATCGGGCGGCGGTGGCGGTGGCGGAGGTTCTTCTTACATCGAGCCTGGAGCGACAAACACCAAAAATCAACGCGGAGCAGCGGCGCCGGGTGATGGCCTTATTGTTATTTCGTGGTAAGCCCCGATCAGGCGCGCTACGCATTTGCGCGGAGTTCGATTGTTTTTCGACCGCCTGCCGCAATTTTTCTAGCGCGCCTCAAACGCTCAAGGTGCACGCGGACAGGGTGCACGAAGTGACTGCGTCGCGCCAAGTCGGGAGGCCTACGATGAAGCAGTTTTATGCAGTAGCCGCGATTGCGTCTTTTGCGCTCTCCGGTTGCGCGGTGGGGCAACGTGACGCGCTGCCCGGCGGTGTTTCGTTTCAAACGTTGCGCTCGCTGCATCCGGGTACGCGTGGTTCGATAAAGTTTTACAACGATACGTTCGGCGACGCGACGCCGGACGGCGTCGTCGCCGGCCCCGACGGCGCGCTCTGGTTTACCGACCCCGGAAATGACGTCATTGGGCGCATCACGACGGGCGGATCGTATACGCTGGAACAGTCGGTCGGCGAGCAAGTATCGAGCGGGATCACCGTCGGTCCGGATAAGAACCTCTGGTTCACCTTCTCTAACGGCATCGGACGCATGAAAACCAACGGCACCTATACGCTGTTTCAAGATTCCGAAGGCTCGTCTCCGCAAGGCATTACGACCGGACCCGACGGCGCGCTTTGGTACGCGCAGTCGGATGGAACCGTGGGGCGCATCACGACGAACGGCACAATCAGTCACTTCACCGTTGCTCCCGGCAACGCCAACTTGCAAGGCATCGCGACGGGACCCGACGGCAATCTATGGGTAACGCAAGAAGTCGTGGGCGGCACTCGCATCTCCAATCAAGTCATTCGTCTATCGCCGAAAGGCAAACATGCCTCGTACAAGGTGGGCGACGGGCCGACGTACATATGCGTTGGGCCCGACAAGGCGATGTGGTTCACGGAAAGCGACGCAAATGCGATCGGACGGTTGACAACGTCGGGAAAGTATCGGGAATTTCCGACGAACTACGAGTACGCCGCCCCATCGGGCATCGCGAAAGGCCCTGACGGCGCGCTATGGATTAGCGATTTCAACGGTCGCTTTGGGATCGGCCGCGTTACGACCAAGGGCAAATTCTCTTTCTACGGCGGACCGGCCGCAAACGCCGAACTTCGCCAAATTACCGCTGGCCCAGACCATAACATGTGGTTCACATCTTTTCTCGCGCCTGAAGGAATCGGAAGGGTCACGACGCGGTGAACATGCGCGTGTGAAAGATAATGAACTCATGCGCTATCCTTCACCGATGCAAGGCCCGCAGGGGCTCGCATGGGATGGGGAGTTGATGTGGGCGACAAGCGCTGCCAACGGACGTTTCTTTGCTCTCGATCCGGAGACGTGGAAAATTCGGCACGAATTCGCCCCACCGCATGAAGCGTTGGGTGTAACCTACACCGGCTCAGAGTTTCGGCTGATCCTCGCTCCAGAGATCGACGAGCCCGACCTGGAACGCGACCGGCGGTACGTCTATTCGTTTACGCCCGACGGAGGATTCACCCGGTGCTTCCCGTGTCCGGATTTTTCCGGGTCGTTTCTGGCGTATGCAGACGGGACCTTGTATCTTTCACAAGCGTGGGACAAGAAGCTGATCAAACTCAACGCGGCCGGTGCGCCCGTGCGCGAATTACAGCTCGAAAGACGGCCCGTCGGTATGACGATCGTTAATAGCGCGTTCTATTTGGCGACTGTTAATGAAGAGTGGGTGGAAGGGCAACTGCAGCGGCTCCCTGTCGATGCCCCGGCCTCATCGATCGAGACGCTGCGCTCGTTTCCGTTCGAACCCCGTAGCGTCGCCTATGACGGCAAACGATTCTGGACTGCGGATCGCAACAACCATGCGATCGTATCATTTAATTTACCGATTGGCTAAGGCCGAAACGTGTCTAAGAATTACTTTGGCTGCGCGCTTCCGGTAAAGAGAAGGAAGGTCTGCGTATCGTACCCGACGATCGCGTACTGACTTCCCTTCTTGTAGCCGCGTCGCGAGCTTCCTGGCGCGTCAGCCGCGAGATCAATGTCGGATTGCCACCCGGAACTCCGCAGCTTCCGTTGGTAGTACGCCTCGAAGCGGGCCGTAACTTGGTAAGGTCGTTGAGCTTCTTGAGCGGCTGCGATACCACTTCGAGTCGTTTGAAGGACCGCTCACCAATGGTTAAGGCTTTTCGTTTCGGTTTCGCCCAACTGAGGCCCGAGTACAGCGGGCGGCACCCTCAGACAAGAGCGTTACGGCTGCCGGACAATCACGAGCGGCTCGCGAGCCATTCGAATGCCGCTTCTACTTCTTCTTTCGTGCAGGCTTGGGTCGAGCCGGCGTTGCGCAGGGCGGCGTCGACGAGCAGCATGGCGGCGTCGGTCGTTAGGAGCGGCGCGTTTTGTGGGCCGCCTTGTTCGGCGGCGGTGCGTTGCGCCTTCCAACCTTCTTTCGCGACGAGCGCGGCGACGGTGGCGACGCGTTTGGCGCTGCCGTGGCGGCGGTCCCAGAGCAGATCGGCGATGGTATCGCTTGCGTAACCGGCCTGGAGAATGTGCTGGATCTCGAGCGGCGTGGCGCCCAGATGCAGCAGCGTTTGCAGTTCGGGGACGGCGATCGCAGTCACCTGATGCGTCTGGAGTTCTTGCAGCAGTTCGGTTTCGTCGGAAAACGCCGGACCGATCAACGCGCTATACTGCGCGGCGTAAGGTTCGCGGAACTTTGAGGCTTCGAGCGCGTCGGGCTGCGTCACGACGCTCTTCGCGGTCTTACATTCAAGCGTGAGGCGATAGCCGAGCGGGCCGAGGATCGCGTCGGCGATGCCGTCGGGCTGTTCGTATTGGCCGAGATGCTGCGTGAGGAAGCCGAGATGCGCGAACGCATCGCAGACGGCGGCTTCAAACGCGGCGGGATTGTCGCCGGTCGCCGTGGCTTCCAGGCGTTCGCAAAGGGCATCGGCGGCTTCATCTTCCGGCGTTGACGCGGGCGCGACGATGTCGGGCCAGTCGTCGGGCGGTTCGTTGATGCGGAAGCGGCGTTGCGCGTCTTGGAAGATCTGCGGCTTGCGCCCGTGGCCCAGCTGACGCGCGATATATTCGATGAGGTTGGTGTAGACGTACTTGCGCGTGGTGTTGGGTGGCACTAAATTGTGCGCGAGGGCGTCTTTGAGCAGCTCGTCGGCGTCGCGCGGTTTGCCGTCTTCGAGGATTTCGATTGCGGCGGTGATGACGCGGCCGCGCGGCGCGGGCGTGGTGCTTTCGGCCAGCGGGCGATCGAGCGGCGAGCTTTGGTTTGCGATGATGGCGAACTCGTGCGCGAAGACATCACCCTTCGATTGCAGCCGTTGCGGGAGATCGTCCATCGAGATGGCCGATGCGGCCGGCATGGCGCCGAGTTCGTCCCACGCGATCGGCGCCGCGACGGTGAGTCCTTCGCCGCGCAGGCAATACGGTACGGCACTGAAGCGTCCGGCGGCGTTGCTGGAGACGTGGACGTGCACGCGGTTGTCGTGGTGCGTGTTGAGCTCGGTGGACAAGAGGTCGGGATGCGCCGCGCACGCGCGGTTGGCGATGTGGTGAAGCCACGTGCGCAGGGACTTGGCGTGCGGTGCGTCGGCGAGCGGCACCCACAGTGCGATGCCGGTGCCGCCGTCGAGCATGAGGATTGCTTGTAGTCTTGCGTCGTCGAAGAGGATGGTGCGCATCGCGAGCGCCGCGAGCTTGGTGCGCTCGAACGGGATGTGCGGCTCGGCTTGGAGCAAGATGCGCGCAAACTGCAATCGCTCGCGATCCGCCGGCGGCGGGAGCGGCGCCCACGTATGAAATTAGATCGCGTACTTGGCGTGCACGAGCCAGAGCAGCTTCGTCGCCGTCAGCGGCACGCTGGTAACGTGAAATACACCTTCGGTCTGCAGACCGCCGGGATAGTTGCGGTAGACGACCGATGTTGCCTTGAGATGCGCTTCGATCAACGGTCCGACGAGACGGTAGTGCGTCAGCACGCGCCCAATCAGCTTCGCATCGGCCGCCACACCGGACAGCTCTTGCATGCGGTCGGGATTCGGCTGGGGCGGGGGGAGGCCTGTTTGAGGATGCCGAGCCGGCGTACGTGCCGAAGTGCGCGACCTGGACCGCCTTACTCGCGCAACCGTACCTTCCGCTCACCTAGCTCGAAGCGCTCGTCCTTCCGCAGGTCGCGCATACAAGTCGTGCGCGGCGTTTTGCGGTTCTCGCTCGTCGCGCAAAGTTCGGGGTCCGATTGAACGAGGCCATTCCAAAGCTCGTCGCTTGAGACGGTCTTTCCGCGAGCGTGTTTCTTTAACCAGCGTTCGGCGGCGTCCGCGAATTTTGAACGTCGAGCCATCATAAAGCCTTTCTGATGCAGAGGTGTAGAAACTCGTCCAGGTCTAAGATTGTTATCTCTCTAGCCCGCGGGATAAATGTTACAATGTCATCGCCTTTGTAGAAATTCTTTTTGGGGTTATGCGCCCACCCCGGGCCCGCGAGGACGATATACGAGCGTTTGATAGCAGGGTTCGCATCCTTTAAAACGAGCATTTTAAGAATCTCGCACGGCACTTTCTCGTCAACGCTGCCGCTGCCGCCTTGCCACTTGACCGATACGTTCACCAGCGTGTTATCCGGCGCGGTGACTAAGGTGTCCACGCGCTGGCGCCCACCTCCTAGATTCGGAGAAAGGTATTTCTGTCTAATATAAGCGTATCCGTGCTTCTTGAGGGCCGGAAGCACCGTAACCTCGAGCGTTTCTCCGCTTGACGACGTAGCGCCGCCGCCAGGAGGAGGCGTCACAGGTTTAAGGTCGCTAGCATCTCGCGCACATCCTCGCGGTTGCCGTCGCACGATATTCGGCGCGGAGCGGCCAGTGTCATTACAGCGAACCCGAGAGAGCGATACATCTGCAAGATACGCTTTGTCGCCTGGTTCGAAGCTACGACCGGACCTGAGTGCTTGGCGAGCCACTTGGCAAGCCGTTTCTGGTCCTCAAAGTCAAAACCCCCGGCTGAATACGACGTAAACTCCACGTCATAGGGCGGATCGGCATAAACAAGGTCGTCGTTCCGTAGAACTAAGTCCGCGAAGTCGCCGCACCGAAAATCGTAGGCTCGGAGGGCGCTACGATATTCCGCAAACTCCCTTCCAGTGCGGTACGTAATCACCTTGTAAGAGCCAAAAGGCACGTTGAATAACCCGCTTCCGTTGAAGCGGCAGAGGCCGTTATAGCCGGTGCGATTGAGGTAGTAGAACAACGCAGCAGCCTCGGCGCTATCGGCTTTCCCAGCCTCGATTAGCTCATTGAACCGCGAGCGATTGGCGTAGAACGTAGCGCGATCATTCTTAAAAGTGACGCCATCGGGTTCGAGCCCGTATTGTAGCCACTTATAGAACGAAATCAGGTGCGGGTTGGAGTCATTGAGGAGCGCTGTCCGAGGAAGCAGCCCAAGAACGACGGCAAGCCCCCCAACGAACGGTTCCACCAGCCTCCGGCTGGGGTGCCCCCCGCTCCAGATCCGGCAGAGGCGGGGGACCAGCCAACGCTTCCCGCCCGCCCATTTTAGGGGAGGCGGGAGCGAAGGGGAGGGCAAGCCCGGAAGAACTGAGGCTTTAGCGTACATTCCCTTCTCTAAATGATCGTTTTTGATCGCGTCCTCCTGCAGAAGCCCGGCTCCGGACGAGATAGTCGGCCTCCGTTACCGCCTTGTCCAGAAGCGCGTTTTGCCTCTTCCTTCGACCGGCTTTGCGACAAGATGGCTCGGGCCGTTCGTATTCTCGCGCTAGCTGAATGTACGGAAAGCATTGCCCCATCACTATCGCGCGCTTATTTGCCAAGAGGGCGGCAATCGAACGTATAGCTTGGTCACCACTCGGGGACCAGGCGGCACAAAGAGCAGTGCGCTCTGCGAAGGTACCTTGACGGCCAAGGTTTTGCGGAACTTCCCGCGAGCGGATACCCTCTCAGACAACTGCGTGTATGGAGATGCGTTTCAATGCGCGTATATGCATCAGGCTAATCGTCGAAACACGAACAGATGTTCATGGGCAATGCGTACGAGACGGCCTCCGTACGGTGTGCTCAGAGATCGAGTATTGTGCTGGATTTTAATGATCACGTCGACCAGCTCACCTGGCGCGACGCTTGTAACGACCTGAGGCAAATCGTAGTAGCGGCGGTCCTTCCGCCACGATCCGATAAGTACGCCGTAATGCCCGAGCGGGCGCAGCGCCTTGTATGCGTTTTTCAGCACTGCTCCTAGCATTTTTGAAAAAGCCGGAAGATCAGCCCGCGCCGAAGACAGATCGGACGAATGCACAGCAGTCCCCCATTGGTGCCCGGAATAAGGGATCATTCCAGCATAAGGCGGATGAATCCAGATGGTCCCCGCTGGGCTGCCGAGCTCGCTCATGAGATCGCGCTGCGTCGCGTCGAATCCTGAACGCAGGTCCAGTCCGACATAAGGAATGGATAGATCAGCTGCAACGTCACGAGCAGTCCCGGACCCTTCCATTGGGTCTACGAACAGGTCGTGGCGCGAGACATGGTACGTTGCGAGGAAGGCGCGGATGATGTGGCCCGTGCAGTTGCCTCGGTAAGCTGAGTCGCCCCACGGTCCTCGGTTTGGGTATGAGACGATGCTGGTGGTAAATCGGAAGCGACCCAGATCGTTTAGCATCCTCGCGTTAGTAGCACGGCGACGTTGCCGCGAGCTGTAATAATTGCTGCCAATCTGTTTGAAACGGAGCCCATGCTGTCCCACTCGGGGGAGGACTCGCTGCAGCGAGGGCTCGGCGGATCCGCTCCAGCCGCTTTGTTCCAAGCCGCTAGGTTCGGATTGTAAAGTTCCCGGCGTGTCGCCGTTAACGCCACGTCCGGTTGGCGTCACCACGGTATGATGCGAGGAGCCGCCGGTACAGCCGAGATGCGAAGACCAAGCCGTTGTCGCTGCGCACAACCACTCCGGCGTCTCCCAAAGGCAGCACGCCAAAGCGTTTGAGACAAGCATCTTCCAGCGCCCAGACCGCCTCCTGAGCTCGACAGTTCTTACTGATGTGTTAGCGTCGGAGTAAAATTGACCCACCCCGTCGGTTGAAAATTGACCCACCTAAGCCCTCGGCGAACTACGGTTCGCATGCTAAAAAAGGAGCTTCAGGTGGAAATAGACGTCCTGCATCGACAGGGCAAGAGCATCCGCCAGATCGAGCGCGAAACCGGCGAAATTCGACCGGCGCGGCCGCAAGAGCCGATTCAACGCTTTGAGACCGATCCCGCGAAGCAGCTGCAGATTGACTTCGTCGTTTTCCGGCGAGGTATGTTGCCGCTGCGCGCGTTTACGGCGGAGCTTGGCTTTTCGCGCTATTCGTATGTCGAGTTCACCGACAATGAAGCCGGCGTAACGCTAGTGGCCTGCCTGGAACGCGCCCTGCAGTACTTCGGCGGCGTTCCCGATGCACGTGCTGTGCGACAATCCCAAAACGATCGTCGCCGAGCGCAACGCCTACGGCGACGGCCTCCATCGCTACCAGAAGGCTTGGCTCGATTTCGTCAAGCACTACGGCGTCGGGGTCAAACTCTGCGCACCGTATCGAGCACAGACCAAAGGCAAGGTCGAGCGTTTTCACCGCTACTTGCGCGAATCGTTCTACAACCCGCTGCAAGCCGCACAATCCGAGCTTGTCGACGTTGCGTTGGCCAACCGCGAGGTACGGCCGTGGCTCGATGAGGTTGCCATTAGCCGCATGCACGCAACGCTCAAAGAGCGCCCTATCGATCGCTTCATGACCGAAAAATCAGTGCTGCGACCGCTGCCGCCCCGTATGGCGGCCGCCAAGCGGTTGCGCAACCATCGGCCGTGCTCCGCGTTCCGACGCCGATCGAGTCGCTGCAGCATCCGCTTTCGCTGTACGATGCCATCGTGGACCTGGTGCGAGCATGATGGAACTCGAGCGGATCAACGATCTTTGCCAGAAACTGGCAATGGGAACACTTGCAACGCACCTCGCACACAGCACCGAGGAAGCCGCACGCAAGGACTGGAGCTACCACGAGTTCTTCGAGCATGTGCTGCGAGCCGAGCTTCACGAGCGACAAGAACGCAGCCGCGTGCAGCTGACCAAGACAGCCGGATTTCCCACGATCAAGACCTTGGAACAGTATGACTTCACGTTCGCCACCGGCGCACCGAAATCGCTGATCAACGAACTCAACTCGCTGACCTTCATCGAACGGGCTGAGAACATTGTGCTGCTTGGGCCGAGCGGCGTTGGCAAGACGCATCTTGCCATCGCACTCGGGTATAAAGCGACGCAATCCGGGATCAAGACCCGATTCGTTTCAGCGGCCGATCTTATGCTGCAGCTTGCCTCGACTCATCGCCATGGACGGCTCAAAGAATACCTCCGGCGGGCGATCCAGGCGCCGAAACTACTGATCATCGACGAGCTCGGCTATCTGCCGTTCTCGCGTGAAGAAGCCAGCCATTTCTTCCAAGTCATTGCGCAGCGTTACGAGCACGGGTCAGTGGTCATCACGAGTAATCTACCGTTCGCGCAATGGGATACGGCCCTTGCCGGCGACGCCACCATGACCGCCGCAATGCTTGACCGCCTATTGCATCACGCACATATTGCGATGATTACCGGCGAGAGCTTCCGGTTACGCGAGCGCAAGAAGGCGGGAATCAAACTGCCGCCGGCAAAATCCGCAGCCAAGGTGGGTCAGAATTAACCGGCGATCTGACGTGTAGGTGGGTGACTTTTCAGCCGGCGTTTACAGGAAAGAGTTAGTACATGGCCGAGCATCGGGTCGTAATGACCGAGCCAAAGCACGATATATTGAATGCCGACATCGACTTTTGGGTCTGGTCCAATCGCAAACAACTGGGCCACCTTCACGTTAGCAAAGGCGGCGTAGACTGGTACCCCACAAAAGCGAGCAAGAGTAAGTACTCTATGAGTTGGGAAACTATCGACTCCGCGATGCAAGCACACGGCGCACTGAGGCGAGCAACGCGCGCCAAGAAAAGGCGACGCTGATCGCGAACTGCGCGGCCCCTCTTTGCGCAGGTTTGCAGTCCCCGTGAAACTTCAAGACCTGCGGCGAGTTGAAGCGCCGCCGAGCTCGTCCGAGGGCGTACCGCCCGTCGAAACGGCGTTGACGCTCTGACTAGCCCGTGTCGTGGCGAAGGACTGATGGCTACCGTCAGGTGCATCGTGTCCAAACGCTGCTCTCAAGGGGGAGACTTACGGGCGGTCGTCAACTATTTAACATGATATTTCGGCGTTTCAGCTACTGCGCATTGATAGTAATCGTAACCTGCCTGCGCGCGGCGGCCTCAAGTACGCCGCCAGGCGGCACGTATAAAGGCTGTCCCGCTGAGGGGGCGCCCAAGCCAACCGGCCTCGAGGCGGAGGTCGCGGAGCCCGTTTTTCTGTTCATAAACAACGAACTAAACCGACTTAAGAACAGAGCCGATCAGGCAGTTAACCCCAGCACCACAACGGTCGCCGAATTGAATGGTAAGGCGGCACCGAACAATCGAATCCTGCCGAACTCGCGCACGAATCTGCTCGCGCCTCTTAATGCGGCAATACTTGCTTCCCGAAGCATCTCCAATGCGGGACAACGCGCACAGATTATCCAGGAGGCGAATCACAGAACCCTCGCCGCCCTGAGCGAAGCTTTTACGTCAGCACGCGCATATGAGAATGAGGCAGTCGTGTCGCAAGGCTACCTGGCAAGCGACGTTGGCGCTAAGTCGGAAGGCCCTGAGTCGCCGAATTGCTACGGTGAAAGTGGAGACGATTATCACATCTGGCTGGTCGATGCCGTTGGGGATCCGCGTTCTGTTTCTGCTGTTGTCGAGATGACGCCTCGCTGGAAGGATTATAACCAAAGCTGGAAATTGGAGCGACTTCATCGGTTCTCGGTGGAACGAACGTTAGTTAAGATTACTGGTTGGCTTCTCTTTGATCCCGAACATCCAAATGAGGTCGGCAAGACTCGGGGCGGACAGTGGGAGATTCACCCGATCACAAAGGTTGAGTATTTCGAGCAGAATTCATGGCACGAGCTTTAGCGTTAACTCAAGCAGTGAGCCGACGCAGCAATTCCCAACAACGCGATCGAACGCTTATTAACAGCCGAAGCTAAGAGGCGCGTTCTCACGGCGCCACGAGCGAGCAGCACGGCGAGCGTTTCCCGTACAAACTACTACATATTAGGGACCGCCGGGAATCCCCTCATCCTCGTTTTGGGCACCGGAACCGCCGACAAACCCCGTGCTTGATCGGGCGAGGAGATAGTCAATGTTAATCGCGCCGGGATCTTCGTGCGAATTATGAGGAACGTGCTGATGACCGCACCAGCCCTTATAGGCTAACCAGCGTTCGTCAGATAAGCGCGTTTCCTGGCCCGGTGATACGAACATCACCTCGGTAGTCCGGCCGACGCTTGCATTTTCTTCAATCCAGCGCATTAGAGCGGCGATGCCATCCAGGTAAGCTTTACTGAACCCTGGAGCATCCTTAGCGTGGCCGGCGATCTCGATCTGAATGGCTGATTGCTTGTTCGTCTGCACAGTATTAGGACGATGTTCAAGCGTGCGCGCAGCTACAGCAATTGATAAATATTGATAAGCCTTGTAAATCCCACCTTCAAACGTCACTGCAAAGTGAGGCCAGCTATTGTTAATTACGAATGCCTTTCGCGCCCCTGCCACAGTCGGCATCTCGGTTGTGTGTAGCACGCCTCGGGGAGGCCCTGCGACAAAAGCGCCGGCATCCTGTGAGTCGTTGTCATCTCTTGTTGCAAACGGGCACCATTCCATTGGAACTCCTTTGTACGGTTAGTGTCGGTGATGCTGTAACAGGTGAAACCATTTGTTCTCAAAGTCGCGGGAAAATACCGCGCGCCTTTTTCGGCGAAAGTCAGCGGGTAATCGAGCGCCCCACCAGCCATAAATCATAATCAAACCCGTTGCGGGCCACCAGCAGAGCGGAAGGCACCGGCATCGTTCAGTTCATTGTCTTGGCGTAGCAAACAAGCACCCAGCTCATCCTTTACGCCCTATTTCTTTGCTTGTATGACTGCGATGTTGTCGGAATTCAGGCAATCCAGATCCACGGCGGCGTCGATGCCGTCAATTGTCCCTGTTGCGTATTGGTGTATCGTCCAACTCTTCCACCCGCGCGGCATATATCTGGGCTTCCCAGGCGAGCCATGCGGATCGGCGAGCCAGAGCCGGTAGTCGGCAAACTGTGCCGAGCCGCTGAAGTAGGTGTTCCAGGTATCTTGATTCGTATAGATGATCGGTTTGCCGAGTGCCGCCGTTATCCGCTGCGCACACGCAGCTAGGTTCGCGAGGCGCGCATCCGCGGAGGCGCCCCAGCCCTGGGCGCCCGACCCCTCTTCGACGTCAATTACCGGCGCAAGCGTCCCGAAACGTCCGTCAGCAATCTCCAGCAGATGCTCGGCCTGTTTGCCGCCGCTTTGAGCCACGATGAAATAGAAGTAGACGCCAAAGGGTATGCCGGCCTGAGTGCAAGCATCATGATTGCCGACGAACATCGTATCGTCGCCATAGTCGCCAGGAGCCTTACTGTGGAAGACGCGGGCAATGACGAAAGCGACCTTTTTCGTCGCCGCCACTTTTGTCCAATCGATTTTCTTCTGGTATGAGGAAACGTCGATTCCATAGATCATTTTAGCCAATCCAAATGCTTGCAAAGCCAAACGGCGGCACTACCACGCGACTGGAATCCAGTTGGCCACGGCACGGCGTGGCGTAGGCGCTGCACTACAAATGCCTTATCCGCATCGGTAAATCCATCAGACGGTCTAAAACAGAGGGTGTCACCGGGATCGATTAGGCCGTGTACACTTAGGAGCTGCACGGCGACGAAGGTTTCGGCATCGGAATCGAACGACACATCTTTCCACCAAAAAAGCGGTACGCCGCGTTCCAATAACGCTTGCTGATAGCTGATAAGAACGGCACGATCCCCGCGTACTTGCGCCGGCGCATACCCATTGGTTACGCAGAAGGCCGCGAGCGCGCCGGCGGCTTCACCGATCGCCCATTCGACCGGATGCACGCGGTAAGCACCGGAAGTAACGTGCGTCGTTCCGATATTCTTGCAAGCAGCGACGAAGTTCGCGTGGGTCATACTGTATAACGCGCCAGTTGGGATTTGAAAGGGATAGGTGCCGAAGCCGAGCCACGGCGTTCCGATGCATGGCTTGCCCCGCGACGCTGAGTGCACGTCAATTCCGTACCAGCCGATTCCGCACGAGTCTGCAAAAAGATAGGCTCCTCGCGCCATCTCGTCGATATTAGAAGGAGCCTCGATGTCGCTTTGAACCACAACTTCAGCGGGGCGCGCAAGGCGGCGGCTTTCCCGAATGTACGGCTGTGCCGCCGTACCATCGTCGCGGCCGAGCGCGCCGGCAAGAAGCTTGATATTGAGGTACCCGGTCCCCTCACGGTCGTCGCGCGGACAGAAGTTTTGCAGCCAGTACAGGCAAGCTATCGAGACTTCGCGAGCCTCCTCGATAACGCGACGATCTCCTTCGAGGGACCCAGTAGGAATTGCGGCTGCTTGATAGTCATTGCTGCCGTAGTTGATTGTTGTTCGGCTAAGGGCGTGGTTTTTGTCCGAGAAATTTGCGGGATCGAGATACTGCCGGTAATTCCAGAGAGTATCCGCTCCCGGGGCTGGTTCGGTGAAAACGGTGCTGATATCGCCATCCTCGACGCTGAACTGTTGATTCGCGGCAATCGTATCGTAGTTTAGGGGCTTTGGAATGGGGTGCTCTTCCTCGGATCCTGTCAACTCGACGGCGATCGGGATAGTAATAGGCTGAATATGCTCGGAGTGGCGCTGCGCCGGCGCCGAACGCTCGCCGGTGTCACCTTGACTTTCGGCTCCGATGCGCCACGGAACCTCGCATACCTGAAGTAAGTCACCGAGGTCGGTCGCGTCGAGATAGAAGCTAGCATGAAACTCTTCGCCTTCCGCACTGCGTAAGAATCGCACCACTCCGTCGACTACCTCGGCCGTTTCGATTCGCACACCATGGCGGACGGTGATGAATCGCGAATGTTGCTGGAGCTTCTGCTGAAGGATCTCCGTCGCAACGTTCGGGTCGCAGCGAAAGGGGTTCGCACCGAGCGAGAAAGGTGGCCCCGCCTTCGCGAAGCCTGGGTTAAAAAAGCGTTGCTTGTATCCGTCGGCGGAGAGCGTCGCATGGGTCGCATACCAATCGCGGATCGCGTTTCGGAGGTCGCGATAGCTGCGATTGCTGCCGCTACTTTCGACGGGCATCGAGTCCGCCTCGTCCCACCGCGTTACGCCCTGAACCGTCGCTTGTCCGCCAATCCAATCGCTCTCCTCAAGCAGAAGTACACGAACCGAATCGAATGATGCGATAGACAGCGCTGCCGCAACGCCTCCAAAACTCGCACCAACAATGATTACGTCGTATTTATTTGTCATTTAAACGTTAAACCTATGCCTCTTCGACCAACGCGGACCGAAGCAAGCTTGCAGTCCTCTTAGCCAAGCGATCTAATCGATTGACGGAGGCGCCTGTATGATCGACGCTCATAGATTTCCACTCGCCGGGACGGGTACGCTTTCCTTGCATTGGCTCAAGCAGACGATAACGTAGCCAGAGGCTGCCCCCTAGAATCCAAGCGCAGCGCGTATTGCTATATGGCATGCAACCTTCCGGCGTTGTCGTCGTAGACACGGCGTGCCGTTATGCCAATGAATCGGGCGCAAGGAAACGCACTAAGCGACCTGAACGCGCTCATCAAAGTGCACCGCTGCTACATCCCCCGTTACTTCAACGGTGTCGCCGCTCTTGATAGTCGTCCCCGCAAGTGGATTAGGAAACGTAGCAGTACCGGTTGTACCGTCATCCTTCCAATCAATTTTAGATGCAGCCACGCCATTAACTGCAATCGATCCGCTATTGAGGTTCTTTCCACCCAACGTAACGGCGATCGACGTTGGGACTGCCTTCACGGTCATGGTGTCGATCTCAGGCGGACTTGCCGAAACGAGCTTTCCTCCGATGTAGGCTCCCTGGCCAAGACCCATCAGTACCATTAACGCCGTGTCGATATCCGGGAAAGGTAGACAGTTGGGATCGTTCGGCTGACAGCCAACGTACGATTTAAAGTCAACGCCGAAACGATAGAGGAAGACTCCTATCGCAACGACCGTCCATGCGAGCATCTGCGCTTTTGTGAGATCAGGCAGACCTTGATCGGTCTGGACAAGATCGGCTAGATTGATAGGCGGCTCGACAGCCTTCCCAGTCCTGTCACTCACCGTCAATAGGCTGGCTTTGCTTATCTTGTTGTTAGCGATGTAAGAAACGATGATTCCTTTTGCACCTACCATTGTCGATAGACTCAGGCCGAGCGCGAGCATTACGTTCATTGGCAAATTATAAATTGCCGGCAGCTTACCCCGCGCTAATGTCAAGTCGACGAAAACAAAGATAATCGGCAGGGTCCACAGCAAAAATTGAAACTTGGACGAACTGAGTCGACCATCCTCACCTAGTGCAAGTCCGAATGGATTCCAAGACTTACCTATCCACGCATATGCGATGACCAAAAGAACTATGAAAACGAACGCTGATCTACCAGGATGCCTATTGAAGTATGATGCCCAGCCAGCGAAAAACGCGTTCCACTGTGGGTAGTGCGGAAGAATAGTTACGAAAATTAAAGTAATAAACAGAAGGGCGATGCTCAATAAAACCCTTCCACTCATCACTGCCTCCCTAACCTACGAATGATAACTTAAAATGAAAGGAACCTCGGGTTGTCGCCGGCTTTGGGTCCCAAAAAGGGCTGCTCATTAGTTTATACGTTGTGATAAGTCAAGATGTCCTGAAACACCCGCGAGTTCTTTGAGCAATGTTTGAATCGCCTCGTGCGTGGGTCGAAACGCCCGGCTGCTATCCGTCAGGCGGCGTAAAGTTATGCTTCAGGGTGGTATGCACGCAATTTCCTCGTAGACAAGGCCCGGACCAGTGCCCCTGCTTACCGAGGTAATCACCGCAGTCCCCTTCCGTACAGGGATATTTGGTTAGGGCAATGTTGTGACCGTCAGAACTGTGGCCGCAGCCTGCTCTCGGACAAGGTTCAATATCTTTGCCCTGATACTCGGGGCATCGGCAGGCTTCGACGCGACATTCAAAGTCAGCCACCGGAAATTCTCCTTCCGAATCAAACCGCGACGCTTAGTGGAGCGTACTCGCGCCTTCCATGTTAGCGAGCAGGCGGTCGTGGTGCAAGCAAGCTTAAGATAGCGCTTGCTTACTTTCTTATGCCCATTTAAATCAGCCAGGCTCTAGCCTTGGACCGGCGAGGAGGGCGGCAACAGATCGCTTACTGGCGCATGTAGTACCAAATCACTACTGCGCGCACCTTAAAATAACAGTGCGGGCACCGCGCAAACGGGAGCCGCGCGTAACTTCACCAGCCGATAGGAAGGAAGGGGTCGTTCGGTTCGCTAACGGCAGTGCCCCTCACGGCCCGGCGTCCTGGGGCTACTGCGACTCCACGCGATGCGTTTCGCGGTCCTGCGACATCGCTGCGGGCACCGAGTCGCGATCGGCGTTATCCCAGAACTCACTTACCACCAAAAACGAGCAGGAAGAGAGGCGCGCACGCTTATGACCGTATCTCACGCGTTGCACAGTCGCACACCGCTTCACGGAATTCGATAGTGCCGGCGCCGCGCCCGACCGGGGAGCTCTTGAAGCGCGACGTTTATCGCCCAGACGATGGGTTTGTCGCTCGGCTAGAGTTTGACAATCTCGAAGTCGTCGGCAGCGGCGCAACGCTGCAACCCAAGGATCCGGGCAAAGCCTCGAGCATTCGGCTCGTCCTGCCGCCCCAACACTTTGTCGACATCATCGATCGCGGCGGCGGCGCACCGGCGACGCAGCCTCTCTACAGCTCGGGTCCTTCGGCGCTACTTTTTGCGTGGCCACCGACGCTCTCGATCGACTACACTCTCGATGGACTACTTGACACGCTGAACCTTCTACCCGTCGTGCTTTTGCCCGCCGATGATACTTCCGTATCGAGCACCAGCGATTGGGCGTCATTCATCGAATATCCGCTGGGCCTTCGCCTGCAGCCAACCGATGCGACTTTACGTGCATACAATCCGCATGTCGATAAAGCGGAGCTAAAAGGCAATGATACAGAGCTGGCGGGACAGCGCGAGCTCTGGCACTTACGATTTGTCGAACAGGCGGCGCTTAAGCGGTTGTCCGGGTGGTATGACGTGAGCAAACAAGCGGAAGCGGACGAACCGCCGCTGACGTTACGCAGCGTACAAAGCCCTGTTCCCAACATCTCGCCGGTACTAGCCGCAGCTCAGTTCAATCCGGGATCGAGCCCAACTGACCCACAGTCAGGTAAGTATCTCGTCATTGCGGGCGACGGACGTCAAGAAATATCCGACTACACCAACCACGCCGACCCTGACGTAATCAAGGCCACTACCTATGCGCTCACACCGCAAGGCATCGTGTCCGATCTGGCGTGGAGCACGCGGAGCGCACCTCAAGGCAACTACACGCCGTTGCTGGATGGCCTCGCGCAGCGCACCTATTTGGGCGTTGACAGCGAGTTCAAGGAGTCGATCGCTTGCACTGCGGTTCCCACCAATCACTGGATTTCGTACGAACGCCCGATCGTTCGAGCGGCTGATGAAACCGACGGCTTTGCTCGATTAGAAGCCCCGAAAGCATATCTTGTGCTGCGCAAACCACTCGAAGAGTATACTGGCGAGGTTGCCAAAAAACTCGGCGCCAAAGCGATTCGACTGAAGGCGCCGCACCCAACGGATCCAGACCAACCGCTTAACGCGAGCCCGCCGATTTTCCCAATACAAATCGATGCCAGTACGCCGGACGCCTTTCGCGCATATCTGGACAAGAACGGCAAGAACGAATTCGTTTGGCAGGGCGAAAAACAGGGTTTTGACGGCAACTGGACACCGACCGAGTACCGCTTCATTTACATCAAGAACGGTAAGCAGCTTACGACCCCTGGGTACGCAGCACAAATTAAGGCAAAGATCGCCACTACGTGGGACGCCGACGCCTCGCTACGGTCGTGGACGTTTGAAGGTCGCCCGTATTGTATCACCGACTTTAATGCAGACCCTAGACTTCTCAAGAACGCAACAGTCAACCTCTTTGAGATGGCCCTCGCGCTTCCCGATATTCAAATAGACTCCTCAGTTCCGGCTATCACGCCCAAACTCGACTACTTCGTCGCAACCATCCCCCAAGTTCGCAACGCGGCCGTCGGGGATCTCACCAAGGGCGCATTTCAAATCCTTACTGATCCGGCAATTATTGGACAGACGGCGCAGCAGTTTGCAAAGGCCATCGACATTGCGGGCCTACCAAAAATCTCTTTAGGCGGCATAACGCCGCCTGATGCAGTGACGGGTATGCTCAAAGGCTTGCCCAGCATCGGTCAGCTCGCGCTTGAGTACGGCCCGATCTTCGGTGAACTAAAACAGGACGCTGACATCGCTAGCGCCTTTCTGGACGACGTGAAGATGTTCGGCGCTGACGTTACTCAGATTATCAAAGACGCGCTTATCGCTAAGCAAACCGCGATCCCCTACCTCAAAGAGTGGGTCAAACAGCAAGGCGAGGATGCGTTGCACCAGGCTGAACTCGCCATCACAACGTATGCACTCGACCAGGAGAAAAAGCTTCCGATACCAGGCGAGGATTTCCTCCAGATCAAACTGCTGGCGGATACCGTCATCGACATTGCCGTGCAGATTCTGCTGGCGATTAACGATCTCCCCAAGCTGACGAGAACGGTGACCTACACGCTTACCGGCAAGAATGGTTTGCCAGTCGTCGAGATCAAGTTGAGTCTTGCTGGAACAGACTACGTCACGTTCCAGTTCAAGTCGATCACAATCACTTGCGAGCTCGGTAAGTCGCCCCATGTTAGTGCGCCGCTCTATTCGGTTGACTTGGGACCGGCGCTTAAAGCGCTCGAAGAAGCAGTCAGCAAACTGACCGCGGACGTAGCACCTACGATTACCTACGCGCTCGATTACCTTTATACGGGGCTTTCCATTCAGCTGCCCAACATCAACTCGGGCGCTTTCTCGCTGCGCAACTTTGTCCTAATCTCTTCCATCGGGCTGCCGATCGGTGACAAGCCTCCCGCGGCCAGTTTTTCCATCGGCACGCGGGCCAAGCCGCTCACGTTGGCGGTCGGCATCTATACTGGCCACGCCTTCTTTGAATACGACTCACCGGCAAACGTCCAATTCGAGCTCGATTTCGGGGTTAGTGCCGCACTGGAGTTCTTGGACATTGCGTCTGGGATGGTCGACGTTGCTGTCGGTTTTTACGTTGCGGTCATGGAGAACGATACGAAGATCGATCTTCACCTCCGAGCTTCGGGACATCTGAGCGTTTGCGGCATCGTCTCGATCGACGTCCTCTTCTACTTCGCCTTCGAAGCCGACAACAGCCATTACTATGGCGAGGGCGAGGTTGATGTTGACATCGACATCCTCTTCGTCATCAGCATTTCCGTGCAGCTCAAGATGCGCAAGGAGTTTAGCAGCCAAAACGCTGCTGCGGTAGGGACCATGCGTCCAGGCGATCGCACAGACTATCCATTACCCACATACGAAGACTTCATGACGCAACAGGATTGGAGCGACTACTGTGACTCTTTCTGAGCCGAGCTACCCGTGCCAGGTCATTCAATGGCTGGCAATTCCCCGGGGCCTTGAAAGCGGCAAGGGCAAACTCAACGTGTATGTGCTGCCGGACCTGTTGCCGGTTCCAGGGGGAACCGCGACGCTGGCCGATTTCCCAGACCTGCTCGACTGGCGGAACGCACTTGTCAACAAGATCAAACTCAGCGTGAAGTTTGGACACGTGGACGGCACCACACGTCTGGTCGATCCTTCGGCACTAACATTGCGCCTGCGTGATGTGCCTGACGAGTTGGCCGACCTTTATTCTCTCGAGTTTAATCGCTCTACGAGCATTGACGCCCCCTCCGCAAGGCTGAACACGCGCAAACGCCGAGCACGCGCGGCTAGCCGTAAAAGCTTCGATCCTAAGGATGTCCACGACTACTTGGCAGCGTCATATCGGTGGGATGTACTGCGTCCACTCGGTGAAAAACAAGCACCGCGGCTGAACTCACCCAAATTCGAAAGTTGGCTGCGTGCACTGCACGACGACAAGAAGGTTCCGGCACAGAACGAAGCCAAAAAAGGCGACGCGGCTGCGGCAACAGCCTTCCGCCACATATTTGCTGGCAACAGTCGTTACCCGATTGCGTTGCAGCTCTTCGGCTATCTCTTCGAACTCGAGATCACCTTTGTTGAGGACTGGTTCCATCAGCATCCTGTCAGCTGGGTTCAGGTCATTCCCACGTGGGTGCCGCAGACGCCCTTTTCCGCCGACGTATGCGTTCGAACGGCACTCAACAGGCGGTTTGAGCTCGACCCTGCGGTTAGGACGACCAAGAGCGGCCGGATGGAAATCGACGCTGACGATTATCGCGTGACGCAAAAAGATCTCGTAAGTGATTACGCCAAGACCGAAGCGATGCGTATGCGGGGCAACGATGATCTGAATATCCTTCACCCTACGAATTTCGGGATTACACTGCTGTGGGCCGGATTCGATGGAAGCGCCGGCACCTACTTAGCTGACACAACCGGGGAAAACAGTCCGCAAGTAAAGTTGCACGACTATCTTGTCGGCGAACTCACGCACACGCCGTTGCCACAATACCAGCGAGTGACCTTCGACCACGGGGCACCGCCGCCGCCGGATACGGTAAACACGTTGCGGCGCGGCTGGGCCGTGCGGGTCGCTTGCAAGCACTACGACACGCCGCAGACGATTCTTCCAACCGCAGCTGGACTGAACTATCACAGTTTATGCGACCGCGTGACAACCGTCCAGGTCACA
This sequence comes from Candidatus Eremiobacterota bacterium, assembly GCA_019240525.1. GTDB lineage: Bacteria > Vulcanimicrobiota > Vulcanimicrobiia > Vulcanimicrobiales > Vulcanimicrobiaceae > Cybelea. The sequence continues at coordinate 725,075 of JAFAYE010000001.1, forward strand.
AATACTCCTGCGACCGTTACACATGTGCTCGGTCTCGAAGAGGGCTGGGTGTCTGTTAACGACATCACGCAAACCGGGAGTACGACACCGCTGCACTTTCCAGCGATTGGACACTGGTGTATGACGGGCATGCTTGTGCAACCGCCCGTGTCCAAGAGTCCAGGTACCAACGGGTATCAACCTGGCAACAGCGACCAAAAGATCGACAACCTCCCACTGAGCTTTGCGCCGAGAGGCTTCTGGAAGTTTCCAGACGGCACTAGTGTCAAGGCGCGCACGATGCCGCAGCGCTTCGGCTTCGAGTATCATTTCAGTCTGGCCACGATTCTGTACGACGGTTTGGCGGTAACCGGCGACGTCAAAGATGATGCGAACGCCGAGAACTACGATCTCGTCCCGAGCACCCCGGTCTTCAATCTGGTCACGCACTTTTATCGTTACGAGCCGATCGACCCACCTGTCGTCTGGATGAAAATGGCCGGCAACGGCGAGACCACCGAGACGTTGGTCATTTTTGACGGAGACGGGCAAAGCACGCGCTACAATTATCCACCCAGCGTCGGCCGCATCCTGGCGGAGCGACATGGCGCCGTCGATCTTCCGCCATCGGACGCGGACCTGCAGCTCTTTGGCAGCGGCAGACCCGACGAGCAAATGTATTCCGAAGTCCTGGTGCGCGAACACTTAGTACTACCCGAGTCCGGTAAGGGCAAAGATACGGCCAGGGAGGCCCCTTACATTCCCGACCCATTAGTCAATGGCTACCAAATCGTCGCCGTCACTGACGACCCCGCCATCCTTTCCGGAGAAAAATCCCTCCTGCTCTCCGACATTCGACAGCAACGATTTGCGGCAGCAAGCGAGGCAGCAGTCTACGCGCCGAAACCAGCGTGGCCGCACCTGGAGTACGCGACTTTTTCACTCAAAGCGGGCCCCGACGGCACGCCACTGCGCGTCGACCCCGATACCGTTTATCTAGCGCGGGGCAACGAAGCCATCGTCGCGATCGCGTCGTCATTGAACTGGGACCCGGATCCCACAAAAACGATTCGCTCAATGCGACCGCGCGACACACTTGCTGCCATACAAGTGACGCAAGAATATGCCGCAGCGGCCTCGGTGACCTCGCACGAGGACGCAGCGCTAGCCGATGCGCTGCTTTCGGCAACGACGTCTTCGAATAATCCGCTGATCACTCCACCTCGCATGCTGCGGCTAATCCATGCTGTCATGCAGCCCATCGGCGATCTCTCGCTGCAGGGTAGACTCGGCGTCGACATCTCCGCACGCAACCGCGGTGATCATGCGGCGTCGTTTACCTTCATCGCTAACGTTCCGGGTAAAACCGCGAACGATTTCCGCATCACTGCCAACTGGACAGAGTGGACGGCCGGTTCCACTTTGCGCCCGCCGACCGCCGTACCCAAGCACGCCGTGCTCGTCAGCGTGCGGTTACGCCCAGAAGACGGCTGGGGCCATGGACTGATTGACGCTCAACTCTCGGACGTCGACCTCGCCGGCAACTTGGCTAGAGAGCGGACGTTCGATTTCGGCTCAGCGCGCGCGATCCGGCTCAGTGGCGTGCAGCTCCATGCAGCGTCTCGATTTTCCGCCTACTATCCGACATCGCCGCCAACTAAAGGTGACCGTCCCTTCGACCTAACACAGCCGCCCGATCCGACGGATCCGCTTCCCTACCCGGCCCCGCCGAAGCCCAATGACGTAATCGTGCCGGCGACGGCGTCACCTCAGAAGGCACCGTTGGTGGCCTTTGCGCTTCCGGTGATCGACAGGGCGCAGCACCGCGATCTCCTGTCGGGTACGATTGAGGCCAAGCATCTCGGATCGAGCTTCGTGCTCAACCTGGCGTCGTGGAACCTCAGCGGGGACGATGAGCAACTCCTCATCTACCGCGACCAAAGCACGATTTACCGTAATCCCGCGACCGATGCGAAGGACGCGCCGGCGCTTCCACCGCTAACGGACGACGCCGAATGGGATTTCGGAACGACGACGCATCAAGACGCGGCCACGGTACGATTTGCCGTCTCGCCGCCGCAGCGCCGGGGGGACTATTTCACGGCAATCATTACCTGTCGACCGAAGACCGATCGCGGCCGTGCCGTCTCGCCATGGCTTCGTTTGGCGCTAGCTAGCTACCAGCCGCATTGCATTGACGGTATTGCGCCGACGGGGCCAAAGATGCTTATGGACTTCGTTCAGCTGAGTGACGATCGGACGGCGATCCTGGAGATGCCTACGACAACCAAACCGGGATGCCTCACCGTGAGCTATCCCGCCACGCGCAATCGCATAGCCGTTCAGGTTCAACAATACCAGAGCCCCGGCAGCGACAAAGACAATGCCCTCTTCTGGCGAACGCTCGCTCACGCTGCTGATCCCGAAGAGAGTCCGAAGGGCACGTCAGTCTGGACCATCTACTACCAAGATCCCAATCCTCCAGGTCAACCGCCAGCGAGCTTCCGCGTTATCGTTGAAGAGTTCGAGACGGCGCTGGCCGGCATTGAGTCCGACGGCGTCCACTTCGACCAAGACGTCGGTCGTCGCAAGTATTTCGACATCATTCCGCTGACCATGACCTAAAATAGGAAACGACACGGCTCGTCAACGTGCGGCGTCTCTGATGGCGGATCTCCCGCGTCGAGGAACCTAGGCGAGGCATTCTCGTGCGCCAATTGGCCTGGTTTCATGTTTTCAACGACGTGCGCTCGATTGACGACGCGGTTCGTTGGTCGAAAGAAACAACAGACGACGGGATGGAATCCCGAACATGTGGCCGCCTCTTTATTTCGTTTTTCTCTCACCGCGCGAGAGCGGCTTACCCGGCGCAACCCCACTAATCTTCGTTACAAGCGATCCTTTCGGTGTGCCGAGGAGAAACTCACGGCGTCGATGCGAAAACAGTCCCCTCGCCGGCCCCGTACGGCGCGCCCTCCAACGCCGTCGTTCCGTAGAGCGCGCCCTTCACGTCGAGCAACTCTGCGCCCGGCCTTTCTCCATCGGAGCTGCCCGCAAAGCTATGAAGTACGGTCTCAGCGCCAGAAGTGCTCAAACGGTAAATGGCGAGCAAGCGGTGCTCCGAAGCCAAATTCGATTAGTAAATCTTCCGCCCAACGCGTTTCCGACCCGTCCACGCCAAAGCGTGACACGCTGGAATGTTTTATTTGAGCGACAATGAACCGCTCAACATGACGCGACTTTCCATAACGTGCACGGGCCTTTCTGTGCTGCTAATTCTCGTAATCCTCGGCTGGACGCCGGGGGCAGCAATGGAGGCGACAAACGATCTCTTCCCCGCACAAGTAGCGCAGCGGCTCGACACGCAACTCGCGGCGATCATGCAACGATACAATCTGCCGAGCGTCGCGGTCGCTGTCGAGGTTCCGGGCAAGGGGCGCTACACGTTCGTCGACGGCTTTGCCAACCTTCAAACGTCCGCGCGGCGGACACTGGACCAGCCGTTTCGGATCGCGAGCATTACGAAGCCCTTTGCGGCAACCGCGATTTTGCTCTTGGTCGATCGCGGGTTGTTGCGAAAGAATGATGCCATCGCAAAGTGGTATCCATCCTTTCCAAACGCCGCGATCATCACGGTCGACGATCTGTTGCGGATGCGCAGCGGCATCCCGGCGCCCAACGACGACGAGGTTTTGGCGCAGGTATACGACGCGCCGCTTGCGCCGGCGCCGTCACTTGAAGCGGAACTGGCGTCCTACGCGAAGCTCAAGAAGCAGTTCAAGCCGCCGAACACGTTCGGCGAGTATACAGATTTCAGTTACGACATTCTAGGGGGCATCGCCCAACGAGTGACGGGCAAGGATATCGGCCAGCTCATGACCGAGAGCGTCATCGTGCCGCTTGGGCTGCGGTCTACCTGGTATCCGCGGACCACGGCGATCCCGAGCCCGCTGCGCGGATACGGCTGGAATCCCCACGCCAAACGGTTCGAAGATAAGACGATTTTCAACCCGCCGCTTGCAAGTGCATCCGGCGCGCTGGTGTCAACAGTCTCCGACCTCTTGACGTTCTCGCGCGCATTGTGCCACGGTACACTGCTCAAGCCGCAAACGCATCGGGATCAGCTCACGGGGCAGTCTCTGCGAGAAACTAACACCGACTACGGCGAGGGCGTCGCGGTCGGCGATGGCGTCTGTGGCCACTCCGGCACGATCAACGGCTTTAATACCGATATGTACTACTTCACGAAGTTCAATGCGTCGCTCGTCATCAACGTCAATCGGCTCGATCGTGACAACCGCCCCCAGACCACGCCGGTCCTCGAACTCATGACCAAAGCGATTCAGACGGAGCTCACGGAGCGTTAGGAGGCGAGCCCCAGGCTGCCGCCTAAGGCAAGCCTTACTCTGCTGAGCCTTTGGAGGTACGAATAAATGAAGAGGCTTCTTTCGCTTGGCGCATTTGCAGCATTGTTGCTCTCGCCGTGCATCGCTGGGGCACAGTCGGCTATGGGCAGTTCTCAATATGGTGTCGGGCCGCACGGCTGGGACTACTGGATCGGAACCTGGACTTGCAAGAACTCTATGGCTTCGGACGTGAGCGGTCCCAGCACAACAACTATCACGGTCGGTCCAAGTTCTGCCGGAGCTTCGCTCTACTTCCGCGGGAAGGGGCAAGGCTTCGATGAGTTCGGCTATCTCTCGTATTCGGGCAAGACCAAAACATGGTGGAATCCCGACGCTTTCGCCGATGGCAGCTACAGCTTCGAATCTACGATGCAGACCGGCAAGAAAACGACTTGGACCGGCACGTATTATAACGCCGCTTCAGGAACGACCGCCCAGGAGCGCGACACCTATATGCTCTATCCCGGCCGTTTCACGGACCTGAACGAAACCAAGAGCGGCGGCGCCTGGAAGACAACCGGAAACACCACTTGCACTAAGTCGTAACGCTCTCTCGACGTCGCTCGTTGCGAGCATTACCTGGTCGGGACGAAGAGCAGACCGGTTGGGCTTCCGAAGCCGGTGATGATGGGCGTGATGCTGCCGTATGACGTGTCCACTTTGCCGACAAATCCTCGGACGCCAGAATCATCGGGCGCTTCCGTATAGAGGCCGTTCGATTGAAAGCGCCCGGAGACCGTGTAAATCACGTCGCGCTTTGCATCGGCGACGTAGAGAAATCCCTGGCTTTGCGTTGCGTAGACCGTATCGTCGATCTGCGTACCGACGAGAAGCCGTGAAACCGACTGCGACTTCGAGCCGGCTGAATGTACCCAGACGATCTCAGAGTCCGCTTGCGATACGAGCAGCACGTCGCCGTTGGGCGCCACCGTCATCGAATCGGGATCGGTCAAATTTAGTTTTACCGTTTGCTTCGTCGGGACGTCAGTAGCCTGCGCATCGCCCATGAGTACGGGCGTCACCACGGCGACACTGCCTTTCAACACGACGCTAACCATCGCCGGGTGCTTGTTGATGCCTTTCTTCGAAAGTTTCGGATTAGAGGCGGCGATGAAGGCCATTCCGTTGCTAAACGCGAGATCGTCGTATCCCCCACCGTGCTTTGCGGAGGAAAAAGAGTAGTGCACGATCGATCCGGAGGTTGGATCCCACGTGAAGAGCGAGCTATTCGCATCTTCGTTTACGGTGATCCACATGATATTCGTGTAGGGATTCCAGCGCATTCCGTCGCACCGCCCGGGCACTTTGATGGCCTGGATAGCGCTGCCTTTTCGGTTATATTGAACGATCGTGCTGTCGCCGCCGGTTCCGGTGGGGCCGGTCGCGTTTTGGTACGCGACGAAGAGAAAGTCATTGACCCACACGATCGGATCGGGGTTATAGCGTTTGTCGGTTCCACGCACGAAGACGCTCTTTGTATAGGAGCGGCGAGCTTCGCGTTTTAGCGGCGCGGCGACGGCCACAGAGCGTAGTTCTACAGACGGCAAGGCCTGACCGGCGTTCGAAGGAACGCTTGGACCTTGAGAACACGAAGCCGTTGCAACGGCCAAGGCGATGACAAGAAGGCGCTTCTGCCGCATGATCGTCCCTCCATATGGTGGCCGTTTCATTATAGGCAGCCTGCATTAAGGCTACGTAAATGCGATGTAGTCTTGTTGGGCGTTTACCTAGTGAGACTCCGCAGGGCGGCCGCCTCGGGCCGGTCCGTCGGTTTGATTGGTGGACCCGCCGTTCGAGGGCTTCGTGGCTAAGGAGGACGCCGAAAATCCAATTGCAATAATGCGTAATTATGCGAATCGCCGGTATTGAGGCGCGTCACGTGCGTTTTGGTTTTTCCGAAGCGCGGGAATGTTTGCGCGCCATCGCCGTCATGCTTTATCCCACGGCCCATGCAGAACAAATGCCGTGGGTGCGGGATGCCCGCCGCAGGCTACCTCGCGATTTGCGCAGCAGTATGGAGCATTTTCGGTTCTTCTTTTCGCCCACAGCCGAGCTATTTGCGCGCGCCTGGCGCGATTCTAAAACGCAGGGTTTCGATTTGGAACTCCGTGCGCTGCGCGCGAGTCCCGATGTTTTCCGGGACGCCGTGGTAAGGCGCTTGAGCGGCTCGCCGTTGGTAACCAAATCAGAACTCGAATCAATGCGCCGGCCGCAATCGTATGAGTCACTAGCCAATGCCCACGTTAAGCGTCACCCAGAGACCCGATCGATGCTCCGCCAATTCGTTCAATCGCCCGACGTAAGCCTACGCCTTTTTTGCGACATGCTGTCTGCTTTCCACGAACGGGTAGTGCAGCCGACATGGGGCTCCATCGACAAACGACTGCAGGAAGACATCGCCGCCCGTCGACACGTCTTGCGGACGCATGGTCTGGTCGCGCTTTTGCGCACGCTTGGCGCCGATATTAGCGTTGCCCACGAGCGGGACGGCGCCGTCATTGACCTTCCTTTTGGCGATGGCGCTTTGCGCCTAGACGCGCGCGCGCGTCTCGTACTTGTACCGTCTTTCTTTTGCTGGCCGCATGTAGAGCGCATCGTGATCAAACGGCCCGCCGGCGTGCGCACTATTCTAGCCTATCCGCTCCCGCCTCTTCCTAGAAAAGTAGCGAAGATTCCTGACGGCGAGCAGGTGGTCAAGTGCTGCGCGGCACTGGGAGATCCAATCCGTTTGCGCATTTTCGAGCTTTTGAACGGTCGCGAGCTTTCGACTCGGGAGCTCGCGGGCTTTTTACAACTCACCGAGCCGGCGACTTCGCGTCATCTTCAGCGACTGTTTGATGCGGGTCTCGTTACGCGTCGGCGAAACAGCTATTTCGTCATGTACGCGCTTTGCCGGGAAACGGTACGGCGTGTGATCGGCGCGCTTAGGGTTGCCTCGTCGCCGTAACTGCGGGCACCGGTCCGAACCCGGTCGTTTTTAGCGCTGTCACCCGCCCGGTCGCGTCTTTTGTGAACGTAATACCTAGGGTCTGGTCTTCGGCGCCGACGAACTTCGTTGCCGATATCGGAACGAAATGAAAAGCAGGGCCCATGCCCGGGTCCACTCTGATCCCGTTGCCTTCATCGGTAATTGTGATCGGCGGCGGTATGATCCCGAGGCCCGGAGGGACGACCGGTAAATATTTTCCCTCTACCGCCTTGAGATCTTCGGTCGACAAGGTGAGAACTTGGGCCGGCGGCGCGTCGGTAATCGCGAGCCGAAGTTTATGGTCAACCTCCGAGGCGGCGTTATCGTAGTTGGCCAAAATTGAAACGACGTAACCGAGATCAGGATAGATATCCAGGAAGCCTTGAATCCCGGGACCGCCGCCGGAATGTCCTACGATCCGAACTCCATTGATTGTCCTCTGCTCCATGCCGAATCCGTAGAGGACGCCTGGCCTGCCGGTGGCAACTTGCGGGGACAGTTCGAGCTTGGTGTACCGGTCGTTGAGGAGCTCGCGGTCTTGCAGCGCCTGTGCGAAACGAAACAAATCGCCCACGGTCGAATAACCGCCGCCGGCCGAACCGCCACGCTGAAGGAAGAAGACGTTGGACTTGCGCGCCGCACCGTCTGTTCCCATGTTCGTGTAGCCGGCCGCACGGTTCGGGATCACTTCGTCCGCCGCCCAGTTGCCGGTGTCGCGCATCGATGCGGGCGTAAATATGTGGCGCTGTACGTAATCGTAATATGATTCACCGGAGAGATGGGCGACGACTAAACCGAGAACGATATACCCGGCATTGCTGTACTGCCACTGAGAGCCCGGCTTGAAAAGCAACGGGGCGTTAACGAAAAAGGGCAGCAGCGATTCCAAGGAATCGAACCTGTTCATATTTGCGGCCACGAACTTTGGGCCAAAGAAATCGCTCAGACCGGAAGTGTGGTTCAGCAGCTGACGGATCGTTACGGCCTTTGCCACAGCGCGATTTGGGTAGCTAGGAAGATCCTTGCTAAGACGGTCGTCGAGCGCAAGTTTTCCGGCCTGAGCGAGCTGCAGAATCGCAACGCCGGTAAACATTTTCCCCATCGATCCAATGTTGAACTTCGTATCCACGGCGTTCTTTACACCGAACGAACGCTCCGCGTAACCGTACGCCCCTTGGAAAAGTATCGAATCACCTCTGGCGAGCAGTGCGGCTCCCGAAAATTTGTCAGCCGAGGCCAATGAGGACAGTGTAGATTGCATATCGCCGGCAAGCTGCTTGTCGGAAGTACCCTGAGCTCCGGCTGCGGCGCTCGCCGAGTGCCCCGTCTCGATAGATAGGGCGATCGCAAAAGTGACCCCGGCAAGATATTTCCTCGCTTTGCTTTTCATCGTTGCAATGCTAACATTGAGAGGAACGGAGATTCAACTGATTTCTAAATTCTACAATCATATCGAAATCGAGGCGCGAAAGGAAACGGAAGACGGCAAGGTCGACGTGGGTTCGTTATGAAACTGCCGTATGTTTGGGCCTGGACGCTTTTGGTCTGCAGTGCGGCTCTAGCGCTCTCCGCTTGCAGCGGCTCCTCCTCGCCGCAACGCCAGCAAACGCAAGGCATGACGATGCCCGGGTACGTGCCGGTGTTGCGCGCAAGCTCTTTTTCGTTCTCATCACCGGTCGTCTTCGGAAACGACACTTCGAACGGCGCGCTTCAATACTGGCCGGCTCGACACGGCGGAGGAGCGGCGCCCACGGTGATCGCGACCCTACCCGAATTGCAAAGCGCGTACGCAATGGCGGCAAACGGGAACGAGCTTATCATCACGACTCAACAACCGGCTTCGGTTATTCTTTACGATGCCACTACCGGCGAGAAAACAGAGCTGCCGGACCCGTACGGATACCCGACCGACATCGCGGTTGCCAAGGATGGCTCTATTTACGTCGTCGACACTTTCAAATATAAACAAGTCTGGAACGTTGCCATGTATTCCGGCGGTACGGGAAAGCCCCACGAACTTTCGTGCTCGCTGATCGGAAGACCTGAGTTCGTCGCGGTGGACGACAAAGGGAACGTGTTCCTAAACGGCTGGTCCCGAAACAATGTCCTGGGAATTACGGAAATCCCGCAGGCCGGCAATTGTATGGAGCTCAACCTACGCGTCCGCGGTTATCCCGGAGGCCTTGCGTTTGACCCCAAGAGCGGCGCGCTCCTAGTCATGGACAATCCGGATCAGTGCGCGGGCGGCGTTGAAGGCCGCCTAACGATCTATCCGAAACCGTATAAGAACGAAACTGCCCGCTCGGTGGTTTTAGGCGCTAATTATTGCGCCTTCGGCTTGCGCCTGAACGCGTCCTCGACGTTGCTGTTGTACGGGGATCTTGATTCAAACCTTGTGAACCGCATCGTTCAACAGCGCACGTACCCGAAGCTTGCGCCCGCGGGTCAGTATTCGGGCGGTTCGGTCGGAGGCTTTACAACGATTCCGAACACGCTTCCGAACTAGCAAAGGCTCAGGGTGCTTCCTGGAGTCAGAATGAAAGCCTCAGACCACGTCCTCATACCCCGCGATATCTTGTTCGGCAGTCCAGAGAATAGTAACGCGTGTATCTCGCCGGATGGCGAATATGTCGCCTATCTTGCGCCCTTCGATAAGAAACTGAGCGTTTGGGTGCGGGGTGTTCGCGAAGGCACTGCACGAATGATTGCGCACGACCCCGCGCGTCCGATTTCGTGGGTTGCGTGGCAAGGCGACAGTCGTCACGTGCTCTATCTCCAGGATGCCGGCGGCAACGAGAATTATCACCTTTTTCGAGCAGGGATCGATATTTCGCAGCCCCGCGATCTCACGCCAGGTGAAAACGTCCGAACCATTCCGCTCTCCATCAAGCACCGGCATCCAGACGAAATGCTCGTCCAATTCAACCGGCGTAATCCGGAACTTTTTGATGTAGGGCGTATTCACTTCGAAAGCGGTACCGTGAAGATCGATACCGAGAACCCGGGCGACGTCATGACGTGGCTTGCCGATAACGATTATGTCGTTCGTGCGGCGCTTGCTCAAAGTGCGGATGGCGCGACGATTATTCGCGTACGCGATAGCGCCGATGCGCCGTGGCGGGATCTGGACAGCATTCCTTCCAAAGATTTTGTTCCATCAATTGTATCGTTCTCGCCGGATAACACTCGACTGTATGCAATCAGCGCGAAAGATTCGAACGCCGCCCGGCTCATTTGTTACGATCTTGCAACGGGCAAGTCTGATGTTGCACTCGAAGACGCGACCTATGACGTAAGCGGCGCCTTCGTTGACCCTTCAACGAATGAACTTGTTGCGGCAAGCATCTTACGCGATCGTCTAGAGTGGGTAGCGCTCGACGACCGGTTCGAGCGAACCTTGCTGACGTTGCGTTCAATCTTCGATGGCGACATGGTGATCGCTAACGGGACGCTGGACGGCACCACGTTTGCCGTGCGTTACACGACCGACGCCGGGCCTGCCCGGTACTATCTTTTTAACCGCGTAACCGAGGAGTCGTCGTTCTTGTTTTCAGACCGGCCTGCACTGCTCGATTATTCGCTTGCGCCGATGCGCCCGATACAAGTCCCGGCTCGCGACGGATTGACGCTCCACGGATACCTAACGCTTCCGCAGGATGTTGAACCCAAAAACTTGCCTGGCGTACTCTTTGTTCATGGTGGCCCATGGCACCGGGACCGATGGGGATACGATGACATGATTCAATGGTTAGCCAATCGAGGTTATGCGGTCATCCAGGTCAACTTTCGCGGTTCGACGGGCTACGGTAAAGCGTTCCTAAACGCCGGAAACCGCGAATGGGCAGGAAAAATGCGGACGGATCTGCTCGACGCGCGCGATTGGGCAATCGCCCAAGGAATAGTCGATCCATCGCGTTTTGCGATCTTCGGTGGCAGTTATGGCGGCTATGCGGTATTGACGGCTCTTGCGTTTACGCCCGATGCTTTCACCTGCGGCGTCGACATCGTGGGACCCTCAAACTTGAACACGTTGTTATCATCAATTCCGCCATACTGGAAGCCGCTTATCCGCATTTTTCACGAGCGAATGGGAGAAGATCCTCAGTTTCTCGCTTCGCACTCTCCACTTTTTAAGGCCGGCGAGATTCGAGCGCCGCTGCTTGTTGCGCAGGGCGCAAACGATCCCCGAGTGAAGCAGCAAGAGAGCGACCAAATCGTCGAAGCTTTGCGGAAAAATGGCGTTCCGGTCACGTATATTGTTTTTCCCGACGAGGGGCACGGCTTTGCTAATCCCCAAAACGCACAACGTTTTAGCGCTGCGACCGAAGCATTTCTAGCACAACACATTGGCGGATTCTTAGAGCCGGCGCAACAGGCAGACGATTACGGCGAATAGACAGAGCTTAGGACACGTGCATCCCCTAGCTGAAACATCGAACGCCCGCCGGGGCTAGATCCGTTATGCATCTGCTGTTTCTCGCTTTGCTTTTGGCCGCTTCGATGGTTCCGGGGCTGTATCACAATCAGAACGGGCGCTCGCTTTACGCGGCGCTGGACGTTGAAGACGTGCCGGTCGTTGAATGGATCGATCCCGGCAACCAACACGACGGCGTGCTTACCGCGCTTCCCAAGACGTGGCGGCTGCGGCGACAGGTCTACCAGAAGCGTATTACCGTCGAAGCGCCGCAAGGCCGGCTCGGCTTCTCGCTCTACTACGCCGATCGCGAGCGCCGAGCAACCGTTATACTCATTCATGGCAACGATAACGAAACACGCGACATGGGCTATCTGATTCCGATGTTTGCACTCAACGGCGTCAACGTGGTGTCCTACGATCAGCGAGGAACGGGCGAGTCAACCGGATCTTGGAGAGAGAACGGACCGGAGCAGCGTGCTACCGATGTGAGCGCAATCTACGACGCACTGCAGCGCGAGCCGCTGGTCGACGCCAAGCGCATCGGTTTGTGGGCCTTTAGCAATGGCGGCTGGAGCGCACCGATCGTATCGCTGCAACGGCCGATCGCATTTATGATGCTCGTGGGTGCGCCGGCATCGAGCATCGCAAATAACATCTATTACGAAATTCGTCAGGAAGGGCCACATCGCGGATTCGACTCGGCCACAACAGACCAGGCGGTGGAAACGATGCGCGTCTTGCTCGACGCCGTGGCGGGGATCGGCTCGTGGGAGAACGCGGCGCGGCAGTATGATGCAGTGCGCAATCAGCCGTGGCTGGCCGCACTGAACCTTTCGCGCACAATGAAGATACCCCCGCCGCAGCGGCGCATTGACGCGCTTCGCAGGGCAGATATCTACGATCCCTCGCAGACGCTCGCGCGCGTAACCGTGCCGACGTTGGCGCTATACGGGGCACTCGACCGCGCCGTCGATACGGCACACGATGCACCGGTGCTGCAGCGGGCCTTCAAAAAGGCGGGCATGACCGATTTCACGCTACACATCTACCCGCACGCTGGACATTCGCTCTTCGTCTCGCAAACCGGTTACCCCGATCAAAGAAGCGTGCCGCGTCGTCGCGTGCCCGGTTACGTGCAAACGATGCTCGGCTGGCTGGAGACGCGAGGCTTTACGAAGAGCAGCTTATAAACTTGCGCCGGAGTTTATCCTATTGCGAGCAGTTTTTTAGGTCTTTTTGGGCCTGAGCGGCAGTGGAGTCGTAGTAGCGAATCAGGAGCTGTAGAATGACGCCCCGGGGAACGCCTTTGGATTTCATACCACATGGCTCGATTATCGGTTTACCGTGAGCCAGGTTGCCCCAAGTTCCGTTGCGCTTGGTCCAGAGATCATCGGCACCAGCTCCGCAGGGATCGCTATAGAATGTTTCGACCATTGCGTATGAGTCAATGACCACAATTCGATTCGCGTGCACCGCGCAGGCGCCGGCGGGGGAACGTATACTTTTGGGAACAGCTTTCCGAACAGCTGCTACATCGGTTGCGCTTCCGTAGTCGGCCGCCCAAGCGGGCGCAACCGAGACTAGGCATAACACGAGTACGAACCCTAGCCTAAAGCGTGAAATCATCGAACCAAGATTTATTTACAGAAAGCGCTCCCCCTGCGCTGAACGGCGTTCCGCTCAGGACGGCGGCGCTTTGGTGCTACGCTTTAGGTAGCGGTCGAACCACTCCACCGTTCGCTGCAGCGCATCAATCTGGTCCTCTCGCTTGGCGAAGCCGTGCCCTTCGTTCGCATAGTAGTGCGCCTGGACGGTGCCACCATCGGCTCTTATGATCCGCACAACTTGTTGCGCCTCCTCCTTGGGCACTCGAATGTCGTTGTCGCCTTGGAGCACCAGCAACGGCGCCTTTTCGTTTCGTATGTACGTGATCGGCGAATCGGCGAGGTATATTGCGCGGTCCTTTACGGGATCGCCGAGAAGTCCGCGCTCGTACTGTTGCAAGAAAGGATCCTCGTGCTCGATCATCGTCAACCAGTTGATGATCCCGTATTCTTCTACGGCTGCCGCCCAGAGATTCGGCGTCTTGCCGATTGCCATCAGCGTCATATAGCCGCCGTACGATCCGCCCGTAATGCCGATCTTTCGCGCACTGACGTAGCCAGTCGCTTCAAGGAATTTCACGGCGTAGACCTCGTCCTGCAAGTCGCCACCACCGAGATCTTTGACGTTGGCGGTTTGGAACGACATCCCGTAGCCCGTCGAACCCCGAACGTTTGGAGCGATACATACGTAGCCGCGCGATACGAGCGCGATCACCTCACGGTTGAAATGATCCTGCGTTTGGCCGGTAGGGCCGCCGTGCGGAAGCACGATCGCCGGGTTGGAGGCGTCGCGCTTCAAGTTATACGGCACCCACAGAAACGCACTGATGATCTTACCGTCGAAGCTACGGTAGTGCACCAGAGTCGATGCAGGAATCTTCGCTCCGGCCAAGCTTGGCGCGAGCGAAAGCGTCAACTGCTGCGATTGCGCCCGCGCGACGTCGTATGCCCAAAGATCGGCAGCCTGAGTCGAGCTCTCGTGAGAGACGAGCAGTCGATCGCCGTTGGGCGAAAAAGCGGAAGGCGACCCCGCGTAGGAGTTTAGTCCGGGCGCAAACGCAATCTTTGAACCGAGCCGCGTCGTAAAATCCGCTACGTAGGCATCGCTGCGACCGTCGGCGTTGATCGTATATGTGAACTGCTTGCCGTCGGGCGAAATATCGCCGGAGTTTGCCTCCCACTTCGTGTCGGTGACCCATATCAGCTGCTTGGTCGCGACGGCGAGCAGTGCGACATTTGGATAGCCGCCCGGCCGATCCGATGTGACCAACAACGTGCGTCCGTCAGGCGAGACCGATGAGGCGGCCGTGCGACGGTCACCGGAATGCGCCGTAAGGTTTTCTTTGGAACCGGCGTCGGCGGCGAGCCGGTAGACGTCAGAATCGGAGAAGCTTGAGTTCGAACGAGAAGCGTAGATTGCGGTACCGTCTGGGCTCCAGATCGGACTCTCCCAGACGTGATCCTTCGTCGTTTCGCGGGTCAGGTTGCGCACTCTATGGGTTTTCCAGTCCATAATTGCGATGTCGGTTGCCGATGCACTCTTGGGTTTGTAGGTGAAGGCAAGCCGAGTGCCGTCGGGCGACCAAACAGCGCCCATCTCTGAAATGGCCGGCGTACGGCTGATGTTGACCGCTTCACCCCCGGCGGCGGGGATAGCGAAGAGGTTATAAATTTCGGCTCCGCCGCGGTCCGAATCGAAAACGATCCAGTTTCCGTCCGGCGACCAGGCTGCATCGAATTGGGTCGTTTGATTTGCTCAACTGTCGCGGCGCGCCCCCGTCCGTTCCCACCGCCCAGATATTGTACCGGCCGCTAGTATTCGCGCTAAAGACGATCTGCTTACCGTCGGGCGACCACCCGCCGCCCGCCGTGCCGCGGGTTTCAAACAAATCGGCGATCGGGACGGGTCCGGCACCGGGCTCCGAGAGCGAAACTACCGTCTGCGGATTGGTGATCTGACGCGTATCGAGCGAATCGGTAGCACCGACGACCGCGAGTAGAATCGTTGCAAAAACGATCGGCAGAAACACTTCTTTCATAACCTAACCTTATCGCGAAGAATCCGGGGCATCAAGCACCGTTCAGACGTTGCGGCCACGCTCCGCTCATTGGGCGGTATTTCGACTACGGCGCTTCGCGCCTCGGCTCAGGATGGCACGGGTGATTTGGAAGGGCCGGAAGTCGAACCCACGCTCGGGAATTCCAGCCGATGCCGTCCGTTACCGAAAAGTGTTATGCCGTCAGGCTTTTCCGCCGGCTCGTTCCCGAACCATCCCTCCCGATTCCTCGTTTCCGACCGGTCCGTGACAAAATGTGACACCGGATTCTATCAGCGACCTCACGCGTTCCGTCGGCGGTCGAGGCAAACGCCGACTGCCGGCCGCAAACGGCGTTGCCTCACAAAGCGCCTGCAGCTTCTTTCTTCCGGGTGAGCGCGATGCGCGCCAAAGGTGGGCCGGTTCCAAAGTTGCCCCCGCTGGCGCTGAATGGCTCCTTTATAGCTTTGCCAGTACGCCTATATCGCGCTGGCCACTCCAACGGACGCTGAAGGATGAACGCGGTAAGAGAGCCGACAGATGAAGGCAACCGGGATTAAGTAGCCCACCTAGAACTCTTGCGTGCCGAACTCGTGACCGGCAATCAGGCTGACGAGGGTCGCACCGCAGCGCAACAGGTGACACGATGTCGTGAAAGGGCTAGGCTTATCTTACATTGGCAACGCAGACTGAATTCCTGTATGTTCCCCCAACCTTCTGTCAATACGCTGGCGGCTCGTGCGACCAGGATTTTGCCGAGATCAAAAAGGCCGATGCCGTGCTTTTGTATCCGTCTGAGCCGCAAATTATCTCGGACGCGATCGAGGCGGCTCTTGAGCGCCTAAGCGAGCAGAGCCCTCAATTCACCTTTCGCTCGTGGCGCGACTTTAATGTGGCAGGGCGCATCATTTTCTGTGAGATTTGCAAAGCAATGCGCGGTGCGCGCGTCATCTTCGCAGATACGACGACCCTCAATTTCAATTTGCTTTTCGAGATCGGATTTGCCCTGGGTCTCGGGATTGCAGTCATCCCCATTCGTGACACGACATACAAGACTCACGAACGAGAATATGCCCAACTTGGTCTCTTGGATACGCTCGGCTACCTCGAGTTCCAAAACCACGCCACATTGGCGGCGAGAATTGCTGAGAACCTCGAAAAGACTGCGCTTTCCCTGCCTCAGGTACAGGTCAACCAAGAGCAGCCGCTGTTTCTCGTAAAGCATTCCGTCTCGAGCGAAGGCCAGATCCGTCTCGAGTCTGCCTTAGATAAGTCTGGGATAGCTTATCGCGTTTTCGACCCGCAAGAAACAGCGCGCATCTCGTTGTACGACGCCGTCAAAAGCGTCCTTCTCTCCCATGGCGTCGTGGCAAGCCTGAGTTCTACAAAGCGGTCCGCGTCCGCAAATGTCGACAATGCTCGCGCCGCCCTGATTTCTGGCGTTGCGATGGCCTCCGGACGCGCTCTGCTGCTACTTCAGGAAGAGGACACCCCACAACCGATCGATTATCGCGATGTCGTACGATCGTACGAGGCTGGCAGCAAGGTTCCAGGGCTTGTCGCGCCTTTCGTCAAGGAACTCATCAGGCGTTTGCAGGGAACGCGCTTTGTCCCGACGACGATACCGCTCAAGCCGCTTGAGCAGCTTGACTTTGGCGATGTTGCGGCTGAGAACGAAATTCAAAATCTCCTCGCCTACTTTGTTCCAACCAGCGAATACGCTGATGTAAAGCGCGGACATGCGCGAATTGTTGTGGGCCGAAAAGGCGCCGGTAAAACTGCAATCTTCTACGGTATTGTTGAGGCATTCGCGCGGAGCAAGGACCTGACAGTTCTCGACCTGAAGCCTGACGCTCATCAGTTCACCGAACTGAAGGAGGTCGTGCTCAAGCAGCTTGAGCAAGGCGCGAAAGAACACGTGCTAACCGCGTTTTGGCACTACGTTTTGCTAGTCGAGCTCGTTCACAAAATAATTGAGGTTGATGAGAATCTAGCTTCCAGAGATGCGGAAGTGGCGGCGTTGTATCAGAATCTCATCACTGTTTACGGTTACGAACCAGCCGTCGAAGAAGGCGACTTTTCAGAGCGCCTCTTAAATCTCCTGGATAACATCGTAGCAAGGGCTGCCGAAATCGGTGGAGTGACTCGGGCCAACGAGATTACGCAACTGATCTACGAAAAGAACATAGCTGATACTATCGCATCTCTTACAGCTTACCTGGGTCGCGTAAAAGATGGCGTGTGGATTCTCGTCGATAACCTGGACAAGGGTTGGCCAGTTGGCGGCCTTGAGGAGGAAGACGTATTAATCATACGTGCGCTGTTAGAAGCAACTAGAAAGATTCAGCGACAGTTGTTTCGGCGCGACGTCAGCACGAACGCGGTGGTCTTCTTGCGAAATGACGTTGTAGAGGCGCTGCTGCCCGAAATTCGAGACCAGGGAAAAGAGACAACCGTTTATTTGGATTGGAACGATCCAGCTACCTTCCAGGAACTCGCCAGGCGACGCATGGCGGCGAGCCTTGCAGAGGATCGCGAGTTCCCGATACTGTGGCGGATGTTTTTCCCCAGCCACGTTGGCGCAGAGGACTCCTTTTCTTACGTGTTGAGTCGGACGTTAATGCGACCGCGTGACCTTATTCGCCTATTGCGCGGCTGTGTTAATGTCGCGGTAAACCGAGGGCACGAGCGCGTAACGGAAGCAGACATTCTGTCGGCCGAAGGTGAGTACTCCGAGGACCAGCTTCAGGAGTTATCGTTTGAGCTCCGCCAGGTGTACCCTGAGTACGGAGACATGCTGTATGTCTTTCTCGGCGGACCTTCGACGTTGAGCGAGGATCTATTGTTGAGGACCCTTGACGAGGGCGGCATACAGGAGGAGGCGCTAGGGCGTTTCATTGACGTGTTGGTATGGTACGGCTTCTTAGGGGTAATAGCGAGAGACGGAGAAGAGGCTTACGCATACCAATATCACTATGGACTTGAGCGCTTGTATCATGCCGCGCGCGCTCCGAGACGATATGTGGTACATCCGGCGTTTCGCCGGGCGCTGGAGATTTCAACTATCGCCTAGGGGGCAGAGGGGGTGTTGCGGGTTTCGCATTCACCTTTCCAGCGATGACTTCGCTTATTCGGTGTCTAGCCCCAACGGGGGCCATTCCACTTTTTCGCTACGGAGCAGCCGTGAGTGTATATCGGATCTCCCCTAGATGTGCGCGAACCAGCGCAATCGTCAGTCGGCCACTACGAGCGCGCTCGAACTCGTCCTCGGCGAAAAGATTGCTGCAGAAATGCCACCAGTACCCGCCGGGCTTGTACTCGATCGTCGACCAGGTGCGATTCGGCTTGAGTCGTGACCCGTCAGGATCCACGACTATTTTCCATGTTTCAAGGTCGTGCCTGAGATCTGAATCGCTAAAACTGTAGATGATGACCGGATCGGTCATATTACTAATCTCGTTGAGATCCACGTCTTCATAGTCAAGCCGCTTGCTTAGGGCAAACAACACAGCCTGCCTAAATGGTGTGCTTACCAACATGTTTGGAATCGGTCCGGTTGAATGCCCCACCGATCGGGCCTCCCATCGCCTGTCCGCAAGGAGTGCCTCTAGGGTAGAGTACTCCGTGGAAGCCTCGACGGCGTCAACAAGCCACGAGGGTGGGCCATCCCAACTGCGCGTGTTCGGTGCCTGAGACTTCAGAACAGAGCCGCCAGTCCGGCCGATCGCTTTTCCGCACTCGGGGCAAAATTTGAATTCCGCACTCAAGGGCGCACCGCAAGCCTCGCAAGGTGTCATCGCGAGTCCTGTGATGCAACCAGGGTCAACTCCCACGACTGGCCCACGGATAATTCATGCAACGCTGAGCTCCCTCGGCCGTCGGCGCAGGGCCAGCGCATTACGGATGCCGCCCGCGGTCGTTCTGCGACCTGCCGCCCAGAGTTCCGGTACCCTGTCGGCGGTAATTTGCGATTACCGACTGCAGCCTTTGCACGATTCGGTGGCCTTTTCGTGAATAGTCGAGCTCCTTTGTAATTTCATCGAGAAGCTCGTCGTCCGTCCGCAATAGGCCGTCGCTTTCAATCCAGGCAATTAGTCTATCGAGGTCCCAGCCCTGATACTCATCAATTGGAAGACGACGGCGTATCGGCGGCCTCGCACGGTTGCGCTTCACGATACCGACAGGTGGGCTCGGTAGAGCAAGGTCTCTGCGTGTGGCCCTGCGCTCTTCTTTTTCGCCGTTGATGCTCTGCTCATAGCGTGCGACGGCTCGCGCAATCTCCTCGTCGCGGTGATAAAACCATTCTGTCGACCAAATCCGGTGAAATCTCCAGCCCAAAGCCTCGAGGTGTTGCTGCCGCAGTCGGTCACGATTCCGCGCAGTAGGAGCGCTGTGATAAGCCGCGCCGTCGCACTCTATCGCCAAGACAAACCGCCCGGGCTCATCAGGGTGCTTGACAGCGAGATCTATTCTATATTGTGACACGCCATATTGCGGAACGATTTGAAGGCCACGGTGAGCCAAGGCATCCATTATATCTTGTTCGAAATCATTCAGTTCGACCGAGGTATCTAATCCCTCTCGGCCCAGGTTGGCGCCTCCCGTTTCCGCGTAGCCAACGAACGCGCCGATAAGTTTTGCGCCTTGTGACCGTAGGCGCTCTGGATCGAGCTCGTTTCGTCGAAAGGAAGACACAACGGTCATCCTATTCCGAGCGCGTGTTATCGCGACGTTTAACCGACGCTCGCCGCCGAGCTGGTTGATCGGACCAAATCGATAGACCATTTTACCGGAGCGGTCGGGCCCATAACCGATCGATAGAATGATCGCATCGCGCTCGTCTCCCTGAACGCGTTCAAGGTTTTTCACGAAAAACCGATCGTCGCGATCCTCAGAGAAGAACTCATCGAGCTCTGGCCGTGAGGCTCGAGCCTTAGAAAGCGCTTCCTCGATGCGACGAGCGTGCTTAATACCCATGGCAATCACGCCCAGCGATTCTTCCGGGTGGGTCTCGGCATGCTGCAAAACAAGCTCCACGACGCGCGTGACCTCCGCTGGCGCGCTGCTTTCCTGGCCGTCCACGAGCTGGGGTGGCACGTATTCATGGGCGACGACAGCGCCATCTTTGCCCGTGCCCGGCAGAGTTAGAAGACGATCCGCGTAGATATGCGTGTTACTAAAGGCGATTAAGCGCTCGTCATTAGAACGATAGTGCCACGTTAGCGCGCGAGGTTCGACAAAAGGCGTAAGTAGGTCGAGTATGCTTTCTATCCCGGAAGTAGCAAGGCTGTTCTCCTCTTCTTCCTCGTCGTCGGCTTCGCTTGAGGCGAAAAACGTCGTTGGGGGTAACTGACGGGGGTCGCCAGCCACAACGGTGTGCTTGCCCCGGATAATGGCCGGCACGGCGTCTTCGGGCAAGACCTGGCTGCCCTCGTCAAAAATCACAACATCAAATAGCTCTTGTGCCGGGAGCAACTGACTGACCGAGAGCGGACTTGCCATGAAGCAAGGGCATATCGCGGACAGCACGTTCGGAGCATTCAGCATTAGCTTCCGAAAAGGCATGTGCTTGATCTTCTTTTGCAACTCTAAACGGACTGTTGCCCGCTGTTGTGGATACTCGTTCATTGCCCAAATGTAGCACTCGGCGGCGCTACGGCAGATACGTCTAGCCATGAGCTCCATGCGCGTTTGATCGAGACCACGGAAGTGCTCGACGACGTCATCGTGCGCGGACCCCTTAAACGACGCCAGTACCGTTTCTCGCCCGACGATAGTGTCTAAAACAGAGCTCAGCCATGTTTTTTGAAAGAGACGACGCCAGGTCGCTGCTTCAACGCCTGCCGTAAACATCTCGTCAACAAGGGCATCGCAGTCCAGGTGCGTCCGCAATTGCGACTCGGCAAAGCGCAGCCCCGGAACGATGGACGCGTTGCGCGAGTTGCGATCAAGCTTATCGAGCTCGTCAGCCAGCCCCTCAAGCGCCCCTGGCAGTTCAACGAGAAGTATCTTCGAAAGCTCCCGATGCTTTTCTATGACTGTTCGAGCAGCCGTGAGCAGCTTCGCTGCGCCAAAGCTTTCGAAACGGCGGGCTAGCACTTCACCTCGCCAAGCAGCAGGCAACGCCGCGAGATTGTGGATGGACCTTGCCGCGCTCGCTGCCCCTGGCCACCTCGTGCCGCTCAGCGAGTGCAGCTGCCTGAGGTGTTCCCTGAATGGCCTGTTCAGGTATGCAAAGATTCGTTGGAAAACGTTTCCTCGGGCAGGTGCCAAGGCGGCATCAAAGTCCTCGAAATCGAGCGCAAAGAGTCCAGCTCCAAAACTCGCAATCGCTGAGCTCAGAGCTTCGACCTTGGGGATTGTCTCTCGAAGCTCTACGAGCGACCGAGGCGAGCTAGCCAGAGGCGGTGAAATTGCGGAGAATTCATTACGCAAAGCAGCTAGCGATTGCTGGAGTTCGCCAAGTGCCGTTAATGCTGCGGCTGCGCCATCAACATTGAACGTCGCGGTTGACCAAGGAACTCCGGGGACACGCTTCGCCAACTCGGGATGCGCTGAGAGCACTTCGATCTGCGCACGCGCATCGGCCGCCCGCTCTGCGGTAAACTCCTCAATTGCCTTTCCGCGCCAACGCGTTCGCGCCTCGACGTCACCGAGCGCAACCAGCCGTGAGAAGACTTCAAAAGCGGATAGTTTGAACGGGTCCTGCTTTCGATGAAGGGCCGCATCATAGGAATTGAGCGCGGTGCGCAGCTCTTCAAATCTGCGCTCCTCTTCGGCTCCATCGACAACGGTCGTCTTACGCGCGACCTCGTCGCTTCGCAATAAGCGTTCATAAATGGTCTTACGCTTTACGTCGCCGCCATGCAGGTCCAGGACCAAGTGACCCAGGCCGACCTGGTCGAGCCGCTTGTAGACAACTTCAAGCGCGGCCCGCTTTTCAGCGACAAATAAAACCGATTTCCCCCGCGCGATGAACGCGGCAATCATGTTCGAAATGGTCTGCGACTTGCCGGTTCCCGGAGGGCCAATGATCACTCTGTGTGTCGGGTGCCGTATTGCGGAATGCAAGACGACTTGCTGGCTGCCGTCAGCGCCGAGGACAAAAGGCTCATCCCGCGGAGGGATACTGTCAAGCTCGCGCGCATCGATACTTCTTTGTGAGGCGGCTATCTGGGCGCGCGCCTGCTCATCGCCGGCGATCGCAGCGACCAGCTCATGCTCGGCCAGCATTGCTTCGTTAGTCCGAAGGTCTTCGACCATTGCCATCTTTTGGTAATCAAAATTACCTAAAACGCACTTCGGAGACGGAGTGAAGCCGGGTACAGCGGCGAGCTCGACAGTAGCTATTCGATCATACAATCCGTGTACGTTGTCACGCGCTTCCTCTTCGTCAAAGAAAGAAGTATTAACTTTGATATTATATTCATCGTCAAGCTTAGCCAGCATCACGCGATTAATAATCAGATCACCGGACCGCTTGAGCGATATTTGCCCAGTTCGCTCGTTGGCCGCGATGGAAACAGGCATGAGGAAAATCGGAGCATTCGCAGGACTTCCATCGTCGCTAGCTTTCCAATTCGCGAAGCCTAAGGCAACAAATAGCGTCTGAAGCCCACGCTCTTCTTCGTTGCTCTTGGCAACCGAACGGATTTCTTTTGCTTTTGCATTCTCCGTCGTGGTAAGGTCATCGCCGAAGAAGTCAGCGAGCGTGCGCGTTTCGCCTGCAACGAGCCTGGTAACTGGTTCATGCGACAGGTTTGAAGAAAGCTGGAGTGTTCCGCGTTTGAGCTCGCGATAATAGATGAGGCGGTTGCGTCGGCTGAAGTCCATAAGGCGCCTGACCCAGGCGTCGCGCTGAGCTAGTAACTGTGGCGAGGGCGGCGCCTCCGAAACTGGGACGTCCAGTGACTTCGCTTCTATCATACTGCCCGGACCAACCGCGCATCTGGCGCTGTACTCATTGCGACTAACCGCGAAGCTCGACGCGTACGATGTGCGCAGTGTTCACGAGACTACGTGCGCCTGTATTGTCACGGAGCGTGACGACGCGCGCTCCTTTGGAAAGGGCGTCGCTAAGCTCGGCTTCGTGTAGATGACTCAGGGTCAATGTCGTTCCGTCGGAAAAGTGCACGACGATCTCGCGGGCCAACGTGTCCTCCAGCTGCCAAAGAGGCTGCCCGCCCCACTAGCAACTCGGGCTCGCCTACTACGAGTGTTGAGCGCCCTAAGCAACCGTGAGGCCGAGAGCCGGGTTCCTAAGCTCGGATTCGAGCCCAACCCCTCGGTTTGCTGCTTGGACCGTAATTGGCTCCGGTCGACGTGATCAGCCGGTCCGCATGGTCGCTTAAGCCCAGTTGCTAGGGCGAAGGTAACACCGATCACGGCGCACTGCTTGCGCGATACGCACGCATCGTTCTGGCGAAAGGGCCCTGGCGCCGAAACTGGTGAACAAACGTCTGGGCCATGCCAACATTAGCATCACGGCCGGGTGCTACTTACAAGTTATTGGGAAAGAGATGCTAAGGGCCCGCGTGTTAGACTGGCGCGACGTCTCGGCATCGACGTCTTCAGGGCCAAGTTCGTCGAAGGCTACGGACGCCATACTTTGACTGCCTGCTGGAGCGCTCGGGAAACGATACTATGAGAGTGATACTTCGAGCAGGTTGATACCTCACACGACTCGGCCGAGATCGAAGACATCCTCGCCCAGTTAAGGGCAAGCCTCAACTAGGCACGACCGATACGGACCCGACTACTTCGTTATAACGTACCGGCCGGCGCCGTGCTCGATGCTTTCGTCAAACGCTTAGACGAGGGCGAGGATCAGAGCACGTGGCCCTGGGAACTCAGCTGCCGCAAAAGATGAACGCGCAGATACAATCACTCTCCGTGACGATTCTGCGATAAATTGCGGCCCTGCCACCCTTCGAAACAAGCTCAGGGAGACACGCATAAATCGCCCTTCGACAGGCTCTGGGTGAGACGCATGAATCACCCTTCGACAAGCTCAGGGTGACACGTTAGATTGGGATGGCCGGGAGTCGAACCCGGACGCCCTTTCGGGCTGCAGATTTTCGCACCACTATGACTTTCGCCACCGCGCGATCGCGTTTGTGGTCCGGACTGTGCCTTGACCGTATGAGATGTTGCGTCTCACTTAGGCCGCGCCCATCCAGTCTCTACACCTTCTTCGACTCATCGAAGCTTGGCTCGGCGTTGTCACGTCGCAAAACAGAGAGTTCGCCGAATTTGAGCGCATCCCGTAAGCCGTTTCCATGCTTACGGCTCAACGGATCTCGTTAAGTCTGCTGTGTCTGCCTATTCCACCACCATCCCAAAGCGAGCGAGGTCCTGCGGCGTCGCGTTCCTGCAAGAGAATGCCGAGCAGTAAGTCGGCAGTCGTCGCGATCGCCCGATCGCGGCCGATGAGTTCGAGTGCGGTGTCGAGCACGATGATCCCCGCCGGAAGAATGTCGGCGCGCTGGCGTTTCATGCCGGCGACGCGTTTACGCTCGTCGAGCGTCATCGCCAGCAAACGCTCGAGCCAGCGCTGAAGATCCGCGCGCGTCAGCGACGACGAGCCGTGGGGCGACGGCCGGCCGCGGACGATTGCGGCGGTCGTCGTCGCACTCCCGCCGACGAATGCGAGTTGGTCGACGGCGGCGCAATCGGTCAGCGGTTTGAGCGCGTCGCGAGCGATCGCTCGTGCTTTTTCAACGGCCGAAGTATCGGGCGCGCCGTCGCGGCCTGCGAGCGACGGGACGGCTTCGGTCAAACGTACGGCGCCGATCTCGCACGAAACCACGCTCTCGGGCTCCAAGGAATCGCCCGTTGCATACTCGGTGCTGCCGCCGCCCATATCGAGCACGCCAACACGTTCGCCGCGCAGTTTTTCAAAGGCCGTGAGCGCTCCGCGATACGATGCTTTCGCTTCTTCTTCGCCCGAGAGTACGCGCAAGGAAACGCCGGTTAACGCCGTAACGCGCTGCGCGAACTCGTCGCCGTTCTCGGCGCGGCGAAGCGCGCTCGTGCCGACGGCAAACAGCCGCACGTAGTGGCCGCGCACCGCACGCGTCAGTTGCGCAAGCGCGTCGAGCGTGCGCTGCATCGGCTCGTCACCGAGCCGGCCACGCTCGCCCAATCCCTCGCCGATGCGCGTGCCGATGCTGCGGGCGACCTCAATCCGGGGGTTTTCCGGATCAATATCGGCAAGTAGCAGACGAGTGGAGTTCGTGCCGATCGAGACGATCGCGTATCGCTTGCTCATGCGCGGGCTTCGAAGACGCGACTACTCGGTGCGATGCTTGGACTCGAAGAGTGCCGCGCGGCGTTTCTTTCGCAAGAAATGGCGCTCGGCCGCCGGCGGCCGATCGGGCGGTTCCCACTCTTCGGTGCTTTTGAGATACGACGAAATTTTCTCTTCGAGGCTTTCGTCGCGGATTTGCGGCGCGAGCGACACGGCGTAACGGCGGCCGTCGCGCCGCACTTCGAAGGCGAGGCGCTGGCGGCTGGTCAGCGAGCGTTCGTATTGAACGCGATGGCTCTCCACATCGGCGGCGCTGGCGGTGGCGAGATCGCCGTGGTCGAGGCGAACGGTTGCGCCGTAGGCGTTGAGATTGATGACGATGCCGTTCGACGAATCGCTCACTGCGGCGTTTGCGGCGCTTCGGGCTGCGGCGAAACGAAGATCAAGGCTTCGTTCGGCCGCACCAGACGCAGGCGATCGTGAATTTCGGGTATCGCGCCCTGCGGATCGGCCAAGCGCCGGAGCTCGCGCTCCTGTTCGCTGCGACGCCGTTGTAGCGCCACAATGTCGGAGTGAATCGAAGAGAGTTCGCGCGCGGTCGTCAAATTTTCGCCGATCGCGCGGGCAAACTGAATTGCGACCAGGGTGATGACGAGCACGGCGAGGGCGGCAGCGGTCATGCGTCCGGCAAAACGAAGAACGGGCGAAGCGCGACGGCTTACTGGACTTTTCGTAGAGACCCCGATCCTTCGGCTTGCCATTCACCGACGCGGCGATACTTTTGATAGCGCTCGTCGAGGAGCCGTTCTGGCGAGAGCGGCGCTAAACGCGTTAGCGCGAGGGCAATCGCATCGAGCGTGGCGGTCACCACTGTGTCGGCGTCGCGGTGCGCGCCGCCGATCGGCTCGGCGATGATTTCGTCGACGACACCGAAGCGGTGCAAATCATCGGCGGTTAACTTCAACCGCGATGCGGCTTCTTCCGCTTTGCTCGCATCGGACCAGAGGATCGCGGCACAGCCTTCGGGCGATGCCACCGAATAGGTGCTGTGCTGCAACATCACGACATGGTCGGCGATTGCCAGCGCCAGGGCGCCGCCGGAACCGCCTTCGCCAATGACGACCGCGACGATCGGCACGCGCGCCGTGGCAAAGACTTGCAAACACGCCGCGATCGCTTCGGACTGCGCGTGCTCCTCGGAAGAGATGCCGGGATCGGCGCCCTTCGTATCGACGAAGGTTACGATCGGCAGCCTCAAGTGCGCCGCCAGGCGCGCCAACCTGCTGGTCTTGCGATAGCCTTCGGGAGTGGGCATGCCGAAGTTGCGGCGCAGATTCTCGCGCGTGTCGCGGCCCCGCTGCTGACCGATCACCATCACGGGACGCCCGCGCAAGCGCGCGAAGCCGCCAACAATGGATGGGTCGTCGCGGAAATGGCGATCGCCGTGCAGCTCGTCGAAACGGTCGAAGCGCGCGATGTAATCCAAGGTGGTGGGCCGCGCCGGATGGCGGGCCATGTGCACCTTCTCCCAGGGCGAGAGCGAGCCGAAGAGCTCGCGGAGAATCGCTTGGTACTTCGCTTCGAGCGCGGCGATCTCGGCCGACATATCGAGCGGCTGAGCGGCGGAGGCCTCGCGCAGCTCGGCGATGCGCCGCTCGAGTTCGACCAAGCCCTTCTCGCGCTCGACGATGACGTTATTGCTCATGCACCACGTACTCGAGCAGGCGCACCACGGTCTCCTTGAGCTTGCGCCGATCGACGACCATATCGATGGCGCCTTTTTCCAACAGAAACTCGGCGGTTTGGAATTGATCGGGGAGCCGCTGGCGAATCGTTTGTTCGATCACGCGCCGTCCGGCGAAGCCGATCATCGCTTTCGATTCGGCCACGATCACGTCGGCTTGAAAGGCAAACGATGCGGCGACGCCGCCGGTCGTCGGATCGGTGAGCACCGCTAAGAAAAAGTTTCCGTCTTCCATGAATCGCGCGACGGCCGACGTCGTCTTTGCCATCTGCATGAGCGCGAGCATTCCTTCTTCCATGCGCGCACCACCCGACGCGGTGAAGAGCACGCATGGCACCCGTCGCCGGCGCGCCTCTTCGAACAAGAGCGTGATGCGCTCGCCGGTGACGCGGCCCATCGTTCCGCCGCGAAAATGAAAGTCCATCACACCCAACGCGACCGCGAAACCGCCGATCGCGCCGAATCCGCAGACGACCGATTCGCTGAGGCCGCTTTGCTCGCGATCGCCTTTGAGCTTTGCCTGATAGCTTTTTTTGTCGGTCCAACCCAGCGGATCGTTCGATACGACCTCGCCGCCGATCTCCTCGAAATCGCCGTCAACCAGCGAGGCGATGCGCGCGTATGCGCCCATGCGAAAGTGATAGCCGCAGCGCGTGCAGACATCGAGATTGGCGGTGAGGTCGCGCCGATAGAGCACCTCGCCGCACTTCGGACACTTGCTCCAGAGCGCCGAATCGTTGTTCGCCGTTGCCTTGCCGCGACGGTTTTCGCCGCTGCGCATTCCGCGCCACTCGGGCATCGCTACGACGCCTTGCGCGACTTGGCCGGTTGCGAGAGCCACGACGCGGCATAGAGCCGGCGAAGCTGGCGCAAGTAGTTGAAAATTTCGCGCTGATTGAGCTTCGACTCGCCGGCGACGCGATCGGTGAAGACGTATGGAATTTCGATGGCGCGTCCGTAATGCGCCTTGGCGATGACTTCGAGACCGATCTTGAAGCCGATCGGATCGAGGGTGACACCGTCGAGTGCGTCGCGCCGGACCAAGAAGTAGCCGCTGGTGACGTCTTTGACGCGGGTGAGCGGACGCGCGAGCCAACAAGCGACGCGCGACGTAATCACGCGGCGCGCCGGCCAATTGGCGATGCCGCCACCGTGAACGTAGCGGCTTCCGACCGCGAGTCCATATTCGCCCGATTCCAGCGCCGCAGCCATGTTCGGCAACGCGCGAACGTCGTGACTAAAATCGGCATCCATCGCTCCGAGCAACACCGATTGCGGGCGCGCAATTCTCCAGCCCTCGATGACGGCGCTCGACAATCCCAGCTTGCCGCTGCGATGTAGAGCGCGAACCGGTAACCGCTTTGAGAGTTCGTCGACGATGGCGCCCGTGCCGTCGGGGGAGTTGTCGTCAACGACGATGATCTCGCCATCGAGCGCGTTTGCGCGAAAGGTCGCATCGAGCGTACCGACCAGCTTTTCAATGCCGGCGGCCTCGTTATAGGTTGGAATGACGATCGAGAACGGGAGGGGCATGCGAACCGCTGCTTCTACGACGTCAAGGCTCCTATCACCGCCAACAGCGCCAGCGCGGCGGTATCGGTGCGGAGAATTCGCGAACCCAGCGAGACCGCCAGCGCACCATGCTGCGACGCCGCCTCGGCTTCCGCATGGGTGAAACCGCCCTCGGGACCGATGACGACCAGCGCGCGTCCGGATGCCGGCAGCGCTTGGCGCAACGCGTCAACCAATGGCCGCGAGGGCGCGAGCTCCCATGCAAAAACGACGATTTGATAGGCGGAAAATCGTTCGAGCAACCGCTCGAAGCGTAACGGAGCCTCGATAGCGGGAACCTCGCGCCGGCCGCATTGCTGCGCCGCGGTTCGCGCCAAGCGGCGCCAGCGCGCCAGCTTCTCGGCGCCGACCGTGCGCGCCACGTTGCGCTCGCTATAAAACGGAAGAAACGCGCTTGCGCCAAGCTCGGTGCCCTTTTCGATGACGAAGTCCATTCGCCGCGCCTTGGGGACCGCTTGCGCGACGTCAATTGCGAGAGCGGCGCGAGTGTCGGATTCGGAATCGAGCCGCTGCTGCACCGTCGCGCGCACGACCGTTCCCACCGCTTCGATGCTTGCGGTGAAAGCGTTCGCGGAGGAATCGATTAGCTCGATTCGTTCGCCGGGCTGCAAACGGAGAACGCGCGCAATCTTGTGCGCGTCGCTTTCACGGATCTCCACGACATCGCCGGCTTCGTGAGTTCCTTCGACGAAGAAGCGGCGCGCCGATACCAATGGTTTACTCGGGACGGAAGGCGTCTTTCACGCGATCGAAAAACGTGCGCTCCTCGATCGCGTCGCCGCCGGCACGAGCGTACTCTTCGAGCAGATTGCGCTGTCGTTTGTTCAGCTTCGCTGGAACGATGACGTGCACGGTGACGTGATGGTCGCCGCGATGCGCTGCACGCAGGCCGGGCATGCCGTGTCCGCGCAGCCGAAAGGTCGCGGCCGACTGGGTTCCCGGCGCTAAGGTCAACTCGACGTCACCACCGAGCGACGGAACCTCGATCGTCGAGCCGAGCGCGGCTTCGGTAAAGCTGATCGGAACGTCAACGTAAGTGTCGCGCCCCTCCCGCTTAAAGACGCGATGCGCGGCTATGCTCAAATAGACGTAGAGATCGCCAGACGGGCCGCCGCGGGCTCCGCCTTCGCCTTTTCCCGCAATGCGAATTCGCGAGCCGTCGTCGACGCCGGGCGGCACGTTCACCGTCAAGCGCGTCTCTTGTTGGAGGCGTCCGCGCCCGGCGCAAGTTTCGCATGGCTGCGCGATCGTATGGCCTTCGCCGGCGCAGCGCGGGCATGTCGTCTGCGTAACGATTTGCCCGAGCGGCGTCTGTCGCGCGGCGCGAACCGCGCCGCTGCCACCGCATCGCTCGCAAGGAACGATGATCGTTCCCGGTCGCGCGCCGCTTCCATTACACGTTTCACATTGCGCCTGGCGATCGAAGACGATCTCGCGCGAGGTTCCGTGGAATGCTTCTTCGAGCGTGATCTCCACGTCGTAGCGCAGGTCGGATCCGCGCTCGGGGCCGGCGCGCCGTGTTTGCGCCGCGCCGCGCGCGTTGCCGAAAAAGACATCGAAGATATCGCCGAAACCGGCAGCGCCGAAGCCGAAATCTCCCGCACCGGCCGACGCGCCGTTGCCGACGTAGCCGAAGCGATCGTACTGCGATCGTTTCTTGGGATCGGAGAGCACCTCGTAGGCTTCGTTGATCTCTTTGAAGTGGTGTTCGGCCTTCGACTTATCTTCAGCGACGTCGGGATGGTGCCGACGCGCCAGTGCGCGATAGGCTTGCTTTATCTCATCCCCCGAGGCTTCTCGCGAAACGCCGAGGATCTCGTAGTAATCCGTGGTGGGCATCTATGCGCGTGGTATGTCGTCGACGTCGGAGAGCCGTTCGCTCAAGGTTTGCGCGGTGCCGGAGGCGAGTGCCAGCAGACGCGCGTAGGGCATCCGCCTCGGGCCGAGGATTGAGAGCATTCCCAACGCGTGCGATCCGAAATGATACGGCACGGTGACGATCGAGAAGTCGGCGAGCTCTTCGCTACCCAGCTCGCGTCCGATTTTGACACTGGCGGCGTCGTCGTTCACGGCGTCGGCGACGAGTTGATAGAGCGTCTTCTGTTCTTCGACGATCCGGAGAATGGAGCGCAGCTTGCGGAGATCTTGAAACTCGGGCTGATCGAGCAGATTCTGCGCGCCGGCCGCGGCGATGGCCGGCTGCTCGTTCGGACGCGCCGAAGCGGCGGCGTTGAGCACCGCGCCGCGCAGGTCGTCGGAGACGCGCGCTTCTTGCGCGGCTTGCGCGATCTCGGCGTCGGTGACGTCGCCGAGTGGGCGATTGGCAAATCGCAGATTGAGCGCATTCGAAAAGCGAGTGAGGTCGTCGGGATGCACTTCCGCGCCGAGCTCAAAGAGACTCTGCGCGGCGACACCAAGCGAGGTTACGACGATTGCGACGCCGGTATGCGGCGAGAGCCAGATGAGTTGAATGTGTTTGAAGACTTGCGCATCTTGCTGCGGCTTGGTAACGAACGCTAAGTTATTCGAAAGGCGTCCGAGTAAGCGCGTCGTGTGATCGATGATCTCGTCGAGCTCGCGCGTCGCGTCACCCAACTCGTCGTGAATCCGGCGCCGCTCGGCTTCGGTGAGCTCTTCGGGCAACATCAAGCGATCGACGTACGTGCGATAGCCCGCGTCGGAGGGAATGCGCCCGGCCGACGTATGCGGCTGCACGAGGTAACCGCCGGCTTCGAGCTCGGCCATCTCGTTGCGCACCGTGGCCGAACTGATGCCGAGGTTATATTTTTGCGTCAGCGCCTGCGAGCCCACCGGCTCGGCGGTGGCGATATACTCGTAGACGACGGTCGCGAGGATATAAGCCTTGCGTTTATCGAGGCCGGGGCTATTGATCACGCCCTCTACTGTAGCACTCTGGCGGCGCGAGTGCCAGCGGTGGGCACCCGCTAAGGCTTTGCAAGCGAGGCCTTCCTGCTGCTCGCGGGGCCAAGCCGCAGCAAGCCGAATGTTTCCGCATGGCTACCTTGGTTATTACCCGTTGCGCGCTTTGCATCAGCGCGGTTGTTGCATTTCTTGCAGGATGCGGCGGAGCGCAGCCGCCGATCGGCGCGCCGGGCACGACGGCCAACGCGGCGACGTCCTCTTCTTATAATGTGCTCCTGAGGTTCGGATCGACGCCACATAGGCTTTCGCAAGGGAGACGTCCGGGCGGCTTGCTCAACGTCGCCGGGACGTTCTACGGCACGACCCTCGGGGGCGGCGGATTTGACGAGGGAACTGCCTATAGCCTGACTCCGTCGGGCAAGGATAAGATACTGTATCGCTTTCGCGGCGGCTCCGACGCGGCGCACCCGGGGGCTGCGTTGATCGACGTCGGCGGTACATTGTACGGCACGTCGGCCTTCGGCGGCGGGGGATGTTTCAATACGTATGACGCCGGCTGTGGGACGGTGTACAGCATAACGACGGCGGGCGTGGAGACGGTGTTGCACCGCTTCACCGGCGGATGCCAGGGCTGCACCGATGGAGCAAATCCGTACGCGAGCCTCCTCGACGTGAACGGCACACTGTACGGCACGACATCCGGCGGCGGCGTCGGCAGCACAAGTTCATACTATTGTTGCGGAACAATTTTCACGATCAGCAAGGGCGGCAAATATAACGTGCTCTACCGCTTTTGCAGCGCGTCCAGCGGTTCCAATTGTCCCGATGGAGACTCCCCAACCGCGGGCCTGATCGACGTCAACGGCACATTGTACGGCGCGACCGTGGGGGGTGGCGAGTATGGCGCCGGGACGGTCTTCAGCATCAGCACGACCGGCAAAGAAAACGTTCTGTACAGCTTTACCGGCGGCGCCGACGGGTTGTGGCCGGAAGGGACCTTGATCGAGCTCAACGGCACGTTGTACGGCACGACGTACGCGGGTGGCTCGCAGAGCTGCCACCTGCACTTTTCGAATGGTTGCGGAACCGTTTACAGCGTAAGCATCTCCCGCGCGGAGAACGTGCTGCACGCCTTCACCGGCGGCTCCGACGGGGCGCGTCCGTTTGCAGGCTTGACGAACGTGAATGGTGCGCTCTTCGGCACAGCGCAGCTTGGAGGGAGCGGCGATTGCAGGACATCGTCTCGCACGACCGGTTGCGGAATCGTCTACGAAATTACGACCGCCGGCTCCGAGTCGATACTGCACACGTTCACCAGCGGCAGCGACGGCGCGTACCCAAATGCGAGCTTAGTGAATGTTAGCGGAACACTCTACGGCACAACGCCTTACGGCGGCGTCGCCGATTGCAGAGACGACGGATGTGGGACCGTTTTTTCGCTAAAGCCGTAACCTTCGGTTCGAAAGCTTGGCGCTTCGTTCAGTGCTGGGGTTGACACTTGGGAGAGCGTGCTCGACTGCTTGTGACAGCTCCGGCCAGCTCAGGGCACCAACCGAAACGTAGGAGACGTTGCCATTGGGCGCGAGCACGAGCGTTACCGGAATCGCCGAGACCGAATAGATTCTAAAGACGGTGCCCGCGATGTCTTCAACGAGCGGCAGGGTGATGTTCGAACCGTGCAAATAGTTGGCAGCGACGTCGGAAGGTTCTTGGGAGATCGTGACGACCGCGACCCGATTGCCGTAGGTTTCGCGCGCGCGCACGAACTCGTCGAGCTCGGCGGTGCAGACGTGACACCAGGTTGCCCAAAAATCGATGATGACGACCCTGCCGCGAAAATCGGAGAGGGACTCGGTGCCGCGCGGAGTCGGGAAGGCAAAGTTCGGCGCGGGCGCATCGTAACGGATAGTTTCGAGCCCCGTTGACGAGGCCGTCAGTGCCGCGAAGACGATTGCAGCGAACATTTTCTGACGCGTTTATCTTCGGCAGGCATGGCTCGTGCGCCTCGGTAACGCTTGCGTGATGACGGACTCTGCGATTGAGGCGCTCCTCGAGGAGAGCCGGCGCTTCCCGCCCTCAGCCGAATTCGCGGCGCAGGCCAATGCGACGGCCGAAATCTATGCCGAGGCGGAGCGGGATTACGCCGAATTTTGGGCCACGTGGGCGCGCAAGCTCGAATGGATGAAGCCCTTTAGCGTTGCGCTGGAGTGGAACGAGCCGTACGCGCGCTGGTTCGCCGACGGGCAGCTCAACGTTTCGGTTAATTGCCTCGATCGCCACGTGCGCGCCGGCCGCGGCGAAAAGATCGCCTATTACTATGAAGGCGAGCCGGGCGATCGGCGCACGATCACCTATCGCGAGCTGTTGGCCGACGTCAACCGCTTTGCCAACGCATTGCGCCGTATCGGAGTTCGGCGCGGCGATCGCGTGGCGATTTACATGCCGATGATTCCGGAACTGCCGGTGGCAATGCTCGCGTGCGCGCGGATCGGCGCCGCGCATTCGGTCATCTTCGGCGGATTCTCGCCCGAATCGATCGTGGACCGCGTAAACGACGCGCAGTGCGTTGCCTTGATCACCGCCGATTACGGCTGGCGGCGCGGCAACAAGGTTGCGCTCAAGCGCAACTGCGACATCGCGATGGAGCAGACGCCGTCGGTACGACATTGCATCGTGGCGCGCCGCGTCGGTGACGAGGTTTTTATGCGCGAAGGCCGCGACCATTGGTGGCACGAGCTGGTTGCCGGTGAGGCGAGCGAGTGCGAGCCCGAAGCGATGAACGGCGAAGATCTTCTCTTTCTTCTCTACACCAGCGGCACCACGGCCAAGCCGAAAGGCATCAAGCACACGACGGCCGGCTATTTGACGCACGTGACCATGACGCACAAACTCGTTTTCGATTTGAAGGAAGAGCGCGACGTCTATTGGTGCACCGCCGACATCGGCTGGGTGACCGGCCACTCGTACATCGTTTACGGACCGCTGGCAAACGGCGCGACCAGCATGATCTACGAAGGCACGCCTGATTTTCCCGATAAGGATCGCTTTTGGAAGATCGTCGAGCGTTACGGCGTGACGATTCTGTACACCGCGCCGACGGCGATTCGCACGTTTATGAAGTGGGGTCCGGAGTATCCGGCGCGACACGACCTCTCCTCGCTGCGTTTGCTGGGAAGCGTCGGGGAGCCGATCAATCCCGAAGCGTGGATTTGGTATCTCGAGTGGATCGGCGGTAATCGCACGCCGATCGTCGACACGTGGTGGCAGACGGAGACCGGCGGCATCATGATCTCACCGCTGCCCGGCGTGACCACGACATTGCCCGGCAGCGCGACCAAGCCGTTGCCCGGAATCGGCGCCGACATCGTGAACGATAACGGCGAATCGGCGCCGCGCGGCGGCGGCGGTTACGTGGTGCTGACGCGGCCGTGGCCCGGTATGCTGCGCGGCATTTGGGGCGACGACGAACGATATGTGAGCACGTATTGGTCGCGCTTTGCGCATCGCTATTTCGCCGGCGACGGCGCGCGCCGCGACGCCGAAGGCAACTATTGGTTCATGGGCCGGATTGACGACGTGATGAACGTCAGCGGGCACCGCATCTCGACGACCGAAATTGAGAGCGCGCTGGTGGATCATCCGCGGGTCGCCGAGTCCGCGGTTTGCGGCAAGCTCGACGAGACAACGGGGCAGGCCGTCTACGCCTTCGTTTCGCTCAAGGGCGCCGAGACCGGCACGCCGGAACTCGCCGACGAGCTGCGCGATCACGTCGCCGCAAAGCTGGGCAAGTTCACGCGACCGAAGTACGTGACGTTCACGCAAGAACTTCCGAAGACTCGCAGCGGAAAGATCATGCGCCGGCTGCTGCGGGACATCGCCGAAGGCCGCACGCTCGGCGACACGACGACGCTCGCCGATTCGACGATTGTCAAAGAACTTCAGGAACGCGCCCAGGCCGAAGTTACGCGCGACGAATAGCCGGCGATTCATCCGAAGAGGCGACGGGCGACGTTCTTCTAGCGGATGACGAGGCGGTCGGCGTCGAAGCCTGAGCTCGATGATTCCGGCGCCGGAGGGAGATGAGGCTTTGGCTGCGGCGTTTGCGGCACACCATGCCTGGGCGTTCGGCGAGGCGTATCGCCGCCATGCCTCGCTCCTCTACTCGGCCGCCTACAACGTGCTCGGCAACGCGGACGACGCAAAAGATTGCGTCGGCGACGCGGTCGCGCGGCTCTGGCGTTCGCCCGGATCGTACACGGCGCAACGGGGGAACTTGCGCAATTTTTTAGTCGTCTGCGTTCGCAACGAGGCGATCTCGCGGCGGCGTCGTCAGGCGCGCCAGACGCGCGTCGAGGAACGGCTCACCAGCATGGCGCCGCAATTTGAGGAGATGCACCTCGAGGATCCGATCGAGCGCGATCGCGTTCGGCGCGCGCTGCTGGCGCTTCCGGCAGAGCAACGCACCGCGATTGCCCTTGCCTATTACGACGGAAAGACGCAGAGCGAAATTGCGGCGGAGCTGCGCGAACCGCTGGGCACGATCAAGAGCCGGATCAAGCTCGGTTTGCGTAAACTTGCATTGGCGCTCGAGGTTGCGCCGGCGGAAAGCGAACGCGCGTGATGCCGTTCCACGTTGACGACGTCGCAGAACTCTACGCTTTAGGTTCGCTCGAGGATCGCGAGCGCGAAGCGGTTGACGTGCATTTGCGACGGTGCTCGCAGTGCACGCAAGCGATTGCCGATGCCGAACGCGACGTTGCGACGATCGCTTCGATGGAACCGCGGCACGAAGCGCCAGCCGAGCTCGGCTCGCGAATCGAACGCGTGCTCGAAGTTCGACCGTTCGCGCGCGCTCCTCGAGCCGTTGCGCACACGTGGATGATTCCGGCGGCGATGGCGGCGGTGCTGCTGCTCGGACTGCTTCCCACGGCCTATTTCGCGGCGGAGAGTCGCGCGATGCACGATGCGATGATCGCCCAAAACTCGGCGATAACCCGGCTCGCATCGCAACCCTATCGCGTCGCCAACTTCAACGCGGCGCGGGCGCGCGTCGTTTATGGCGTTGACGGATCGTGGTATGTCGTCATCGTGCCCAGCGCGCCGAAAAAACTCGCGGTAGCGTGGATGCACGACGGCGGAAGGACGATGCTGGGCGAAGCAGTTCCGCACGGCGACGTTGCGACGCTCTATTTGCCCAAGAGCCATCGGATGGATCGGCTCGCCCTGATGGACGGCGAACGAATCGTCGCCGAAGCGAAGCTTACGTGGCAAAGAACGGCTCCAAATCGTCAAGCCGTTCGATCCGTGTAGCCGGCGGCAGCGCCGAGAGAATCGTCGCGCCGTAGCGCGTTGAAGCCGCGCGGCCATCGAGCAGCGCAACGAGTCCGCGATCGGTCGTGCTGCGAATGAGCCGCCCAAATCCTTGCTTGAGCCGAACGGTCGCGGCAGGAATCATGTAGTGCTCGAAACCGTCGAGGCCGCGCGCCTCCAACGCGCGCACTCGCGCCATGACGAGCGGATCGCTCGGCGACGGAAACGGCAGGCGATCGATGATAACGCACGAGAGCGAGTCGCCGACGACGTCGATGCCTTCCCAAAACGTCGCCGTGGCAAAGAGCACCGCGCCGGGCGTGCGACGGAACCATTCGAGCAGATGCGCGCGCGGTAAATCGCCTTGCAGCTTCACCGGAAAGGCGAGCCGGTCGCCGACCAGCGCGTAGACTTCACGCAGCCGCGCATACGACGTGAAGAGCACGAAGGCGCGACCCTTCGAGCGATCGAGGCACTCCTCGACGAGCGGCGCGGCGCGGCGAGCAAAGTGCGCCGACTTTGGATTGAGTTCGGGCGGCGCGACGAAGAGCCGCGCCTGACGCGCGAAATCGAAGGGCGATCGAGCGATGAGCTCCTGCGCGTCGTCGATGCCGAGGGTTCGCTTGACGAACTCGAACGACCGATTCGTTGCCAACGTCGCACTGGTGAGGATGACGCTCTGCGCGCGCGTAAAGAGCGACATGCGTAGGAACTCGGCGACGTCGTGCGGCGCGCAATAGACGCCGCGACGCCCGTCCAATTCGTTGCGTTCGACCCACGAGATCGTTTCGGGAACGCCGGTTTCAACGCGATCGATGACGTTGACGTGGGCCATCACGACGCGTAACGCGAGATCGCGCCGCCGTTCGGCCTCGCTGGGATCGTCGACGCGCTTTTTGAGCGCTGCCGCCGAATCGGCCAGCAGCCAGTTTTCGAGGCGATAGAACGCCGCGCGAAGCTCCTCCAGCGGCGGCCACGCCTCCTCGTTTGCGGCAAGCGGATAACGGTCGGCGCCGATGCGCGCGAGCGCCGACTCGAGCCGCCGAACCGCCGTTTCCAACTCGATTTCGAAGACGGACGGCAGCTCGTAGTGACGGCGAAGCTTGCGCAGCATTCGGCCGACGCTCGAAGCGGATACGGCGCCGGTAAGCGCGTCGGTCGCCCAGCGTTCGCATTGATGGGCTTCGTCGAGCACCACGACGTCGTACGGCGGCAGCAGGCCGCCGCCCATCGCCAAATCGAGAAAAAAGAGCGCGTGATTGACGACGACGAGATCGGCGTACTTTGCGTCGTCGCGCTTGTTGAAGAAAAAGCACCGTCGGAAATGCTCGCACGATTCGCCGATGCATTCATCGGCATCGGCATCGACTTCTTCCCACTCTGCCGGCGGCGGCACGAACGGTAACTCGGCGCGGTCGCCGCTCGTGGTGCGCTCCGACCACTCCCAGATCTTCTGCATCGAGCGCGACGGCGCGAGCAGCCGATTTTCCCGCATCCGCGCAAGCTTCAGCCGGCAAAGATAGTGCGTCCGCCCTTTAAGCAAGGTGACGCGCAGGGGAAGATCGAGGGCCGATTGCACCAGCGGGATGTCTTTGTTGACGAGCTGCTCTTGCAGCGCAATCGTGCCCGTCGAAAGCACGACCTTTTTTCCGCTGCGCGCGGCAGGCACGAGATACGCAAGCGACTTACCGACACCCGTGCCGGCTTCGATGATGCTGTGCATTTCTTCCATGATGCCACGCTCGACGAGCTGCGCCATCTGCAGCTGTCCGGCGCGCGGCTCGTAGCCCGGCAGGACGCGCGAAAACGCGCCGGCGCTGCCGAAAATCTCCTCGAGCGATCGAGTCACTAGGCGCGCTGATGCGGATCGAGCGGCGCTTCGTACTCGGTTTCGAGCTCGCGGCCGGTTCGAGCATCCACGACGACCGGCGCCAAGCGCCGCGGCGGAAAATAAATGGCGTACGTCAACACGAAGCCGGCGAGTAAGCCGGCGACGTGCGCTTGCCACGAAATCGCCGGCACGGTGAACGTGATGATCAAATTGACGACGAGAATGCCGATGTTGGAGCGCACCAGATCCATGCCCGGTTTTCCAAGCTTGAATCCAATCGCGAAGAGCGCACCAAAGAGGCCAAAGATCGCACCGCTCGCACCGACGGTCGGCACCATCGGATTGGCGCTGAAGTAGACGACGCCGAGACCGGCGGCGACGAGCGAGACCATATACACCACGAGCATGCGCCACGGACCCAGCGCGTACTCGATGAATCGCCCCAAAAACCACAACGACATCATGTTGACGCCGATGTGCAACAGACTGCCGTGCATAAATGCGCCAGTAATAATGCGCCACCACTGTCCGTATTGCAACACGTATGCGGGAATCAATGCGCCGGCGACGAGGACGCGCGCCATTCCGCTGCCCTCGCCCATACCCGACAGCATCCCCGATCCACCGGCCGCGATTTCCCACAGAAAGCCGATGACGTTGAGGACGATGAGAAAGCGCGTGATCACGCGATCATCACCGTGCGCGCGAGCTCGAGCGATATTGCGTGACGTTCGCCGGCGACGTCGATCGTTAGGGGACCGCCGAGCGGAGCTTTTTCGAGCACGTGCAAACGCATGCCGGGACGTACGCCGACTTGGCCGAGATAGCGCAGAATTTCGGGCATCTGCTCGGTGACGCCGGCGACGGTGACGGTTCGTCCGGGCTCGACCTGCGCGAGCGGAGTTCCGACGCGCACGGGCTCGGTGAGATCGGCGGGCGGAATCGG
The DNA here is from genome assembly GCA_019240525.1 of Candidatus Eremiobacterota bacterium. Classification (GTDB taxonomy): domain Bacteria; phylum Vulcanimicrobiota; class Vulcanimicrobiia; order Vulcanimicrobiales; family Vulcanimicrobiaceae; genus Cybelea. The sequence goes on from JAFAYE010000001.1 coordinate 765,020, forward strand.
ATGGCCGTGCGGACACGTTTGCGGATTGCCGAGCGCGGCGATCAAGCGTTCCTCGACGCGCGGCGTGATGGCGTGTTCGAGGATGCAGGCTTCGGAATACACTTCGTCCCACGGCATTCCGAGAACGTCGGTGAGCAGCCGCTCGGCCAGGCGGTTTCGGCGCACGACGCCGACGGCAACTTCGAGCCCCTTGCGCGTCAGCTTGATGTCGCCGCGAACTTCGTGTTCGACATATCCGTCGTTGACGAGCTTCTTGAGCATTCCGGAGACCGATGCGGGCGCGACGCCCAACTCGGTTGCGAGCGCCGAGGTCGTTACGCCGGGACCTTCACGTTCGAGGCGATAGACCGCCTTCATATACATTTCGAAGGATTCAGCGAAGTGCGAATGCGAGTGGCCCGGCATACCTGCTCTAACTTCGCTGCGCGACGGGAAGTTCCGCAACCGCAGCGGTCAGCCGCTGCTCCATCGCTTCCTTTTCTTGCGGGGAGGCAAAACTCGCGCGGATCGCATTGCGCACGTACCGCTCGAGCGCGGTTGCGCCGGCGACGCGTTCGACGAGCGCGTATTCGTTCTGAATCGAGCTTCGAAAAATCGCGGGATCGTCGCAATCGATCGTGACGACGCAGCCACGTAGGTCGAAATCGAGAAATGCATTTGGATGCGCGGCCAATTCCGAGCCCGTGAGGCGATTGGAGGTCGGGCAAATCTCGAGCGCGATTTCGCGCGCTGCGAGAAGTTCGACGCACTGCGGATCGTCGAGAGCATGAATTCCGTGGCCGATGCGCTGCGCGTGCAAAAGCTCGACGGCATCCCGCACGCTCTGCGCCCCTGCCGCCTCGCCCGCATGGGCCACGCAATGCAGTCCGCACGCGCGTGCGTAATCGAAAGCATCGGCAAAGAGCGCCGCCGGGAAGCGGCATTCGTCGCCGCCCAGACCGATGCCGATCACATCCAGCTCGGTCATTTCGGCCATCGATCGCGCCGTCGCCATGGCACTCTGCGCGCCGAAGTTTCGCGTGAGATCCGCGAGCAGCTTGAAACTCGCTTTGGGGCGCGCCGCGCGCAAGGTGACCGCGATCGCCTCGATCGTTTCGCGAACGTCGAGCTGCGGATGGAAAAACGTCCACACCGACGGTGAGACGAACAACTCGCCATAGATCACATTTTGCGCCAGCGCGTCTTCGACGAACTCTCGCGCCAAACGCGCGTAGTCTTCGGGCTGCTGCAACGAACGACTGACCGCGGCAAAGAGGTAGAGAAACTCTTGCAGACCCGTGAAGCGGTAGGGCTCGGCTCGGTCTATGTCATGCAAAGCCGAGTCGGAGGCCGGCCGATATCGCAAGGGGACGCCGTGTTTCTCCGCCAGCTCGACAAAGGTCGCGGCGCGCAAGCATCCTTCAAGATGACAATGCAAATGAATCTTGGGAATGCGCGGCGCAAGCAAGCCCGACGTCATGCCCATCGCTTCGGGCAGGCAGGGGCGAAACCCGGCGCGTCGTACTCTTCTCGCTGCTATCGCGGGGTGGAGCAGTCCGGTAGCTCGTCGGGCTCATAACCCGAAGGTCGGTGGTTCAAATCCACCCCCCGCAACCAATCGCCAGTGCTAACGAATCGCGGCCGCCTCGACGAGAGCGCCGCGACTACGCAGTTCCAGTCGATCGAAGGCTGCGCGCGCGGTCGTAAAGAGGTCGCTCGCTTTGCCCTCGGGACGCAACGCTCCCAGCGATGCAGCATGACCGTCCACGACGCCGTACACGTCGTAGCGATAGCTGCCGCGCACGATCACGTAGTACCACGAGCGATCCCGCGCGTACACCACTTTTGCGAGCGGACCCGACCCGACAAACTGTGCGTGGGAAAAGTGGCTCTGTATCATTGCCAAGGTCGCCGCGTCGTGTTGCGACGAGGCGCGCGGGACGATCATGCCGAGAACGAACGCCGCGGCCGCCGCAGCAACGATCCACCACATCGACGCCCCGCGCCGTTCGAAAGGCAGCAATTTGCCGCGCGTCGGAACTTGCCCGCGGGCCGCCGGCTCGAGGGCAAGCACGGTCTCTTCGGCTTCGCCGACGCGGCGTAGACACTGCGTGCAATGAGCGATGTGCGACTCGACTGCAGCGCGCTCGCCGGCTTCGAGCGCTCCAATCGCGTAAAGCTCGGCCGATTCGCCGATGTGTTTTTCAGCGTCCATTCATCTCTCCCGTTACCAAGGAACGGCGCAGCGACTGAAGGGCCGTGCTGAGCCGGCCTTTGACGGTACCCACTGGTATCTCGAGTTGCGATGCGACCTCGGTGAGCGTCATTCCACCGTAGTAGGCAAGCCGTACGACGTCGGATTGGGCGCGCGTGAGTTGCGAAAGCGCGCGTTGCACCTTCTGCCGTTCAACCGGATCGAGATCGAGCTCGTACGTTGCTTCAACGTTCAACTTCGAGACCGCGTTGTGGCGACGGCGAAGGTCACGCAAGCGCGTCAAAGCTTGATTTCGCACGCAGGCCACGAGAAACGCCTCCAAACTTCCTCGCGCGCAGGAGTACGCGTTTTGGCGGCGCCACAGATGAAGAAAGACATCGTGCACGCACTCTGCCGCGGCGTCGCCGTCATGGAGAATTCGCACGGCAGTTGCCTGCATGCGCGCGCCATGCCAGCGGTACGCCGTTTCATAGGCCCCAGCTTCACGCCGGGCGAACGCGCGCTCCAGGTCGTCGTGCCGCACGCTAGGCCAGCGGGTGATCCTCGGTACGTACGTCGCGATCGTCAATCTCCACCGTTCTGTAGCCGATGGCGTGGAGCAGTTGGTCGCGCGGCAAGGTGACCGGCCCCGGCTTGGGCGCCGCGCCGGGCTTGGGTTGCGGATACGCCGTTGCAGCGGCGCTCGCGAATCGAATGTTGCCCTCCTCGTGCGTGACGACTTGGTGGATGTGTCCGTTCAAGATCGTTACGCGCTCAAACCTCTGCAGCATCGCGAGGGCCTTGGTGCCGTCTTCGGTCGTCCAACCCCATTGCGCGAAGAGCGCGTAGAGGGGCACGTGTGTGAAGACGACGACGGGCCTCGAAGCCGGCAACGCGGCGAGATCGCGCCGCAGCCAGTCGAGTTGCTCGGCACCCAGCAAGCCCATCTTTTCGAAGCTGAAAACGTTGAGGAGCGCGATGTAGTGTACGGCCTTGGATTCCCACGAAGCCCAGCCGCCGGGCGCCGACCCGGTCATCCGAAAGTTGCTGAGATAGAGCGCGAAGTCGTTGCCGAGGACGTCGTGTTCACCGGGCAACGCAATGAGAGGCGCTCGCAACTGCGAGAGAATCGCGCGCGCGTCGTCGAACTGCTGCGGCGTCGACAGGTGGGTGATATCGCCGGTGTGCACGACGAATGAAGGTTGCGACGGCATCGCGTTGATTGCGTCGACCGCCATGCGCAACGTGCCGGCGACGTCGGGGTTTGCCGCTTGATGAAACCCGATATGACTGTCGCTGATTTGAACGAATTCGGTTGCCGCGGTGGCATCGCCGGCCACGGCGCGACCGGTCAGCAAGCCGCCGGCGCTCACGGAGTAAGCGATTCCGGCACCAGTCCAGGCGACGTGCTCCAGAAACGAGACGCGCTTCATCGCGTCGCCTCGGTGACCACGATCGTGCCTTTCATGAACGGATGCAGCTCGCAGAAATACGCGTACCTTCCCGCTCTGGTGAACGTATGGTGCCAAACGTCATTGGTGTCGAGACCTTTTGAGTCGAAGGTTCCGTCGACGGCGGTCACCGTGTGAGCATCGTCGTCGTCATTGGTGAAGGTCACGCTCTGACCCACGCCGATGGTAAGCGTTCGTGGGGCATAGGCGTCTCCCCGAATCTGCACCGCGGGGGACGCCCCGAGCGCCTCAGCCGAAGGCGCGAGGAAGAGCGTGGCCAGACCGGCGATGAATAACTCTCTCATGCCATCCATATGCCGCAGATCGCGAAACGGTTGGGGGACGATGGCCCTGACCTTGGCACTGGTCGCTTGTGGAAGCAATGGTTCGAGCCTTCCCCCGCAAGCAACCACCGCCGCCGTTTTCGGGCCGCCGCGGCTGCTCTTCGAAGACGACTTTACGGGCACGAAACTCGATACGAAGAAATGGTTTTGGTGTTATCCGTACGGCAGCGCAGACAACTGCACGAACGGTCAGAGCGGCATTCCGTATCGAGAGCGCGAGCAGTACCGGCGAACGCAGCTGCTCGTGAGCGGCGGCCAACTTCACTTAATCGCGGTTCATCACTCCGTCAAACCGCACTTTGCGTGGACTTCGGGAATGGTCACGACCGGCGGACCCTTCGAACGCAGGGCGCCGCATCCAACTTTTGCCTTCAAGTACGGCTTTGCCGAGATTCGCGCGAAGTTGCCCGCAGGTCACGGGTTCTGGCCTGCTTTCTGGTTGCTGCCGGCGAGCGGCGCATGGCCGCCCGAAATCGACGTCATGGAAGAGCAGGGCGCACAGCCGCACCGCGACTACATGACCGTGCATTTCTCGACTCCGCGAAAGCTGGACGATTCCATCGGCGGCAGCTTTGACGGACCGAATCTCGCAATGGGCTTCCATACGTACGCGATCGACTGGCAACCCACTTCGCTCACGTGGTATCTCGACGGCACGCCACGTTTCGTCGTAACCGCCCAGCAAATCGAGGCGCGCCACGGAAAATTTCCGAGCACGCCGATGTACGTTCTGATGAATCTGGCACTCGGAGGTTGGGTGAGTCCGCCGAACAAGCATACGCCGTCGCCGGCGTCGATGACGATCGATTACATTCGCATCTGGGATCGCCGGCCTTAGCGTTTCAATCGTCGAGCGTCAGGCGACCGCAACCGCTCTCATAGTCGGCCATGCCGTAATAAATATCGAACTCGCGCTCACCGATGCGATCGATACCGGTTGGAAAGACAACGTGGCCGACCGCTCCTTGAAGCTCGGCGCCGGATTCCGGAACGAAGAGGGGCTCCTGCGAACGGAAAACGACGTCCTCGAGATGACGCAAATCGTGAATGATGACGCCCGCGCAGTAACGTAGCAACGTGCCGCCGTCCGGATGCGCTAAACGGTCGACGCCATGGATAATCGAGAGCCAGCCTTCTGCGATGCGAATCGGGGGAGCGCCGGCTCCGACCTTGATCGCGCCCCAGTTGGCCGGCGGCATCGTCAGGCGATGCGTTTCGCTCACGTTACAGAGCGCCGACAAATCTTTGCGAACGTTCTCGAGCGGAACGTACGCGATGGAGATGCCCTCGCGGCGTTCCGGCGGGAGCGCCTCGATTTCCGCGATCGCGGCGTTCGCATCGGTCGCCGAAAGTTGCAACGTCGGCCGGTGATAGAGTGCTAAGGACTCGACCCCCGCACCTGAGAGCACGGGCTCTGGGAAGAAGGCCGCGTCTTTGTCGGCAAATGGTAGGTCGCTGCCTTCAAACTGCACCAAACCCAAACGGTTCCAGCGAAGGCCGTCTTCGGAAGCGGCCACTGCGACTTCCGGGCCACGCGGTCCGAATGCGACGTAGGCCATGACATAACGATCGATGGCGGGAACGAACGTCACGCGGGGATCCTCGCAGCCGTAGCCCTGAGAACCATCGCGCAACTCATACGGCACCTCGGGTTCGAGTGCGAAACCTTCGAACTCGACGGTCGGCGCACCGTCGACCGACTCGCGCGCGCCGAACGAACCGATTCGCGAAATGTTTCCCGGCGCCACCATGCGCGGATAGAGCTGCAGCGTGTTGTCACGCAAGCGCGCACAGGCCGGATTCAAAATGCCAGAAGCACCGAGATTCGCACTCGGCTTGAGGACCACGCCCTTGCGGGTAAACCTCAGAGTATTCCGGTCTCCTTGCCGACACGCTCGAATGCCGCAAGCGCGCGATCCATCTCGTCCTTCGTGAGAGCGGCGCTGATCTGTACGCGAATGCGCGCCGCGCCTTCGGGAACGACCGGATAACCGAAACCGGTGACAAAGACGCCGGCCTTCAAGAGCTTGTCGCTCATGGCAATGGCAAAGGCCGTTTCGCCCACGATGATGGGAACGATTGCGCTCTCGCTTTCAAGCGGCTTGTAACCGATGCGTCGAAGCCCATCGCGAAAGTAGGCGGTCTTCTCGCGTAGATCGCCCACCAGGCTCGGATGCGTTTCGAGGTATTCGATTGCGGCCAGCGAGCTGCAGGCCACGGTTGCCGGGAGGGCGTTTGAGAAGAGTTGTGGGCGCGAGCGTTGGATGAGCGTATCGATGAGCGCGGCGCTTCCCGCAACGAAACCGCCGGCCGCTCCACCGAGCGCCTTTCCGAGCGTACCGGTGATAACATCGATCTGTCCGGTGAGGCCGTAATGCTCGACGGTTCCGCGTCCGGTTTCCCCCATTACCCCCGTACCGTGCGAATCGTCAACGACGACGATCGCGCCGTAGCGTTTGGCCAGCGCGGCAATCTCGGGAAGTTTCGCAAGATCGCCTTCCATCGAAAAGACGCCGTCGGTAACGATGACGATCGGAAGCGCTCCTTGCACGCTCACGAGCTTCTCTTCGAGCTCGCGCATGTCGGAATGCTTATAGCGCTCGCGTCGCGACTTGGAGGCGAGCCGCACGCCGTCGATGATCGACGCGTGGTTGAGCTCGTCGGAAATAATCGCCGACCCCGCGTCGCAAATTGTGGGGAAGAGTCCCGTGTTCGCATTCCAACACGAGACGTACGTCAGCGCGGCTTCCGTTCCCAAAAAAGCCGCGATTTTTTCTTCCAGCACGCGATGAACGTCGAACGTCCCGCAGATAAATCGCACCGACGCTGTGCCCGCGCCATATCGATCGAGGCCGCGCTTTCCCGCGTCGATCAGTTCGGGCCTATCGGAAAGGCCGAGATAGTTATTGCTCGAGAGCACGATAACGTCGCCGGCCTCTTCCATGTGCACTTCAGGCGCCATCGGCGTCGTCAAGTGACGAAGATGTTTGTAGGTTCCGGCTTGTTTGAGCCTATCGAGGTCGCTGCGTAGCTTCGCTTCAAACGTCTGGTTCATGCTTCGCAATGTCTCCCTTAAAGTCGAGAACGATCTTCACCGCTTCCCCGTGCTCCATCAGTTCGAACGCTCGATCGAACGCCGTATAGGGAAGGACGTGGGTAACGATTGGGCGCGGGTCGACTCGGCCGCTCTTCACGAGCGCCTCGGTTTGATACCACGTCTCGAACATCCGTCGGCCGTTGATGCCGAGCAGCGTCAGGCCTTTGAAAATGACGCGATTGGCCAAATCGAGGGCGACGGCATTGGCCGGAATTCCGAGCAGGGCGGCGGTGGCCCCGTTTCGCAAGAGCTGCAGCCCCAGGTCGATAGCAGCACCACTTCCCGACATCTCCAGCAGCACGTCGGCGCCGTCACCGCGCGTGCGCCGCTTGATCTCCTCGACGAGGCCCGCTTGTGACGAAAGAAAGGTCGCGTCTGCGCCGAGCCGCTGCGCGAGCTCGAGTTTCGCCGGATTGACGTCGATGGCAGTAATCGAAAGCGCGCCGGCGGCTCGCGCGACCGGAATCGCCATCAAGCCGATCGATCCGACACCGGTGATAACCACGTTCTTCACGCTCACGTTCGCGGCCATCACGGTATGAACGGCATTGCCGAGCGGGTCGAAGATCGCGGCGCAAACATCGGGAATATCCGAATCGAGCCGCCAGACGTTGTACTCCGGAATCGCGACGTACTGCGCGAACGCGCCGTCGCGATCGACGCCGATGATCTCGACGTGCTCGCAAATGTGTGCCTGACCCGTTCGGCAGAGCAGACACGTAAGGTCGGCGATGTGCCCTTCGGCCGCGACCCGTTCGCCGACGCGTATCGAACGTACGGCATTGCCGATGGCCACGACCGTTCCCATGAACTCATGCCCGACGACGAGCGGCGGCTTGACCCGGCCTTGCGCCCAGGCATCCCAAGAGTAAATATGGTGATCGGTGCCGCACAGGCCGGCTTTCTCCACCGCGATCAAGACGTCGCTCGGACCGATCGCGGGGACCGGTACCTCAGCCAAGACGAAGCCTGGCTGGGGGCTCGATTTAACGAGGGCCCTCATTGTCGAAGACATGAGGGCCCCCATTTCACTCGCGCGGAGCCAAAACCCCGCGCTTACCGGTGCTTAGAAATCGTACTCGAGTTGAGCGCGATTGTACTTGAAGAGCGGCAGGCCGCCGAACTCCGATGCGCCGAGTGTCGAGCCCGCGGGACAGCTGGTCGTTCCGGCTGCACCACAGAACGTGTTCGTAAGCGAGCGCTGAATGTACCGGTCGCGCAGCACCAGACCGTGGTACGGTCCTTTTCCAACGTGACCGAAACGATAGCGCCCGTCGAGCGACCAAATGTTCGTCATCTCGGGAGCCAGCGCATTGCCGTAGTTATACCACGCGTCGGCGGCGATGAAAATGAACTTCTGGTTGGTCGACGTGTATTGGAGTCCAACTTTATACGACGAGCCCGGCGCGCGCCGGTCAACCTGGCCTTGAGTCACACTCGTCGTAAAGAGCGGGTCGCTATCGTAGTTATCGGTGTACGGACTCGCCCAGCCGCCGTAGTAAATGTTGGTCGTCCCGTTCGGATTCGTGAAGCACTGGGCCGTGTTGAGCGGAAGGAAGTACGCGAGGGTCGCACCCTTCGCCGTCACTTGATAGTTGGAGTTGCTGCAGGTTACGTCTTTCGGAAGAAAGATCGAATCGGTTTTCCATGGAATTTGATCGTAGCCGACCGTCAAGAGAATGTTCTTGGTGACGTTGGCGCCGATCTGAGCGCCGAAAACCTGGCTATCGACCTTCCCGATATAAGAGACGCCGGCATTGCTCTCGGTGCCACCCTGCAGCGCGATATAGGGTGCCGCCGGGCCGTTAAACGTATACTTGCCGTCGCCCCACCACATATTGACGAGGTCGCTGACGCCGTAAAAGTATCCGTCGGCCGAAAATCCCGGACCCGTCGGTTTCCCATAGCCAAGCTTGCCCATCGCGAAGCCGTTGGTATTGATGCCCACGCCGCCGGGATTGTAGATGTTGGGCGCCATGCCGTTGTTGCCCGCCGGAAAACTCGTCAGCAACGTTTGCTGCGTGAACGACGAGCTCGTGCGGTTCTCGAACGTGAACATGTCGGCGCCTTCGATGGTCCAGTTCGACGGTGTCGTATAGCTCAGATAAGCGCCTTGAAACGCCGCCGGCTTCAAACGCGAATCCGCGGGGTTCGCCCACGGAGAAACAAAGAGCACGTTACCGGCTTCGCCGTTAAAACCGTGAGCGTTGTATCCGAAATAACCTTCGTAGAACGTGCTCAAGGCAAACGGGGGCAGCGTCTCGTCCTGATTGGTGTTGGGAGGAACCTGCGAAACGCATTCGGCGCCCTTGGCGTTGTTTGCCGGAACTGCGCACGAACCAAACGACGTGGAGTAGAGATACGTGCCGCCGACGTGCCACCCGGTATCGGGCCACGCATAGTCTCCATGCAAGGCGATCGCGTTTGCCCACGTCGCCTGATTGACGCCGTTTGAGTTGTATTTCGCACCGGGTGCGAAGTCGAACTGGGTACCTGGATTGTTCGTTGCGTTCTGGCGCGTGAAATAGTACGAACGGAAATAGCCGCCAAGCGTGAGCGGATTGGGAGTTGGGGGCGGAGGCGGCGCGACCGTCGCTTCGGGAACCGGCGGCGGTGGCGGCGGCGGAGCTTCGGTCGGCGGCGGCGTCGCCGCAAGGTAGCGCACCACCACAATATGGCGGTCCGGCACCCACTGCACGTAGCCGCCCATACCTTCGGAGATCACGCGAATCGGAACGAGAACGTCGCCGTGATAGATGATCGGTGGGACGTCGAGCGGCCGCGACTCGCCGTTGATCACGACTTCGGGCTTGCCGACGGTTACGACCACTTCCGCCCCGGCTTTCGAGACGGTAGCGGTCTTGCTGCCGGGATCGTATGACACCGTGGCGCCCATTTGCTCGAACATCGAGCGCAGCGGGACGTAGATCGTTCCGCCGCGGGCCAGCGCGGCGAGCACTCGACCTTGCTTGAGCACGTCCGGATTGGCGTAGACGTGCCGGTCGTTGTAAAGGATGGGAATCTGACCTGAGGGAGGCGCGCCGAAGTCGGCGGCCGGGGGCGAGCTCGTCTGCGCGACTGGTGTTGCCTGCGTTTCCGCCAGCGCGACCGACGTGCCGCCAAGAGCCATCGCCGCTATGATCAGCGCGGCGCTTGCTAGCCTTAGCATACTAGTAGGACACTCCTCTCTTCTAAAGGGGCTCAGAAGCTGTTCGCTCGGTAGGAAAAGAAACCCTAGTTATTGACACAAGTTGACAATTAGGCAAGCTCGGCTCCCTGCTCCGGGAGCCTCGCTTCCCACGTGGTCTCGGGCGAACGCGATTGCGTTCTCCTTCGGCGACTGAAAAGGGCTCTGCCAATCAGTCTATCGCCCGGTGATTAAGGGCGACTTAACGATCGTTTAAGCCCGTTGCTTACTCCACGCGGCAATCGCTACCCGAAACGGCCGGTAATGTAGTCTTCGGTACGCTTATCTCGGGGTTTGGTAAAGATCGTTGCGGTGGTGCCGGCCTCCACGAGTTCGCCGAGCAGAAAGAAGGCCGTGTTGTCGCTAATCCGGGCCGCCTGTTGCATCGAATGCGTGACGATCACCACGGTATAGAGGCGTTTGAGATCCTCGATCAGATCTTCGATCTTCCCCGTTGCAATCGGATCCAGCGCCGAGGCGGGCTCGTCCATGAGGATTACTTCAGGATCGATCGCCAGGCACCGGGCGATGCAAAGCCGCTGCTGTTGGCCGCCCGAGAGCGCGAGGGCCGACCGATCCAAGCGATCTTTGACTTCCTCCCAGAGCGCGGCCTGACGCAGACTGCGTTCGCAAGTTTCCATCAGCGCCTTCGACTCGCGCTCGCCGTGGAGGCGCGGCCCGTAGACAACGTTATCGAAGATTGATTTGGGAAACGGATTCGGTCGTTGGAAGACCATTCCAATACGATAGCGGATCGTCACCGGATCGATATCGGGGGCATAGATGTCTTGATCGTCGAGCATCACCTTGCCCTCGACGCGAGCGCCAGGCGTCAGGTCGTGCATCCGATTGAGAGCGCGGATGAACGTGGACTTCCCGCAACCCGAGGGACCGATGAGCGCCATCACGCGATGCGCCGGCACGTCGAGCGACGCATTTCTGATTGCGTGAAACGCGCCATAATACACGTCGAGGCGGTCGACGTTGATCTTCGTCTGCGTCGAGAGGGCAGGCGGCTCTGCGGCGTCTGCAAACATCGCTCACGTCGTCTTCGTCGCGCCGGTTCCGATGCCCGTCTTTCTACGCGGTTTCTCGTTTAATGCGCATGATCGGTAGACGAATCGTGAATGCGGTGCCGCGCCCCAACATCGATTCTGCGGAAATCGCTCCCCCGTGCGCATCGACGATGCCCTTCACGATGGCCAAGCCTAAACCGGCGCCGCCGCTGCCGCGCGTTCGGGAGCGGTCGACGACGTAAAAGCGTTCGAAAATATGGGGTAGATCGCGATACGGAATTCCGTCGCCGGTATCGCGAACGCGTAGTACGGCGTCGCTATCGCGCGCGTCGAGCTCGACACGGATGCGACCGCCTCCCGGGGTATGGCGAAGTGCGTTGTCAATCAGATTGACGAAGACTTGGGCCAGCCGATCGGGATCGGCTTCGACGCGCACCGGTCGCAACGCCGAGAACTCGAGGTTGACGCCTTTGTTCGATGCCTGCTGGTCGAACGAGGCGACGATCGGTCGCGCCACCTCTTCAAGATCGACGTCGCGTATGTTGAGCTGGAGTTGCCCCGACTCGGCCCGGGCCTGTTCGAGCAGCTGGCCAACGAGCGCGGCGAGCCGGTCGACCTGGGTAAGCGCCTGCGGCACAAAAAGATCGCGCGCTTCTTCTTCGGGGGCTTCGAGGACGGTCTCGAGCATCAGTTTGATCGACGAAAGCGGCGTGCGCAACTCGTGGGAAACGTTTGAAAGGAACTCCTTGCGGGCTCGATCGAGCGCAAGCAATGCGGTCTGATCGTCGGCAAATACGACGACGCGCCCAGCATCCTCGTTCTCTTCGGTGAGCGGGTAAACCGAGACGCGATAGGTCCGCTGACCCGACGCACTCGTGAGCATGACCGGCGCAACCGAGGCTTCGCCGCGCAAGGCGTCGCCGATTCGTCGCTCCAACTCCACATTGGGTATCGCTTGGATGACGTGCACGTTCGTCGCGCGCCCCGGATCGAAGCCGAAAATCGTGCCGGCAGCAACGTTCGCAAACTCGACTCGACACGAGCGGTCGACGAGCACGACGCCGAGCGGAAGGGCGCGAACGATTCGCGCCAGGCCGCTATCGACGCCGGCGTGGGGCGCGGGTGCTTCCCGTGCCGGCGGTGGCTCTGCAACGGGGGCGATCGCCTCGGTTCCTTTGGAAAGACGCGACAGCGCGAAACCGAGCGCCGCGCCTACGAGCAACGCCAGCAGCGACCACTCGAGCGACGTCAAGCCTTGAACATGTATCCGCGGCTGCGCACCGTCAAAATATGCCGTGGCGTGCGCGAGTCTTCTTCGATCTTCTCACGCAGCCAGCGAATATGGACGCTGACGGTCTGCTGCTCGCCCTCAAAATCATAGCCCCAGACTTTGTCGAGCAGCGTCTGGCGGGTCACGACGCGCCCGGGGTTCTCCATGAGCACGCGCAGCAAGCCGAACTCTTTGGGCGCAAGCGAAACGTCCCGGCCGCGCACGGTGAGCTGTTGCCTCGACGGATCGAGCACGATCGCGCCAAGCGCGATGGCTTCCTCGTGTCCGGAATGGATTGAGGTTTGCCGGCGCAGCCGCGCTTTCACTCGGGCCAGGAACTCGTGCAGCGCGAACGGCTTGGTGACGTAGTCGTCGGCGCCGAGTTCAAGCGCCAAGACTTTGTCAATCTCTTGATCCTTCGCCGTGAGCATAATGATCGGAACCGGGCTGAACTTGCGGATCTCCTTGCAGGCTTCGACCCCGTCGAGAATTGGCAGCATAATGTCCAGCACGATCAAATCGGGTTGCTCGCGCTGGGCCATCGCGATCGCACTGCGGCCGTCGCCGGCCGTTACGACCGCATATCCGCTGCGCTCCAAGTTGAAGCGCAACGTCTGCAGGATCGCGGACTCGTCGTCCACGACCAGAATCTTTTTATTGAACTCCGGCGTCTTGCCCAGCGGCGTACGCGGGGGTTTTGCCTCTTGCGTTAGATTCATAAACTCTCACTATCGCGCTGTAATCCAACGCGCCGTCCCCTTTTGCGGAGCGAGTGGTATAGAGTTGGTAGGCCAGCCCCGTCGCCGGCATCGGGTAATCGATTGCGCGCGCCGCGTCGAGCGCGGCGGCGAGGTCTTTACGCAGAAGATCGAGGGCGAATCCTCCCTCAAAGGTACCGGCGAGCCAGGTCTTGGGCAACCATTGTTCGAGGATATAATTTGAAGCGGTCGCCGACGCGAGCACGCCTTGCACCGCGGCGAGATTGGCACCGGCTCGCTTCGCGAAGACAAGCGCCTCGGCATTGGCGATCATCACATTGGCGATGATGATCTGATTGACTAGTTTAACGGTTTCACCCATCCCCACCGGACCAAGGTGATGCGCCGTGCCCAGCGCGCGCAGTAGGGGCTGCGAGCGGGAGAAGACACTCGACGAAGCCCCGACCATGATCGTCAGTGTGCCGGCCGCCGCGCGGACCGGCCCACCGCTCACCGGAGCGTCGGCGAAATCGATGCCACGCTCGGCCAAGCGGCCGGCGACGTGCCGTGAGGCTACGGGAGAAATCGTCGACGTATCGATCACCAGAAGCCCCGGCTTGGCTCCCGCCGCGACGCCGTGCAATCCGAAGATCGCATCTTCGACGTCGGGCGCGTCGGGGACCGAGAGAATTACCGCGTCGGCATCTTCGGCGACCGCAGCAGGGTTCGCCGCTTCGCGGACGCCATGCGATCGCAAACGGTCGAGTGCGTCGCGCCGGCGGTGCGCGCTGGCGATGACGTCGAATCCGGCCCGCCGCAATGCCGCAGCCATTGGCTCGCCCATCGTACCCAGTCCGATGAACCCGATGCGCGCAATCACGAGCGGCCCTTTGGGCGTGGGCTCAGGATAACCTTCGGAGTTCGGCGAAGGCGGCGCCATCATGACAGCAACTGCCGCTCCGACGATCGCGCGCCCCACATTCAACGAGATGAACCTCTCGACGGGTAAGCGTACGCGCCTGCACCGATTGATGTACGAGCACGGCCCTGCGAACGGCACCTTGATGATGCTGCCAATCGACCAAGGGCTCGAACACGGGCCGGTCGACTTCTTCGACAACCCCGATGCGATTGATACGGATTGGATCTATCGGCTCGCCGTCGAGGGAAACTTTTCGGGAATCGCGCTCCACATTGGGCTAGCGGAGAAATATCAGCAGCAGTACGCGGGCCGCGTGCCGCTCTTGCTGAAGGTCAACGGAAAGACGAACATCCCGCCCGACGACGAGGCCTTCAGCCCCCTAACTTCTTCGGTCGAAGACGCCGTTCGGCTCGGTGCCGACGCCGTCGGCTATACGCTGTACGTCGGCAGCCCAGCGCAAGAGCTCGACCTCGCGCAATGCAACGACGTGCGGCGCGAGTGCGACCGTTACGGCATGCCGCTCGTCGTCTGGGCCTACCCGCGCGGCTCGGCCGTGCGGTCAAAAGGCGGAATCGAGTCGCTCTACGCTGTCGATTATGCGGCGCGTGTCGCGTGCGAGTTGGGAGCCGACGTTATCAAGCTCAACGAGCCGGTTTGGAAATCGGACGATGCCGCGAAACTGCCAAAGCCATACAACACGCTCGAATTTACCGATGTGGAAGGACTGCGCAGAGTCGTCAAGTCGGCGGGGCGCAGCCTCGTGCTCGTCTCAGGCGGCAGCAAGATGGGCGACGACGCGACGATTCACAAGGCCCACGTCGCGATGGCTGCCGGCTGCGTCGGGCTGATCTTCGGCCGCAACATGTGGCAGCGCAACTGGGACCAGGCGCTCTCCATGGCATCGAGCATCCACGACGTCATGAAAGGCTACGGCCAACAACAGTAAGGTCGCGCCACCGTAGTAACGTCGCTTAGTGTGCTGTCGCGGGGGATGCCGACGCGCAGTGCGCGCATTGATAGCCGGTCGCGCCGGGATGATGCTGCGGGACCATCTGTTCGAGCGGCCCGCGCCGTCCACAGACTGCGCAAGCGTACGTCGTTTGCGCGCTTGCCGTCGGCCGAGAACGAGATTCGTGGCGCTTAGCGACATAGAACGCCGCGTAAATCGCCGCGCCCACGAGCCACGGTGCCCAGGCGAAGAACGAGTCGAAAGCGTGGCTCGAGAGCTCGGCGATCATTTCTTGAAATATTCGGCGTTGATGCCCGTGTAATTTTGCCACTTCTCGGGGACGTCCGAATCGGCAAAAATTGCCTCTACCGGACACGCCGAAACGCAAGCGCCACAGTCGATACAGACTTCCGGGTCGATGTAGAGCATCTCGTCGTCATCCTTGCCGTGAATGCAATCGACCGGACAGACGTCGACGCACGATTTATCTTTAGTGCCGATGCACGGCTCGGTGATGACGTAGGCCATGGCGTTTCAGCTTCCGCGCCGGAGAGCGCCGCCCTTCAGACCGCTGGACGGCCTCGAATCGCGCGCAACAACCAGAGCAGAACTATTGCGCCAATGAGCGCGCAGACCATGCTCGGCAGATTGAATCCCGTCACACCGACGTGGCCGAACAAGCCATACAGCCACCCGCCGACCACCGCGCCGATAACTCCGACGACGATGTCGACAAGGATGCCGCCGGGCGCTTCGCCGGGGACGAGCCAGCGAGCGACGAGGCCGACGATCAGGCCAAAAATGATCCAGGCAAGAATTCCCATCAACTCCTCCTTACCGCGGGCGCGAAGGGAGCAAACCTCCCAGCGTTGGACCTTAATCGTATTATGAAGCGAACTCTCATTTGCCTGCTCGTCGCGTTCTCGGCGCTCGGTTCGGCCGCGGCCGCCGCCCCACCATCCGCGACTGAAATCACCGCTTCTGGAAGCGGCAGCATCGCGCTGGCCCCCGATATGGCGACGGTGAACGCGAGCGTCGAAACTAACGCGGCGCAAGCGCAAGATGCAATCGCCGACAATAACGCGCGCTACGACCGCGTCGTGGCGGCGCTGGTGAAAATCGGAATCGCGCGCGCGGATATTTCTCTTTCGTACTACAACGTCAATTACAATCCGCCGCCCAAGGTCGTTCCGGCAACGTCGGAAGAGCGCTACGGCTACACCGTTTCGCGCAGCTTTTCGATAAAGGTTCGCGCAATCGCGTCGGCCGGGCGCGTGAGCGACGCGTGCATTGCGGCCGGCGCGACCGCCGTCAACGGCGTAAGCTTCGGCCTCGCCGATCCAAGTGCCGCGCGCGAACAAGCGATCGCCAAAGCCGTGACCGCCGCCAGGAGCAGCGCAGAAGCGCTTGCTCGGGCCGCGGCGTTGCGAATCGTCTCCATGAAGAGCATCGAGCTCACGAGCGGCGAGTATGGTGGGCCGCAGCCGTTGATGATGGCAAAGGTTGCCGGGCCGACGCAATTCGACCAATCGAATGTCAACGTCAGCGTATCGGTCAGCATCATTTTCTTCGCCGAGCCATACTAAGCTGCCGCGAAACTTGGTGGCCTCGTTGCGGGTAGAAACGAGCGATGAAGCCTTTCTGTGAAGCCTGCGGAGCGCTTGCGGCAACGTCGTCGTTTGCCGGACGTCAGCTCTGTAAGGCCTGCGCGAAGAGGCGCACCGCGACGACTGCCTTGCCCTTTGTCGGAGCGGCCTTGGCCGCCGCCGGTATCATCGCGGGCAGTGCGCTGCTTGCGGAGAAAATGCAGGGCGAAGGTCGCGCAGCGCCGCTCGACGAGCTGGGCAAACGCTTTCGCGGGGGAACGCCGACGCTCGCGGCGTATTCGCGCGATCTCACCCAACTCGCGCGTGAAGGCAAACTCGATCCGGTCATAGGGCGAGATCGCGAAATCGATCGAATCGTCTCGATTCTCGCACGCCGCAGCAAGAATAATCCATGTCTGGTCGGCGAGCCCGGCGTCGGCAAGACTGCAATCGTCGAAGGCCTCGCGCAACGCATCGCTTCCGGAGACGCGCCGCCGGCACTGCGCGGTAAGCGCGTGCTCGCGCTTTCCCTCGGACCCCTCGTTGCCGGAACGAAATATCGCGGCGAGTTCGAAGGGCGCGTCAAACGCATCCTCGATGAAGTTAAACGCAGTGCGCGCGACGTCGTACTCTTTATCGACGAGCTCCATACGCTCGTCGGCGCCGGTTCCGCGGAAGGTGCGCCACTCGATTTGAGCGCCATGATCAAACCCGAGCTCGCGCGCGGCGACCTTCAATGCATCGGCGCGACGACGTTCGACGAATACCGGAAATACGTCGAGTCGGATGCCGCGCTCGAACGCCGTTTCCAACCGGTTATGGTCGAAGAGCCGAGCATCGAGGAGACGACGCAGATTCTGCTCGGTTTGCGCGAGCGCTACGCGCGTCATCATCACGTCCATATCGAAGAGGCGGCGATCGAAAGCGCCGCACAGCTCGCGGCTCGTTACATCGCCGACCGGTTCATGCCTGACAAGGCGATCGATCTCGTCGACGAAGCCGCCGCCTCCGTAGCGCTCGCGAATAAAGGCAGCGTCGAAAACCCGCCGGTTCGAAGTGCCGACATCGCCGCCGTGGTCACGCGATGGACGGGCATTCCGCAATCTTCCTTAACCGACTCTCAGGCGGAAAGACTCCTCGACCTCGAGCAATCGCTCTCCAAGCGCGTGATTGGTCAGCAGCGAGCCATCGCTTCGGTCTCCGAGGCGATTCGCCGCGCGCGCACCGGCTTGCACGATCCGCGCAAACCGCTGGGAACCTTTCTTTTTCGCGGCCCGAGCGGTATTGGAAAGACTGAGCTGGCGAAGGCGCTCGCCGAGGTTCTGTTCGGCAGCGAAGCGGCGCTTGTGCGCATCGATCTCTCCGAGTTCACCGAGCCCCATACGATTTCGCGGCTTCTCGGCGCGCCGCCGGGATACGCCGGTCACGACGAGCCCGGCCAGCTCACCGAGCCGGTACGACGCCGCCCGTACTGCGTCGTACTCTTCGACGAAGTCGAAAAGGCGCATACCGACGTCGCTTCGATTCTGCTGCAGATTCTCGACGACGGACGCGTCACCGATTCGAAGGGCCGCACGATCGATTTCCGGCACGCACTCATCGTCATGACGACCAATTTGCCCGAGGACGAACTTTCGCTGGCGCTTCGAGCCGAATTGATCGATCGCATCGATGAAATCGTTGCCTTCCGCGAGCTGGGACTGGAACAAATCGAAGCGATCGTCACCATTCACGTCGACGCTTTAGCCGAGCGGCTTGGCGCACGAAACGTGGCGCTGAATTTGTCCGACGACGCGAAGCTCTATTTGGCTCGCGTTTCGATGGCTGCGGGAAGCGGTGCGCGCTACGTGCAGCGAACCGTTTCGCATTACGTATCGACACCGCTTTCGACGGCACTCTTGCGCGGCGAGCTTCGCGAGGGGCGCGCGGCCGAGGTAACGCTCGAAGGCGACGCGCTGCGAGTTCGCGCCGCTTAGGGTAAAAGGGTCGGACCGCCCGCGGTTGCCGGCGAGAGCGCCAACGCGAGCGGCGCGCTGACACCGCTGACGATCGTCGTCCAGGCGCCAGGAGCGTACGGCGACGCGTACTCCGTCACCGTGTTGTTACCGTAGTTGGCAACGTAGAGATTTCCCACAGCGTCGACCGCCAACGCGACGGGCTGACTCTGGCCGCCGACGATCGTGGTCGGTGAGCTGGTATACGGCGCCGGATACTCGGTCACCGTGTTCGCGCCTTGATTCGGAACGAAGAGATTCGTCGACATTGCGGCGATCGAGCCTTGCTCGTTGATGCCGTTGGTGATCGTCGTCACGGGCGCGCTGGCATTGGAAAACGGCGGCGTGAACTCAACGATTGAATTCGGCGTTGAGTTCAGATTTGCCACGAAGAGATTTCCGCGTGCGTCGAGCGCCGCCGAGCTCGGCGTATTCAAACCCTTGGAGAGAACCGTTGGAGCGCCGCCATAGGGCGAGGCATACTCGGTGACGCTATTCGCCGCGGCGTTCACGACGAACAAATCGGCGTTCGAATCGAGAGCGAGGTTCACCGGGTCGTCGACGTCGGCAGATATCGTCAATGCCGGCGGTCCGCCGTAGGGCGGCGAATAGACGGTGACCGTGTTGCTACCGTTCCCATTGGCAACAAAGAGATTGCCGTGTGGGTCCACCGCCAGCGATTGCGGCCGATTGATGCCGTTTGAGATCGCAACGGGCAGTT
The DNA here is from genome assembly GCA_019240525.1 of Candidatus Eremiobacterota bacterium. Classification (GTDB taxonomy): domain Bacteria; phylum Vulcanimicrobiota; class Vulcanimicrobiia; order Vulcanimicrobiales; family Vulcanimicrobiaceae; genus Cybelea. The sequence goes on from JAFAYE010000001.1 coordinate 784,428, forward strand.
GCGTGAACGGTGGCGCATACTCGATCACGCTACCGGTTTGGTTGGCGACGAACAGATCGCCCATTGCGTCGAAGACGAGAGCTTGCGGGCTGCTCACCCCGTTTTGAATCGTCGTCAGCGGCGCGCTTTGTCCGTTCACGTAGAGGGTCACGCTGTTGGCGCCCGAGTTTGCCACGGCGAGCAACTGCTTGACGTCGACCCGCACGGTCGCGGTGCAGACGGCCGACGGTTGCGCGCACGGGTTGGTAGCGCCAAAATAATTCGCACTCGCGCGCAAGAGCGCCGTACCTCCGTTCGCCGTCGATGCGCTCACGTAAAATAGATTTGGCGCCGTCGCCGACGCCGCAGCAACGGCAACCGGAAGCGATCCACCTGCTTGGCTAAGTCCGAGCGCGGTCCCGGCGCCGCCAACCATGACGTTTTGATTCGCATCGAGCATCTCCACGAGCAGTAGATGCTTTCCCGCGCCGTACAGATCGATGCCACCCTGCGGATTGGCGCCGCTCAACGACGAGGCCGGCACGACCGCGAGTTGCGACGGCACCCCGCCCAACGTCAAATTTAAAACGTTGTTCGATCCAGCCGTCACCGTAAAGGCGATCGCCGCGCTTCCAATCGTACCGGTATACGTTCCCGCCGGAAGCGAGAGCGCAAGTTGACAGTTGGCTCCGCCGCTCGCAGGCGTACAACCATTGGAGTTTGGGCCGAGCGAGACCGTCTGGCTGATCGTCGTTGGTCCGGTCACATTGATCGCCAGCGACTGGGATCCTGAGACCGGCGGCGGAGTCGTCACCGGCGGCGCCGGCGGCGATTGCGCCAGCAACGAAGTTCCGGGCGCCACGCCGGCCGGCGCAGGCGTCGATAGCGGCAGCCCTTTTGTCAACGAACTGATTTGAGAGCCCGCGGGAACGTAGATGCGCACGACGGTCGAACCGACTCCGGCAAAACCGTTGCCGGCATTGCCCGACGGCATCAACACGTTACCCTGACTGCCGCCGCCGGCGCATCCGGCGACGAACATCGCTGCGGCGAGCCAAACGATCGAACGAAGCGGCTGCTGGGCCGAACCGTTCAAACGCATGCGCTACTGCAGAAGGCGTTCGACGTTGGCGCGCATCTCGGTCAAAGAAATCTGACCTAAGACGATACGCCGCACGGTCCCGCTGCGATCGATGAAAACCTGGACGGGAAGTGCGTTGATCTGATACTGCTCGCGCAAGGTTCCCTGATCGAGAACCAGCGGAAACGAGAGGTGATGCTGGCTTCGGAACTCGGCCGCCTTACGGGGACTCTCGAGCACGTCAACACCGACGACTTGCAAACCGCGGTCCCGATACTGACGCGAAACGAGGTCGAGCGCCTCGGCTTCCTCATTACATCCATGGCACCAGGTCGCAAAGAAGTTCAGATAAACCGGCTTGCCGCGCAGAGACTCCATGGCGATACGCCGCCCGTCCAAGGTGGGCTGCGACCAGTTCGGCGCGCGACGCCCGACCTGTGCCGTCTGTGCCTGGTCGCCGGCTCCGCCGCTTGGGTGACCGCACGCGGCGAAGCACACCGCAGCGCTGGCGGCGAGAAAGCCAATCGACCTACCCATAGGCCGGAAAGCCTATTACCGAGAGATCGCGATGCATCTGCTCGATGAGTTCGCCGACATCGCCAAAAAGCCGCTGCTCGCGCACGTACCGGAACTCGCGCAGAGCCAACTCGCGTCCGTAGATGGTCTGCTGGAAATCGCGCAGCCATGCCTCGACCGTGCGCGCCGCCCCGCCGAACTGCGGATTGGTACCGATCGAAACCAGCGCCGGAAAGTCGCGACCATCGTACCGCGCGACCGCCGCATAGACGCCGTCCTTGGGGAGCAGCTTCGGCGGAACTCGAACGTTGGCCGTTGGAAAGCCCAGTCGGTGGCCTCGTCCTGCTCCGATCTCGATTGGGCCGCGAATCTCGTACCCCGTGCCGCCCAAGAGCGCGTCGGCCTCATCAACGGCGCCGTCGAGAATAAGGCTGCGAATGCGGGTGCTGGAAATGCGTTCGCCGCCCTCCGAAATGGCATCAACGGCGACGAGCGCCACGCCGCGTTCGCGTAAGAAGTCGCGCATGAAGGCGACGTCGCCGCAGCGCTTATGGCCAAAGCGAAAAGTGGTTCCGACCACGACGGCCCGCGCACAAAGACGACTCACCAAGATTTCCAAGAACGCCGCCGGCGAAAGCGTCGCAATGCTATCGTCGAATCCCACGAAGAAGCACTCTTCGAATCCGGCGCGCGCGAAAAGCTCCAGGCGTTCTTCCGGTGTGCAGAGCAACGGCGGTTCGGTTCCGGGACGCAGATGCGTCGCCGGGTGATTCGCGAAGGTCAATAGACCCGAACGCCATCCGGGCTTTCGCAAGCGAAAAGCCTGACGCGCAAGCTCGCGATGGCCGCGATGAAAGCCATCGAAGAAGCCGATTGCCACGACGCAGGGTCGTTCGCTGTCGCGAGTCAGCTCGTGATGAATCTTCACGAACGCATCCGCTAGACGAAGACTTTTCGCGGCGCGAGCAACGCCCCGAGCGCTTCGCCGACGCCGACGAGCGTCCGCGATTCGTCCCGCACGAAGACGTGACGACTCGTCGCGCCCTCGGGCAGCGGAACGACGCGCCCCGCTCGAAAATCGGCCGAGCCGCGCAAGTCGAGAACGATCGTAGGAAACGGAATGATCTGTTCGGGCGCGATCAGCGCGGCGTGCGGGTTTCGCGCGACCTCATCGAGAGCGCGCGCTTCATAGAGCACGAATGGCCCGGATCCCTCGCGCACGAGCGCCCCCATGTGCGCCGGAATGCCGATCGAGGCGCCCAAATCGTCGCAGAGCGTTCGAATGTAGGTACCCTCGCTGCATGCAACGCGCAGACGTGCGATGTTCGGCAACTCGATGCCCAGCAACGTAACACCATACAGGGTGACGTTGCGAGGCCGCCGCTCGACGTTCTTGCCTTGGCGCGCGAGCTCGTAGAGGCGCTTTCCCTGATGATGTGCGGCCGAGTACATCGGCGGCATCTGCGCGATTCGGCCGACGAAAGACCCCAGCGACACCTCCAACCGCTTGGGCCAGTCCGCAGCTATCGCACCCTCCTCAAGCGTTTCGCCGTGAGCGTCTTGCGTGGTCGTCGAACGGCCCAGCACGAGCGTGCACGCGTAGCTTTTGCGCTGATCGCTGAGAAGCGGGATCAATCGCGTCGCCTTACCGATGGCGATCGGCAACACGCCCGCCGCTTGGGGATCCAAGGTGCCCAAGTGACCCGCAGCGATGTCGCGATCGCGAGCGTGAAGCGCGTAAATCCGGCGCACGCGCGCAACGGCGCGCGCCGAGCTGGGCCCGGCAGATTTAAAGAGATTGACGAAACCGATCACCCTCGTTCGACTTCGCTCAGAATGGCAATCCGGCCTTACAGACCCTCGACGACGAGCGCGGCTTCGACCGCGGAAAATGCCTCCTGCAACGATCCGTGATAAGTTAAGCCCGACGCGCGAAAATGGCCGCCCCCTCCCAGACGTTGCGCCGCTGCTTGAACGTTGATGCGTCCGGCCGAGCGAAGACTGACGCGAATCTCGCCCTCAATCGCCTTGAAAAGGGCTGCGACGTCAACGCCCTCTTGGCCGAGAAGCGTATTCACGACGTCTTCAGTATCTTCACCGTCGGCGCCGGTCTGGGCGAGCATCGCGTCGTCAACGAATGAGTAGCAGTACCGGCCGCCATGCTCGAAGCGCATCGCGTCGATGACTCGCCCGATCAACTTGGTAGCTGCGACGCGTTTACACAGAAAGATTTGCTCGGTGATCTCTTCCTTATCCGCCCCGCTGCGCATCAGCTCGGCGGCGAGCTCCAGCGCCTCCGCGGTCGTGTTCGAATGCATGAAGCCACCGGTGTCGGTCATGATGGTCGCCAATATACAGGTCGCGATTGGACGATCGATAGGGGCGCCGAGCTCGCGCAGGAGATGCACAACGACGCTGCCCGTCGAGCACTCGTTCTCGAGCACGAAATTGAGTTTGCCGAAAAGCGCATTCCCGAGATGATGATCGATATCGAGCATGTTCTCGCGGTCGACAGGCGGGAGATGCTCGCCTGCCCGCCGCCAATCGCTCATATCGCAAAAGACGAACAAGGTATCGTGCGGCAAGTCCGGCGGCAATACGGGTGAGACGAACTGTGAATCGGGCAGAAAACGGAGATTGCGCGGCACGCAATCTTGTTGAAAGTATGCGACGCGCTTGCCAAGTTTTTTGAGCGCAAGGCCGAGGGCTAAACCAGCGCCCAAGGTGTCGCCGTCGGGCTTGACGTGGCTAACCATCACGAACGAGTCTCGCCGGCGTAGCTCGGCGGCGACTTCTGCGGCGGTTGCTAACCTCGGCGTGCTTTCGATCATTCGTTCTCCTCTGCGGGGCGCATCGCCGCCGCCTCGCGCAGCGTCTTGGCCAGCGCAATGGCGCGTTCGGCGGACCGGTCTTCTACGAAGATCAGCTCCGGCGTATGGCGCAAGTCGATCTTGCGGCCGAGCTCGCCCCGCAAAAAGCGTCCGGCGTGCTTGAGCGCGTCGAGCGATTGGCGCGCCTGGTGGCGGTCACCGATCACGGAAACGAAGACCTTGCAGTAGCGGAGGTCGTCAGTGACGTCGGCGCGTGTCACCGTGACGAACGCAAGCCGTGGGTCCTGCAGCTCTTGCGAGACGAGCGTGCCGAGGACACGTTGAATTTCGTGATCGATCTTGGCGATGCGTTGTTGTTTCATGCTCGCACGAGTTCCGCCGCGATGTGTTCGAGAGCGTATGCTTCGATAACATCGCCTTCCTTGAGATCCTGGAAGCGAGCGATCTGGATACCGCACTCAAAGCCTTCCGCAACCTCGCGAACATCGTCTTTGAACCGCCGCAAGCTTTCGATTTGCCCGTCGAAGACGACGCTCGCGTCGCGGACCACTCGGACTTTCGCGCTTCGCGTAATCTTGCCGCTCGTGACATAGCACCCGACGATCGTGCCGACGCGGCTGACTTTGAAGACTTGACGAACTTCGGCGCGCCCCAAGACGATCTCGCGTTCGATGGGAGCGAGCATTCCTCGCATTGCCTTCTTGAGGTCGTCCTCGATCTCGTAGATGACTTGATAGAAACGCAGGTCGACGCCCTCGTTCTCAGCCAGGCGGCGCGCGGTCTCGTCGGGACGAATGTTGAATCCGATCAGCACCGCATTCGATGCGCTCGCGAGGTTGACGTCATTGGGCGAGATCGCGCCGACGCCGCCGTGAATGACGCGAATCTCGACATCGTCGGCCGACAACGACTCCATCCGGGCCCGCAACGCTTCCAACGAACCTTGTCCGTCGGCCTTGATAATGAGGTTGAGCGTCTTCCTGCCTTCCGCCGGCATCGACATGAAGGTCTCGAGCGAAACGCGCTGGCTGCCTGCCGCGGCCATGCGAACGTCGCGGCGGCGCGTCGCTCGTTTTTCGGCGGTTTCACGCGCGACGCGTTCGTCGCTCACCACGCTGAGCGTGTCGCCAGCGGCGGGTACGTCTGAGAGGCCCATCACCTCGACGGGAATCGAAGGCCCGGCCTTCTTCACTTGCTTGCCCTTGTCGTCGATGAGCGCGCGAACCTTGCCGAACGTACCACCCGCCACAACGATGTCGCCCACGCGCAGTGTTCCGTTCTGTACTAGTACCGTGGCGACGGCGCCGCGGCCCCGATGAAGCGCCGATTCGATCACGACGCCGGCGGCGCGGCGGTTCTTGTTCGCGCGCAGTTCGCGGATGTCGGCCTCCAGCAGAACCGTGTCGAGCAAGCCGTCGATCCCGTCGCCGGTCTTCGCCGAGACCGGAACCATTTCAACTGCTCCGCCCCAGTCGACCGGCTGCAGCCCTTGCTCGACGAGTTGCTGTTTAACTCGATCGGGCTGCGCGTCGGGCTTGTCCATCTTGTTGATCGCGACCACGATTGGAACGTTGGCCGCTTGAACGTGCGCGATCGCCTCTCGGGTTTGGGGCATGACGCCGTCGTCGGCCGCAACGACCAGGATCGCTACGTCGGTAACCTTTGCGCCGCGGGCGCGCATTGCCGTAAACGCTTCGTGACCGGGTGTATCGACGAATGTGATCTTGCGGTCGTTTCGCTCGACGGTGTACGCACCAATTTTTTGCGTGATACCTCCGGCCTCTCCGGCGGCGACGTTCGCCTGACGGATCTTATCGAGAAGCGACGTCTTTCCATGATCGACGTGCCCGAGCACGGTGACAACGGGAGGACGGCCGGTGAGCATCTCCGGCTTGTCCTCTTCCTGCTCGACCGCCACTTCTTCGCCGGCTTCCTTGACGACCGCATTGAACCCGAAGCGTTTGGCCACCTGAGTTGCGACGTCGCTCGAGATATTTTGATTGATCGTTGCCATCGTGCCGATCTTGATCAGCTCGGTGATCACATCGCGCACCGGCACAATCATCGAGGTCGCGAGTTCTTGGACGGTCAGCAAATCTGGAATTTCGATGGTTTCGAGCGCACGCGGCGGCGCGACCGGCGCCGAGTCGCCTTTCTTCTTACGCTGTCGTTCCTTATCGAGCAGCAGCTCTTTCTCGCGGTCTTTCTTCGCCGCCGCCTTATCCTCGTGAATCCGCGAACGGTCGCCAGGGCGGCCGCCGGTCGAGGGCGCCGGCAGATCGCTCGGCATTGGGCCGGGGCGTCCCGGCATCGGCCGGCCCCCAGGCGCCATCGGACGGAACGGTCCGTTGCCGGCGGGACGCCGGGGCGGTGAAATCAAACCCGGCGACGCCGCTCGAGGCGGCGCGCCCTTTCCACCCTGACCCGGCATCGCCTGTCCCGGTCGCGGAGCCACGCCCGGCTTACCGGGCAGCCCGCTCTGCGGCCCTGGCGATGCGGAGGTCGTCGTGACGGGTGCCTGCCGGCGAATGACCGAGGGCTGTCCCGCCGGGACGGGCCGAAGCTGGGGAATCGACTGGGGCTCTAACCGCGGCGGAGGCTGCACGCGCGGCGGCGGGGCGGCCTGAGGGCTCGGCGCGGGCTGCGGCGGAGGAGCCGTTGGCGGAACGGGGGCAGCAGCCGGCGCCGCACTCGCAGCTGCGCGCGACGGTGCACCGGTAACCGGCCGCAGGCGCGCGACGGGGGGCGCGGCGGTCGGCTTGGGCGCCGGAGAAGGCTTTTGAGCGGGCGGGGGTGCCGCCGGCGTGCTCGCGGGTGGCGCCGGCTTCGGAGCCGGCTTTTCGCTCGGCTTCAATAACACGGAGCGGACCAAATCGGCGATCTGATCCGGGACCACGCTGAGCTGATTCTTTGCTTCGAAGACCCCGCCGAGGCGTTCGTTGAAGAGCGTCGTCAGCTCTTTCGAGGTAAGCCCGACCTCTTTGGCGAGCTCGAAGATTCGTACTTTTGCGGCCAAGTTCACTCTCGAGCGAGGCACGCTCGAGTCCCATCAGTTGAGTGCGCGGAGCCTCAACCGATGGCTCGGCTCCGCTAAGGAATCAAAGGTTTGCCCTCATCGGAGGGCGCGGTCGTCATACATGGTTGTGGTTTGTTGTCGCACGGTTCTCTATTAAACCATATTCGGCTGCCGCTTCGCCAAGCCCCGGGTAGCGCCGGTTCTTGCGCGCGCGCTCTGCGCACGCCGCCGAGCAGAGATAAGCGCCGCGTCCCGGGCGCCGCCGGCGGGACGCGCCATCGGCATGCCAGCCGTCCGCGGCCCGTGTAAAACGCACCAAATCGGGCTGCGCGAACTGGCGCCGACACCCGACGCACGTCCGAATCGGCGCGATTTAGCCTTCCGTCCCAAGGCGCTCGCGGCGAAACTCTTCGAGTTTGCGAATGAGCTCCGCGTCGACCTCGTCACCTGCGGGCGCTGCCGCCGCTTCCGGCGTTTCGGTCGTGGGCTCGTCGGTGAGCACTCGCTCCTCTCGTTCGGCAAGATAGCGTTCGCGCGCTTGACTCGACTCGCTTTCGGTCGCAATGTCGAGGCGCCATCCGGTCAAACGAGCTGCCAGACGGACGTTCTGACCGTCGCGCCCAATCGCTAATGAGAGCTGGTAATCGGGCACGATGACGAGTGCCACGCCGTCGTCCTCGAAGAGTTCGACGCCAATGACTTTGGCCGGTGCCAGCGCGTTGGAGATAAACGTGGCCGCCGCCGGATCGTAGCGAATGATATCGACCTTTTCACCGCGCAGGTTATCGGTCACGTTGGCGATCCGGCTCGATTTCGGTCCGAGGCAGGCGCCGATGGGATCGACTTCCGCGCGATTGCTCTTCACCGCGACTTTCGACCGGCTGCCGGGATCGCGCGCGATCGCCATGATCTCCACGGTGCTATCGGAGATCTCCGGAACTTCCAGCTCCAGCAATCGCTGCACGAGCCCTTCGGCCGCGCGCGAAAGAATCACTTGGGGTCCTTTCGGCGACCGTTTGACGTCGAGCACATAGGCTCGAATGAAATCGTTGATCCGGTACGCTTCGCCGGGCACCTGTTCGTCGAGATACATGACGGCCTCGTCGCGGCCTTCCAGCGTAATGAACATATTGCGCTGCTCGTAGCGCTGCACCGTTCCCGTTACCAAATCGTTGAGCTTGCGCACGTACTTGTTGTAAACCGTGTCTCGTTCGGCCTCGCGGATGCGCTGGACGATCACCTGCTTTGCCGTCTGCGCGGCAATGCGGCCGAAATCTTTCGGCGTCACTTCCTGATCGTAATAATCGCCGAGCTGATAAGGTTTCTTGGCGTCCTTGACGGAGATCTCGAGCTTGGGGTCTTGCACTTCTTCGACGACTGCGCGACGATGAAAGACGCGATAGGCGCCCGTCTGCCGGTCGACGATCACGATCGCGTTTGACTCGCTTCCGAAATGGCGCTTATAGGCGGTTAGCAAGGCCGCTTCGAGCGCTTCGAGGAGCATCTCGAAAGAGATATTGCGCTCGCGCGCGATATCGCGCAGAACGTCGAGAAGCTTTTCTTCAGTTGCCGTGTTTTCTATCGTTGCCATGCCTTTGTTTCCGTTGAAGTTTGTCGCGCCGCAGATCGGCACGCGGGTCGTATTCTAGATTTGCGCTCTTGATCGCCGCCATCGGCAACAGCAGTTCGCCGAGCTCGGTTTCGACGATGACGGTTTCGCCGCGAAGTCCCCGCAACACCCCGCGGTGCGTCTTGCCGCCGTTAACCGTGAGCGACGTGACGATGCGCGCACGAGCTCCCGTGAAGCGCTCGTAATCCGTGGGGCGGAGGAGCGGTCGGTCGAGTCCTGCCGATTCGACCTCCAGCGTGTACGCGGCATCGCAGGTCGCGAGTTGAGCGTTCAAGCGTGCTGCAACGCGCTCGCAGAGTGCCAAATCCGCCCCGCCGGGACGATCGATCGAGACGCTCAAGGTCGTTGTGCCGCCAACAGGACGCGCTCGCTGCGTAACGATTTCGAGACCGGCAAACGCCGCATCGTGCACGATCGCATCGAGCTCCCGTTCGAACGCTTGCGCGACCGTGGCACTGCCTCTCGATCCGCTCCTCATGTCCTCGACCTGCTCCTGGAAGCAGCGAAGCGCGGGACAGGCCCACGCTCCTTGTAAAAACCAGTCTTAACAATAGCGAAAATTGCGACGGGCCGCAACCCCAGCGGGCGCGGCCCCTCGCTCTGTACTTACCTATTTTGCGAACGGCGCGCCACCGGAAATCGTCCGGTTGACGTGGGCGCGCTCTGGGCGCCCGTTATTCGGCGCGTGCTTCGCGGGCCCGATGGCCCGGCGGATCTTGCGGTTCCAACCGCCCTCCTTCGTATTGACGAAGCGTGTCGGCCGTTTTGCCGGCACCTCGAAATTCTAGTGCGCCTTATGTAGAAATGCAAGAGGGGAAACGCCCAGGTTTATGGCGACGAGCCGGCTGACGGAACGTACGGTGTCAAGAGCCGCCCATCGCATGGTTGCGAAACCATTCCATCGACGATCGGCGCGATGCCGGCATCGAACGGACTCAGCGGCTGCTGCGAGCGGCCTCCGCCGCCGATGGAAATTTGCGTGCCGTTCGCGGGCGCTTGCGGGTTGCTGTGGACGATCGTCGAGTCCGGGCCGGCCGCAGTGGCGTATCCACCGCGTAGTGCTTGCGGGTATCGCACGAGCCAGCCGGTGCAAATCGTCGTGGGTCCGGCTTTGCGCGCGGCGATCACCCACATCTTGACTCGCGATTCATTTCCGGTGCCGCGCACTTCGTAGATGTACTTCGTTTTTGCCAGAACGTCGGGCGGTGGCGTCGGCTCGAGGCGGCCGCGAAGCGAAAGGCTCGGCGTATACGATTTGTTCGTCGGGTTGACGGGATTGTTCGGAAGCAGCGCACGCAGTTTCGCATTGATGTTGGGCGCGATGTTTGGCTTCGGCGCGGCCGTCGAGCGGGCTGCCGGCGCGGGTGTCGGCCGAATCTCAATGGGGCGCGGAAGCGATGGCTGATTCTTCGCGGCGCCTGGACGCGGGCCGGGGGAGCCGATGCCGCTTGGGGCGGGACGCGGCCCGTTGCCGGCGGTTTTGGCGACGGCGGCCGGCGCCCGCGTCGCGCTGGGATTGGGGACGCCGGGCCGTTCGGCCGGCGCAACCGAGGCGCGCGTCGCCGGTGCCGCGCTCGCGCTCGGCGCTGCGCTCGCTCGTGCGACCGCGGCAGCGGTCGGCGATGCCTGCGGCACGGCCGGTGCGGGCGTTACCGCTCGCGCGCTCGGACGGACGTTGGGTGCCAGCGGCTTTGCCGATGGACGCGCCGAGGGCGCTGCCGTCGGAGCCGGCGAGGGCGCCGCCGTTGGCGGCGTCTTGATAGCGACGGCAATCGGTCCAACCGTCGGCACGCTGACCGGCGCGGACGGTACTTCGGGGTGTGTCTGTGTTTCAAAAATATTCTGTGTCGGTTGAGGGTTCGGTTGCGGGGTCTGCTCGGGGATCGGACGAGGATTCGGTGGCGCGCTCGGGGCCGTCTTGGCAAGCTCGTGCCGATTGACGGGCAGCTTCTGAGTTTGCGGCTGCGCAATCGGCGCGTGTCGCACGGGAGCGATGACGGGAACGTGCGGAACCGGCGGAATGGCGTGGACCGCCGCGGGTTGGTTCGCCACGACAATCGGCGAGGTGCGGCTAATAGTCACGACCTCTCCACCGGCGACGCTTTCAGTCGCGCCTTCTTGTGACGAATTCATGAGTACCGAGAAGAGCAGCGCGGCGAGAAGCGCGTGCAAGATCACCGATACTACGAAGCTCGCCGTGAGCCGCTCGGGATACCGGCGGTCGCGGGGGTCGCGCTTGAGTTTCAACGTTTCTTCAAGTGCGCTTCATCGCGCGCAGGAGCCTGCATCTTCCGCTGCACAAGGCAACGTTGCCATGGAGCCGGTGCTGCAAAAACGTACGAAAATCGTTGCGACTGTAGGACCGGCGTCGCGCGACCCTGCAATTCTGCGCTCGCTCTTCATTAGCGGCGCGAACGTCCTGCGGCTGAACTTCTCGCACGGCACTCGCGAGGAACACGCGAACGTCATCGCGGCTGCTCGCGAGATCTCCGCCAAGTTGGGAATTCACACGGCCATCTTGCAAGATCTGCCCGGGCCGAAAGTTCGAACCGGCCCGCTCGCCTCCGGAGTCTCCACGGTGCGGCTCGAGCGCGGTGCGAACTTCACGATCACGTCTCAACCCGTTGCCGGAAGCGCCGAGCGGGTCAGCTCGAGCTATCCCGATCTCGCCGCCGACGTGGCCATCGGCAAGCGCCTCTACTTGCAGGATGGCCAGATTACGTTGCTCGTTGTCGGTAAACGCGGAGACGACATCGAAACCACCGTCGAGTTCGGGGGCGCTTTGCGCGGCTCGGTCGGGATCAATTACTCTGATGGATCGCTCAACATCCCTTCGGTTACCAATCGAGATTTCGAGTTTCTCCAATTCGGTCTGGACCACGGTGTCGATTACGTTGCGCTTTCGTTCGTACGGTCGGCCGAGGACGTCGAGCGTGCCAAAGCATTCATCGCCGAGCGCAAAAAGCGCGTTCCGGTCATCGCCAAAATCGAAAAGCACGAAGCACTTACCGAACTGGACAATATCATCGCCGCTGCGGACGGCATCATGGTCGCGCGCGGCGACCTGGGAATCGAAGTCCCGATCGAAACCGTTCCGATCATTCAGAAACAAATCATTGCCAAATGCAATCGCGCGAGCAAGCCCGTCGTGACCGCGACTCAAATGCTGGAGTCCATGGTCGCTTCGCCACGTCCGACGCGCGCTGAAGCGACCGACGTCGCTAACGCAATTCTCGACGGGACCGACGCGGTCATGCTCTCCACCGAAACGGCACTTGGAGCCTACCCAACCGAAGCGGTGCGAACGATGGCCGACATCGCGCGCGAAGTCGAGCACCACTATCCGCACGCCGCCCTTCGCGACCGGCGGTTAGAGAACTTCGCGCCGACAATTGCGTCGTCGATTGCCGAGGCCGCAACGCGCGCCAGCGCCGAGCTGAACATCCCCTATATCGTCACCGGCACGACGACCGGCAACACGGCGCACCACATTGCGGCATTCCGCCCGCAAGCTCGCATCGTGGCGCTGACGCCGGTGCCCGAAGTCGCGCGGCGCCTCGCCCTGCTCTGGGGCACGCAAGCGCTGCTCATCGAATCCTATGCATCCATGGACGTTCTGCTGTACATGACCGAGCGTCACATGCTGCACGAAGGCTTGGTGCGTTCGGGGGACTCGATCGCGTTTACAACGGGAATGCCGGTCGGCTCGGGAGGAACCAACGTGTTAAAAATCCATCAGATTCCTTAACGAGCGGCGTTGGATTTTCGTCCGAGCAGGGCGCGCGCGTGGCGTAGCGCGACATCGTGCGATTCTCCCGATAGCATCCGCGCGATCTCCGCTTCACGTTCCGTACGGCTCGCGATCGAGCGCGTAACAATCGTCGTCTCAGTTTTTCGTTCGATCTTCTCGAGAACGTAGTGCCGGTCGGCCCATGTCGCGAGGGCGGCGAGATGGGTGACGCAAATGACTTGTCCACGGCGCGCTAGATCTCCGATGCGCGCACCGACGGCCGTCGCGGTGGCGCCCCCGATGCCGGCATCGATTTCGTCGAAAACCAGCGCCGACGCCGCATCCCGCGCATCGGCGAGCACGACGACTAAGGCCAACAAGACGCGGGAAAGCTCGCCGCCCGAGGCGACGCGAGAGAGTGCCCGCGGGGGCTCGCCGGCATTGGCGGCAAAGAGAAACTCGACACGTTCGGCACCGTGAGCGGTTATGCGTTCGGTGGGCTCGATCGCAACTTCAAAGCGTCCCGAGGCCAAGGCAACGTCGCTCAATTCGGAGCGCACGCGTTTCGAGAGTTTTGCCGCAGCCTTCGCGCGCACCGCGCTGAGCGATGCGGCCGACTCCGCAAGCGCACGCATAGAGGCCGCGGCCGCTGCTTCGAGACTCGCCGCCAGCCGGTCGCGCCCTTCGTATTCGTCGACGAACTGCTGGGCCCGCGTCGCGGCCGTCGCAATTTGCTCGTCGCCGCCATATTTTCGTCTCAATCGCTCGATCGTAACGATCCGAACGTTGATCGCCTCCAGTTCGGCCGGATCGTACTCCGCCGACTCGAGCGCTCGCGACAGGTCAGCTACGAGATCGATGACATCGGCGTGAAGCGAGGCAACGCGATCGAGCATTTCGCGCAGCTTCGCGTCGAACTTTGCGATGCTGCCGAGCGCGGCGCTCGCGTTCCCCAGTCCAATGCCGGCGCCTCGATCGTCGGCTTCCAAGGCATCGTGCGCGGCGCGCAATCCGAGCGCAATTCGTTCGACGTTTTCGAGGTAGGCGCGGCGTTCCGTCAACCGGTCGATCTCGCCGGGCTCGAGTCGCGCTTCGTCGATCTCGCGCACGGTAAAACAGGCATCGTCGTAACGCTCGCGCGCGCGCCGTTCGTCGGACGTCAGCTCGGCAAGCGCGCTTTTGGCGCGTTCGGCATCGGCGTACGCCGACGCGACTGCGTCGCGCAGGCGCAGCGCCGCCTCACCCGCGAACCGATCCAGCAAAACCAAATGATAGGCCGAGCTGAGCAATCGCTGCGCTTCATGCTGGCCGACGATCTCGCAAATTCCGTCGCGTACCTCCCGAATGTACGCAGCCGTGGCTGCTCGCCCGTTGAGGCGCAGGTTCGAACGGCCCGCCTCGGTCATCTCGCGCACGACCGTGCCGAGCTCGCCATCGTCGAGCTCGAATCCGTCGAACGCCAAACGATCGCGCAATGCATCGCCCGGCTCGAACGTCAGCGCGACCGTCGCCTTTGCCGCCCCCCGGCGAACGATGTCGGCACCGGCGCGCGATCCCAGCGCGAAGTCAAGCGCGCCGATGAGCATCGTCTTCCCCGAACCGGTCTCGCCCGTAAAAATCGTCGCGCCCTGCGCGAACTCGACGACGGCGCGCTCGATCAGTCCAAAATCGTCGATCTGCAGCTGCCGCAACATGGATCAGCGCCCGTTAACGACGAGGATCCTTGATGGAAACGCCCCACAGCATCTTTTGTTCGAGCCGCTCGAGGAAATGCAACGGCGCGGTTCGCGCAAACTGGACGCGCTTGGGGTGACAGCGGATCAGAACGCAGGAGTTGGGCGCAACCTCGCTCAGGACGTCGCCGTCGCACTCAAGGTGCGCTTGCGCCGCTTCGAGATCGGAGCTTATTTCAATGCGCGAACTCTGCGGCACGATGAGCGGGCGCGAGAAAAGCGTGTGGGGCAACAACGGCGTGACTCCAAAAGCGGCGACGCTCGGCGCAATCAGGGAGCCGCCGGCGGAGAGAAAATACGCCGTCGAGCCTGTCGGCGTCGCCACGCAGATCCCATCGGCCGCGATTTGGGTTGAGGCCCCTTCGTCGACTCGAAGGCCGAACGGCACAAGGCGCGATACCTCGCCTTTGCGTACGACGACGTCGTTGAGAGCAAAAAAGCGGCGCTCGCCGTACTCGGCTTGCAATGCGCTGCGTTCTTCGATGACGAGGCCACGCCCGACTAAGCCGGGTAGATCGGCAAGGCGCGGATCGTCTTCGTCGAGTTCCGTCAAGAAACCCAAGCGGCCGGTATTGATGCCCAGGAGCGGAACGTCGTAGTCGACGGCGAGACGCGCCGCTCGCAAGAGCGTACCGTCGCCGCCGACCGTGATGAGCAGTGAAGCCGTCGCGGCAATTGGGCCGTCGACGACGTCGAAGCCCCTTTCGCGAAAGTCGGCCGCGATTCGCGTGGCAATCGCGCGCGCGTGCTCGCGCGCCGTATCGACATAGAGCGCGATGACATTGTTCTCGAGCGCGGGCATCATAAACGCTTGCCGTCCACCTCGCTCTAGCCTTCGCCGAGGACCGCCTCGACTCGTGCGTCAGCGAACGGGGGGCCGGTGCGCCGCAGCTCCATCAGAAACTCGCGATTGCCGGCCGCCCCGCGCAACGGCGACGGCGTTAGTGCGACCGCCGAAAGGCCGAGCGCCGTGGCAAGGTCGCGAACCGAACGTAGGACGTCGCGGTGTGTCTGTGGGTCACGAACGACGCCTCCGCCGCCAACGCGCCCGCGCCCGGCTTCGAACTGCGGCTTCACCAGGGCGACGATCCGCCCGCGCTCGCGCAAATACGCGACTGCCCGTGCCAGGATGGTGCGAACCGAGATAAACGACGCATCGATGACGATCAGGTCGAAGCCGCCGGGAAACGCATCGTCGGGAAGCGTTCGAAAGTTCGTGCGTTCGATCGCGCGGACGCGCGGGTCCTTGCGCAGGCGCCAGTCAAGCTGGCCATATCCCACGTCAACCGCCGTGACGCGGGCAACTCCGCGCTGTAAGAGGCAATCGGTGAATCCTCCGGTCGACGCTCCGACGTCGAGCGCGTCGAGTCCGCGGACGTCGATGTCGAATGCGACGAGCGCGCGATCCAGCTTTTCGCCACCGCGGCTCACGAAGCGTCGCGGTTGTTCGATGTCGATGTTCGCGTCTGTTGCAATGCTATGTCCCGCTTTCGTCACGACAACGCCCGCGACGCGGACGCGCCCCTCCATGATGAGGCTGCGGGCCCGCGAGCGCGTGACTCCCTCGCGCCCGGCCACCGCCTCATCGAGGCGAATCTTCAAAACGGAATCTGATCGTCGAGGTCGTCGCTCTTGCCGCGTTGGCCGCCAGGGCCGCCCTTTGGCTCGGACATGGCTTCGTTGATCTGCAACTGCGCGCTTTTGAGCGATGCCTCGCATTCCCGGGCGAGCGTCTTACCTTCTTTGAAAAGAACGATTGCGCGATCGAGTTTGGTGTCGCCGCGCTCGAGCTCTTTGACGATCGCGTCGATGCGATCGAGCTTCGCTTCGAAGCCGCTCTCGGCATCACTCATGGGACATCACTCGTTCGACATTTGCCGCGAGCCTCCCGCGATGCAGTTGCGCCTCGATTCCATCGCCGGGCGAAACTTCACGTGCGTCGCGAAGCGCGCGCCCTGCAGAGGTTACGATTGCGTAACCGCGCTCGAGTGGCGCTTCGGGATCGACGGCGGCCAGGCAACTGTAGGCAAGCGCGAGCGCGTTCGTGCCTTTTGAGATGATGCGTTCTTGCGCGGCTTCGAATTTTACCGCGGCGGTCGTTAGCCGCGTTTCGCGCGCGGCAAGGCGATGCCGCGGATTTTGCCGCTCGATCCGAGCCTCGAGCGCGAGCAATCGTTGTCGCCACCCCGAGACGCGCGTTTCGATTGCGACGCTCAGGGCTTGATTTGACGAATCGCGGCGCTGCGCAGCGCGTACGACGAGTTGCTCGATTGCGCGAGCGAGTGCCTCGCGCTGGCGCTTCATGCGGCCGGTGACCTCGGCCCATGACCCGGCGATATACTCGGCCGCGGCAGTCGGCGTCTTGAAGACCGCATCGGCAACCTCGTCGGCGAGGTGGCGGTCGCCGGTGTGACCGATCGCGGTTACCACGGGATGGCGCGAGCGCACGATCGCGCGAACGACCGGTTCGGTGTTGAACGGGTAACGATCTTCGTACGAGCCGCCGCCGCGTAGAAGTACGATCGCGTCGACGCTCTCGCGCGAAGCGCGGTCGATCGCATCGGCGATATCGATTTCCGCACCCGCGCCTTGAACGCGCGTCTCGATGAACGTGACCGCAACGTTGGGCGATTTCTCGCCAAGCGTCGTCTCGAAATCGTCGGCGCCTTTTCCGCGAGCCGATACGAGCGCTACGCGCCGAGGAAAGCGAAGCAGCTCGCGCTTGCGTGCGCGCTCGAAGAGGCCCTCGAGCTGCAGCCGTTTTCGCAGCGCTTCCACCTTCGCGGCGATCGCACCCACGCCGACGGGATCGACGTGGGTCACGCGCAGCTGATACTCACTGCTGCGTTCCCAAATGCCGATTGCTCCGGTTGCGACCACCGCGATGCCGTCGCACAGGCGCGGGAATCGCTTTGCGTCGCTCCCATAGGCAAAGCAGCGCAGGATTGCACGATCGTCCTTGAGGCTAAAAAAGACGTTTCCGCTCGGCTGCGGCTTCCAACCGGATATTTCGCCGGCGATGGCGATGTGTTGGAGTTCCGGACGTTTGTCGAGCCAGCGCCGCAGACGTTCCGAGAACTGTGAAACGGTTATCGGCGCAAGCGCGGCCGAGTCTTCGAAGAGCTTCACCTGTGCCGACGTGGTAAGGGAGAGGCCGACGGAAGCGCGGAGTCTGGAGGCACGGTTGGCGCGGGCGGGAGAACGTCGGGCGGCTTCGCATCGGGCGGCGGAAGCGTCGGTTCGGGGAGGTAGGCACCCGATTCGCTCGTGCTCTCGTTGGAGTTGGAAGTGTAGGCGTCGATCGATCCGCCGCAGCCGTATTGCGGTTCGGTCCCCTTCAAATAATATTCGTATCCGCCGCTACCGCAGCCGGCGACTTTCGCGACCTCCTCAACGGGGAAAGGAAAGTCGTGCGCCGGCGTGCCGGCGAGCGCGGCTTTCATGAAGCGCGCCCAGATTCGCGCCGGCACGTTTCCGCCGTAGGACTCGACCATCGGCGTATAGTCATCGTTGCCAAGCCAGACCGCCGCGACGAGATCGGGCGTGTAGCCGACAAACCACGCGTCGCGAAAACTCGACGTGGTCCCGGTCTTGCCCGCAGCGGGCCGGCCGATCACGGCGTTGGGATATCCCGTGCCGTGGTTGATGACGTCTTCGAACATCGACGTCATGATGAATGCCGTCCCGGCGCTGACCACGTCGGTCGCTTGCGGAAAGCGGTCGTCGAGCACGTTTCGGCCCAGCGAATCCTTCACGACGCGAAACGGCGTCGGATCGACGTGTAATCCTTGATTGGCAAGCGTCGAATAGCCGCTCGCCTGATCGAGAACCGTAACACCCGAGGAACCAAGCGCGAGCGAAAGATTCGCTTCAAGCGGCGAGTTGACGCCCATGCGGTGCGCATAATCGATGACGCGATCCAGGCCGACGCGTTCGGCCAGCTTGACGGCGACGATGTTGCGCGACAACGTGAGCGCTTGGCGCAGGCTTATTGCCCCCATGTAACTATTGTCGTCATCCATCGGCGACCATTGCGTGCCGTCCCCCATGGGATAGCTGACGGCCGTATCCTCGATGATCGTCGAAGCGGGGATTCCTTCGTCGATCGCAGCAGTATAATCGTAAATCTTGAACGACGATCCCGGCTGCCGGTGCGCCTGCCACGCGCGGTTGAATTGATTGTGCAGCGAAAATCCGGCGCCTCCGACCATCGCGAGGATCTCGCCCGTCGACGGCCGCAATGCCACGAGCGCTGCTTGGTGCGCGCCGATTCCCTCCGAAGCCGCCGCGCGAACTCCCCACGTCACCGCTTCCTGCGCGATGTTTTGCATGCGCGTATCGAGCGTGGTATACGCCTGCAGTCCGCCTTCGTCGACGACGTCCTTGCCAAAAAGATGTTCCAGCTGCGCGATAGCATAGGTCGTGAAGTACGGAAAGCGATAACCCTGAAGCCCCGGCGGACGCTGCGCGATCAGACCTAAGGGCGCATCGGCGGCGGCATCGGCCTGGGAGCGCGTGATATATCCGCTCTCCACCATGCGCGCCAGCACGTGGCGCTCACGGTCTTGAGCCAGCGCAAAGTTGGAGAAAGGCGAGTAGTCCGACGGAGCCGCGACGATGCCGGCGAGCATGGCGGCCTGCGCCACGGTCAAGTCTCCGACGCTACGGCCAAAATAGGTGTGCGCTGCAGCATCAACGCCGTAAGCGCCGGCACCGAGATAGATAATATTGAGATAGCGCTCGAGGATTTCGTCCTTCGTGTAATAGCGTTCGATTTCGATCGCGAGGAGCGCTTCCTGGACTTTGCGCGAAAGCGAGACCTGGTCGTTGAGAAAAAGGCGGCGCGCGAGCTGCTGAGTGATGGTCGAGGCGCCTTGAAACTGTTGATGGGTTAAGTCGGCGAATCCCGCACGCACGATGCTGCCGAAATCGACGCCGTGATGACGGTAAAAGTTATGATCTTCGTTAGCGATAAATGCATCGCGGACGATCGGAGGTACGCCTGCAAGCGGTACCCAGATGCGGTTTTCCTTGTAGACCGAAGCGAGCAACGCTCCGTCCCGCGCGAAGATGCGCGTCGAGCTCGCGGGTTGATAATCGGCCATCCGGCTGATGTCGGGCAAGTTGCGCGCATATGCCGAAACCATGCCCGCGACCGCGCCGATCGAGAAGAGCGCGAGCATCAGCAGCGCGACGAAAAAGCCGCGCCATACGCGACGGCTCCGGCGAGCCCGTCTACGCTTTGGCATTGGCGACGGCGCTCAGTACGCCATTGACGAAGCGCCCAGAATCTTCGGTGGAGAAGCGCTTCGCAAGCGAAACGGCTTCGTTGATCGCAACCGCTTTAGGAGTCTGCGGACGGCATTGAAGTTCGTATGTAGCCATTTCGAGTAGCAGCCGATCGATGGTCGGCAAACGCTCGAGCGCCCAACCTTCAAGCAGCGGACGCACGATTTGGTCGGCCTGCTCGGCGTATTCGAGCGTCCCCAACGCGAGTTCCTCGACGAAGGCTCGCTGCTCCCTATCGGCGCCCTCGCCGACGATTTCGCCGACCGCTTCCCTTGGTTCGCGATCGCCGATGACAACGGAGTACAACACCTGCAACGCCTGCTCGCGCGCGACTCGTCGAGAGCTCATCGCACGCAGAGGATCTCGTTCGCCAGAAATTCGACGTCGTACCGCCCATGACGGAATGCATCCGTTGCGAGGATTTCGAGGCAGAGCGCGATGGTCGTGCTGACGCCTTCCACGAGCGTCTCCCGCAACGCGCGCTCCATACGCGCAATCGCAACGTCCCGCGTATCGCCGAAGGCCACGATCTTCGCGAGCATCGAGTCATAATACGGCGGTATCGTCGCGCCTGCGTAGAGGTGCGTATCAACGCGTATCCCCGGGCCCCCGGGAAAGACGAGCTTGGAGACAGCGCCGGCCGCCGGTGCAAAGTTATTGCGTGGATCTTCAGCGTTGATGCGGCATTCGATCGCATGACCGCGCGAATGCAGATCGCCTTGCTCGTAACCGAGCGGTTCGCCGGCGGCGACGCGAATCTGCTCCTTGACGAGATCGACGTTATAGACCATTTCGGTCACCGGATGCTCGACCTGAATGCGCGTGTTCATCTCCATGAAGTAAGCATCGCCACCCGAAACGAGAAACTCGATTGTCCCGGCATTGGTGTATCCTACATACTTTGAGGCCCGCAGCGCCATCTCGTGCAGCTTGCCTCGAATGTGGGCGGGCAGGTTGGGCGCCGGCGTCTCTTCGATGAGTTTCTGGTGCGCCGGCTTCTGAACCGAGCAATCGCGCTCGCCCAAATGCACGATGTTACCGAACTCGTCTCCGAGGACTTGCACTTCGACGTGGCGGGGCTCGCGGATCAACCGCTCGAGGTAGACACGTCCATCTTTGAAGCTCGCTTCGGCTTCGGCGGTGGCGCCGGCGTACGCACGCGGCAGGTCTCCGGCATCGGCGACGACGCGCATCCCTCTTCCCCCGCCGCCGGCCGTCGCTTTGAGCAGCAACGGGTAACCGATGCTTTCCGCGACTTCGTACGCTTCCTCGATTGAGGATAGCACTTCGCTGCCTGGAGTCGTCGCGACCCCAGCTTCGCGCACCACGCGTTTCGCCGTCGCCTTGTCGCCCATGAGCGCGATGACGCTGGGTTTCGGACCGATAAACCCAAGCCCGTGATCGTTGCAGATCTCGGCAAAACGCGCGTTCTCGGCCAAGAACCCATAGCCTGGATGAACCGCATCGCAGTTCGTGACGAGCGCCGTCGAAATGATGTTCGGAATATTGAGGTACGAACGTGCAGCGGGTCCCGGACCGACGCAAAAGGATTCATCGGCCTGACGAACGTGCAGTGAATCGCGGTCCGCTTCGGAAAAAATCGCTACGGTGGCAACGCCCAGTTCTTGGCAGGCGCGATTGATGCGTAGCGCGATCTCGCCTCGGTTGGCAATGAGAACCTTTGTGAAAATGTTAGCGCCCTCGCGCCACGAGAAAGAGGGGTTGTCCGTACTCCACCGGCGACCCATCGGGGGTTTGCATCGAAACCAGGCGCCCGGCACCCATGCTGTGCACCGGCGTGCGAATTCCCAACGCTTCGATGTAGCCGAGCTCGCGATCGGCATTGAAAATCTCGCCTTCGAGCGCAACCGGGCGACTCAAATGAAAAATGCCGACGAGGTCGGCCTTGATCGTGTCGACGCGCGCAGCCGGCGTTTCCGTGCCGTATCCATGGTCGTTGCGCCCTGCAGCCGGCGCCATAGATCGAGAGTTCGCCGCGAGCTCGATCTCCTCATCGCCGCGAGCGATGCGCACGCGTATGGCATCGCTATCGTCGAGAAAGCGCGCGAGCGCACGGACGCGGTCGCCCGCGGAGAGCGGTCGTTCTTCGAGCATCGTCAGAGCGCTTTCGCGTTCCACTCGCACGACCCCCGCGAGTTCGGCGCGCGGCAGCGCGTCGCGCAGCGCGTCAAACCGACCGTCGATTTCACTCAATGGAACTAAGACGAAGGCACGATCGCGCAGATGCGGGTGCGGAACGTGCAGCTCGGGCGTTTCGATCGTCAGATCGCCGTAGAGCAGCAGATCGAGATCGATGACGCGCGGCCCCCACCGCTCGTTCGCCGTCCGTCCCATACGGGCTTCAATTTGCTTGAGTTGCGGCAGCAATGCCTCGGGCGTGAGCGCTGTCTCCAATGCGATGACGGCATTGAGAAACCACGGCTGACCTCTTTTTCCCCAGGGCTGCGTTCGATACAGCGAGGAACGGCGCGCAATCGTTCCAAGCGAGCGAAGCGCGTCGACCGCGCGCTCGACGTTGGCGGCCCGATCGCCGAGATTCGTTCCAATGCCGATGAACGCCACGGTTGGGGTCACGAGGAAATGGCGTGAGGATTTGCCCTCGCCAGTGTCACGGCGGGCGTAGCGCCGTCGAGAATTCCCGGCTTGGAAAGCGTCACCTCGGCGCATACCACGCGACGATCGAAGAAAACGGCATCGAGAAGATCGGCGGCCAGCCGCTCGAGCAAAGCATACGACGTCATTGCAACGACGCGCACGAGGCGCTCATGAAGCGCGGCGTAATCGATTGTTTGTGACAGATCGTCGCTCGCCTCGACGTCGCGCAAATCGATCTGTGCGGTCAGGTCGATCTCGATAAGCTGGCGACGGTCGCGCTCACCGGGATTGGCGCCGTGGCGCCCGTACGCGCGGACGCCGCGAAGACTTATCGCGTCCAATCCACCGGCCTCCAGTCGCGGACGACCGCGTCGGCGACCGCGACGACGTCGCGCGCCGCCTCAACGTCGTGGACGCGAACCATGTCGATGCCGGCTTTGACCGCGAGCGCCGTGGTTGCCGCCGTTCCATAGACCCGATGGCTTGGCTCGCGTCCGGTCAATTTGCCGAGCGTCGACTTCCGCGAAGCGCCGAGCATTGTCGGAAAGCCGAGTGCGACGATCCGCTCGAGCGCGCGCAGCACCTCGATATTTTGATCGGCCGTCTTGCCGAAACCAATACCCGGATCCAAGATGATCGCGTCGCGAGAAAGCCCGCGCGCCGTTGCGCGCGCGCCGCAGTCGTGGAGATATCGCAGCACGGAATCGACAACGGATCCATCATAATTCGTGTCCTCTCGATTGTGCATCGCCACGATGGGCATGCCGAACTCGGCAACGAGCTCCAAGAACTCGTCGCCCGCCCCCCACACCGAGTTGGCCATATCGGCGCCCGCTTCGAACGCCGCGCGCAGAACGGCGGGCTTGTACGTATCGATCGAAATCGCGACGTTCGGCAGTTGGCGGCGCAGCGATGAAATCACGGGGACGACACGCGCTATCTCCAGCGCTTCTTCGACCGGAACGTGCCCCGGTCGCGTAGATTCGCCGCCGATGTCGATGACGTCGGCGCCGCCGTTCCATTGCGCGATCGCGCGCCCCGTCGCGGCGCCTTGGTCTTCTACGCCGTCGCCGGAGAACGAGTCGCGGCTCACATTGACGATTCCCATCAGGTAGGTCTGGGCGCCCCACCGGAGGTGCGTTCCGCGGATTCGTAACGACCCGCTCATGCGGGCGTCGGAACGTACAATGCGCGCAAAGCCGCGACGACGAACGTCGAACCAGTCACGACGACGACGTCATCAATTTGAGCGCGGCGGCGAGCGACCATCAACGCCTCGACCGGATCGGTGATTGCGCGGCCCCAGGTTCCAAGCGATTCGGCGATGGCCGCGAGACGGGCCGGCGCAATTGCGCGCCGGCCAGCGACCGAAAACGACGTAAACGTAAATGTGGAAGGCACGTCGGCAAAAATTTGCAAAATCGTGCGCGCGTCTTTGCTTTCGCCGATAGCAACGACGTAGTGCACTCGCCGGCCGGCAAAACGCTCCCGCAAGGAGGCCACGAGCGATTCGGCCTTTTCTGCGTTGTGAGCGATGTCGAAGAGTATCGCAGGATTGCGCGATACGAGTTCCATTCGCCCGGCAATTTCTAAACTCTCAAAAGCGTTCGCCAGCGCTTGGAAGCTTGGCCGAAGGTCTGCGCTAAGCTGTTCCAACACCGCAATGGCGGTGGCGGCATTCGCACGGGCAAAGATTCCAAGCGCAGCCAGACGCAGTTGGAACGATCCGCGCGGGCCGGAGATCGCGAGCATCTGTTGATGAGAGAGAGAACCCTCGAAGGTCACCCGCACGACATCCGCAACGCGGATTACCGGAGCGCCGACCTCCGCGGCGTGACCTTCGACAACCTCCCGCGCCGCCGGCGGCAGGTTTGCGAGAACGAGAGGGACCCCGCGCTTCGCGATTCCGGCTTTCTCGAACGCGATCTCTTCGATTGTAGTACCGAGCACCTCCATGTGGTCGTAGCCAACGGAGGTAATCGCCGCCACCAACGGCTCGACGACGTTCGTGCCATCGAGCCTTCCGCCAAGGCCAACCTCAATCACGGCGACCTCGACGCGCTCTTGCGCGAAATAGAGAAACGTCAGGGCGAGCAACGTCTCGTAATACGTCGGTCGTCCGTGGCTTGCGGTCGTGGACTCGATCGCCGGCATCATCGCGCCGAGAATTTCCGCGAATCGATCGCGTGCAATCGGCCTGCCGTCGATTCGGGCCCGCTCGGTCATCGAACTCAGGTGCGGCTTGGTGTGCAGGCCGGTGCGACGCCCAGCCGCCTGCAGGGCGGCGGCGATCATCGTCGACGTTGAGCCTTTGCCGCTCGTCCCGCCAATGTGAATCGTCGCATACGATTTGTGCGGATCGCCGAGCTGACGGAGAAATTCGCGCATTCGGTCGAGTTTGTACGACGTACGGCGCGACAACGTTTCATCGATTGTTTCGAGCAGATACGCCTCCGCCTGCTCGTAGGTTGAGACCTCCCTCATCCGTCCACGACGCGGTCCGCGAGGAGCTCGAGAGCATGCGGCAAGACCGAAAGCACGACGTCGAGGCTCTCTTCGACGGCTCGTGGGCTACCGGGCAGATTGATGATCAACATGCGGTCGCGAACTCCGGCAAGGGCCCGGGAGAGCATCGCGCTCTTCGTCTTCGTCATCGACGCGGCGCGAATGGCTTCCGCAATCCCGGGAACCTCGTAATCGATGACGGCTGCCGTCGCTTGCGGCGTGCGATCGCGCGGCGAGAGCCCGGTACCCCCACTGGTGATCACCAAGTCGGCGCCGCGTGAATCGGCAAGATCGATGATTTCGGCTTGCAGAGCCGCGGGATCGTCGGGAATCACTCTCTCACGGACGATCGAATAGGCCGACCCCAGTCGCTCCTTCATCGCTGGAATACATCGGTCGGCGCGTTCTCCCGAGGCGGCGCGATCGGAAAGCACGATCAGCGCGACGCGAAACGCTAGCTTCTCGTCCACGTTCCCGTCTTGCCGCCGCTCTTGCGCATGAGCCGCACGGATTCGATCTCAATGCCTTTATCGAGCGCCTTGGCCATGTCGTAAATCGTAAGCGCGGCGATGCACGCTGCCACCATTGCTTCCATCTCAACGCCGGTGGCAGCGGTCGTTCGAGCCTCGGCTTCCACGCACAGCACGTCGCCGCGCCAATCAAAACGCACGTCGACCTTGCTAAGCGGCAGCGGATGCGCGAGCGGAATGAGCGCCGAGGTTTGCTTCGCGGCCATGATGCCGGCAATCTGCGCGGCGACAAACGCATCGCCTTTTGGAAGTGTGGCCTCCTCCAGCGCCGCGCGCGCCGCCGGTTTCATTCGAACCAGCGCTTGCGCACAAGCGCTGCGATCGCTGACGGGCTTCGCCGACACGTCGACCATCGCAAGGCTGCCGTCGCGCGCGATATGCGACGGTCTCACATCGTGCGCGCGGGCGAGCCTTGAAACCGGGCCCAAATGAGGCAGAGTAAGGCCAGTACCCAACAAACGACTAAGTGCGTGATGTGGTGGGCGTGCGCGGGCCCCGACTCGGTGAAGAAATTGACTTTGCCCATGCCGTAGAGAATACCCAAAAGAAAGAACGCGACGGCGAGGACGATGGCGATGGCTCTCACGAAATGGCTCCCCTCTGCGCAAGCACGAAACAGATTGCTCCGACGACGACGCAATACCAGCCGAACGGCCGCAAATCGTTCGAGCGAAAGTAGCGTGTCAAGAAGGCTACGGATAGATATGCGGCAAGACCCGCCGCAATTCCGCCGCAAATCGCTTCGAGCAATACTAAATGCGCGTCCGGCACAAAGAGCTTGGGGATCTCGAGAAGCGCCGCGGCGAGAATAACCGGTGTCGCCAGCAGGAACGAGAAACGCGCAGCATCTTCGTGGTCGAGGTCGCAGAGCAATCCGGCAACCATCGAAACTCCAGAGCGCGAAATGCCGGGAAGTAAGGCGCATGCCTGGGCGACGCCGATCGTGAGGCTTGCCGGATAGCTCAACCGCTCGATCGGTTTGCCGTCCTTGCCGCCACCTCTGAGTTGACGGCGGCGGAGCGCCTCGCCGGCGAACATCAGCAGACCATTTGCGAGCAGAAAAAGCGCCGCGGGCGACGGCGACCCAAAGAGCCGGCGGACGGGGCCTTCGAAGATCAGACCGAGGATGCCCACGGGAACCGTGGCCACGACGAGACGCCAGCCGATTCGTTCTTGCGCGTCGTCGCTCAATCGGCCGCGCACGATGCTGGCGACGAGCGCGCGAACGATCGCCGACCATTCCTTGCGATAGAAGAGAATCAGCGCGAGCGCGGTACCGAGATGCAACACCACGACAAAGGCGAGGAAAGACGCCGTCGAGCGATTGACATTCTGCCAGTGGAGCAACGCCGGAATCAAAATCGTATGACCCAGACTCGAGATCGGAAAGAGCTCGCTGACGCCTTGCAAGAGTGCGAGCGCGATTGCCTGAGCGAACGTCACGAGTTACGGCGTTCGCTTACCATGCGACGAACTTCGTACTGAACGTATAGGCGCTCGTCACCGGCTTACAGTCGCGAAGTGCCGGCGAGTATCGCGCGTCGCGGGCCATGGAAACGGCGACCAAATCCAGCGACGAGTTACCGCTGCTTTGGGTCACGCTGGCCGCGGTTACCTGACCCTGTGCGTCGAGTTGAACGCCAACCAACGTTGTGCCGCTGGTGCCCGACGCGCGTGCTTGCGTAGCGATGTCCGGTGGTTGGGGCTCGGCAATTACCGCCGCCGGGGCGTTCGCCTGCACGCAGGCCGTACCGGCCGTGGCGGTGGGCTGGGCGGTCGCCGCAACGGCAACCGGCGTCGGCGCGGGCGTTCCGCCTCCCGCGATGCTGCCGGGTCCGGGAGCGCGGCGTGTCGGCGGAGCGGAACTCGGCGTTCGCGGAGCGCGGCGTACGGGATGCGGCGGTGGTGGTGTCGGCACTTTCGTCACCGCGATTGTGGCCGGCCGATGTTCGATCGAGACGACTTCAGCTTGATTTTCGAGTGTCGGCGCGGCTGGACGCATGACCAGCGCGACGACGACGTGCACGAGTAACGAGAGCGCAAAGGCCAGCAGGAGCAGACGCTGAGCGCGCTTCATCGGCCATGGCGCGCGAGGTGACTAGTCGGGTTGGAAATCGGCGCGGAAGAGGTAGTCGCCCGTCGTGGGCTGGCAGTCGACGAGCTTGGGCGAATAACTCGACTGGCGAGCGGCGCGGAGCGCCGCCTGATCGATCGCCATATTGCTCGAGCTCTTGTAGACCTTCGCACCAACCAGGTTTCCGCTGGGTCCAACGGTCACTTCGACTTCAACGGTAACGGCGCCGAGTCCGAGATCGCGCGCCGATTCCGGATAATCGGGCTGCACTGGGCTGGTCACGCTCGCTTCGACGTTCGGATTGGCACATGCCGGCTTCGGCGTGCCTACCGTTGCGGCCGGCGCGGGCGTGCCGTTGCTTTGACCTTGTGGTACGCCGTTCTCATTGCCGCTGACCGGCTGGGCGACGGAGTTTTCGACTGAACCGCTCCTGCTGCTGCTGTGTTGCGTCACGAGGTTGACTTTCAGCTTGGGCTGTTCCACCTGCTGTTGTTTCGGCGGCGGCGTTGCCTGCGGCGGCGGGGTCGGCGTCGGCGGCGGGGTCGGCGTGGGCGGTGGCGGCGTGTGGACGATCGTCTTCATCTTGCGAACCGTCACCTGCTCGACTTGCTGCTCCTCGCTGTGCTTATTGAAGTTGGGCAGCACCGAGCCGATGGCGAGATGCACGACGATCGAAATTAGGAACGCTACGGCCAGAAAGCTTCGGAGCCGTTCGCCCGTGGTGATGTAGCCGCCGCGTTTGGCCATACGCTACTGCGTCACTCCCTGGGGCGAGCCTTGCACGTGGTTGGCCAGGCCAAAATCCGTGAGATCTTCCGATTTGGCGGCATCCATCACTTGCAGGATGGTGCCATAGCTCGCGTGGGGATCGGCCTTGATGATAACGCTTTTGAAGCGATGGTCGGTCGCATCTTGGAGCTGGCTGAAGGCCGCCTTCGCATCGGCGATCGTAACTTGGTTCGAGCCGATTTGGATGTGGTCGTGCTCGTCGATCATGACGACGATCTGCGAAGGCTGCACTTTTTCTTTGTTGTAGGCGTCGGGCAGCTTCGGCTCTTTGGTGACCGATGCCAAAATGATGAAGATGATCAACAGTACCAGCAGCACGTCGGTGAACGGCGTGATGTTGATCGTTGACATTACTTCATCTTCACCTTGCCCGGTGGAAACGGCCACGTCTTCTGCCCCCTTTTACGAAGTTACGAAGCCGACGTCTTCGAGGCCGGCGTTCTTGGAAGCATCCAAAATGCGAATGATGACTCCATACGGCGCTTTGGCGTCGGCGACGATCGCGACGTGGTGCCGCGGCTTCTTTCTCGACGCATCGTACATCACGCGGTAGATGCCGGACTCGTCGGTCTTCACGCCGTCGACGAAGATAATGCCCTTATTGTTGACGTCGACTTCGATGTCGTTCTTATTCTTGTTCTGAGTCGCCGAGTTGGGATTCTTGTTGGGCAGCTCTTTTTCGAAGCCCGGCGGTGCGACGAGGGCGGCGAGAATCATGAAGATGATGAGCAAGACCAGCAACACGTCGGTGAACGGCGTGATGTTGATCTCGGCCATGACCTCCTGGTCTTGCTGCGACGATAAGAGGCTCACGCTCGTCCTCTAGCTTACTTCGCAGTCGCTCTCGTCGGCTGATAGAGCTCCGTCGGGATCGGCGCGCCGGTGTTGTGGAAGTGGAGCATCTCCGCGAGCTGGTTGGCGGCGACGATCATTTCCTGATTGTAATTCTTGATGCGCGACTTGAAGAAGTTGAAGAACACGACGGCGATGACGGCGATGATCAGCCCGGTGGCCGTCGTAATCAGCGCCTCGGAGACGCCCGCGGCAACGACGGCCGGCGTCGAGTTGCCCTTGAGCGCAATATCTTGGAAAGCGCGGATGATGCCGAGCACCGTACCGAAAAGGCCGACGAACGGCGCGATGACCGCAATCGTTCCGATGATGGCCAGGTTGCGCTCGAGCGAGTTCAGGTGCTCCATGAGCGCGATCGAGAGCGCGTCGGTGATATCGGCCCGGTTCTTCTCGCCACGCCGAAGCCCGAACTCAAGGATGCGCGGGAGCATGCCGCGGTGCTTCCTACAGAGGTCGATCGCCCCTTCGAGGTCATCGGCCGAGACTTTCGTTCCGATCTGTCGCAGCAGACCCTTGGTGTCGCCGTGCTGCATTTGGAAGAAAACCAGCCGTTCGATAACGACGGCTAAACCGACGATCGAGATGAGCAGGAGCAGCCACATATCCCAGCCGCCCTGCCGCATGAGATCCATAAATCCAGAGAACACAGTGTTTTACAAACCTCCAACTCTAACGATGCGCAGCGACCCCTGCGCCCTGTGAGGGCGAGCCATTGGCCTACCTTTGTCTAAAGTCCTGGTAAGATTAGCTGCCGCCTTTTGACTAACCACCGGACGTATTAAGGTTCTTTTTCAGGAACGTTTCGATCTGCAGCGCAAGCGCTTCGTCACCCTCCGCTCGCGCTTGTTGTTCGGCTTTGCCGAGCGCGTCGGCCGCCTTCTTCTTCGTGGCGTCGTCGTGACTCGACGCCCATTGGCCCGTCAATGCGACACCCTCGGCAAAGTTGGCCAAAGGGTCGTCGGGTTTGATCGCGAGCGCCTTCTCTGCATAAGCTTGCATCCGCTTGTAATCTGGCTTTTCGCTGCCTGCTACAGCAAACGCGGCGCGAGCATTTGCTGTGACGGCGATCGAGGGATCGCCAAGGCCCGCTGCCTGATCGTAGTCGGCTAAGGCGCCTGTTAGATTCTTGGCCTCAGCGGCCGTGTTGCCCGACACGATCAGGCTGATGCCCATCGCTCGGACTCCCGCCATGCTGCTCGGATCGAGCTGCTTGATCTGCGCGGCGATCGATTGCGCTCCGGCCATATCGTGGTTGAGCAGATAGGCTTGCACGAGCTCGGCGTCAACGTTGACCTTCGATGCTACCGGGACCTTAGTATCCGATATCAGCGCATCGTGTGCCGACTTGAGCGTCTGCAGCGCGGTCGCATTGTCACCATTCGCGAGCTGTGCGACGCCCAGCGCAAAACGTGAGTTCGGACCGGGGTCGAGCGACATCGCTTTCTGCGCGTAGGTCAGGGACTGCGCGGGATCGCTCTGCGCTTGCTTTACCGCGGCCGACGCAAAACTCTGGGCCGCGATTGGCTTGAATCGCGGACCGATCGTGCCGACCCGATCGAAGGCGGCGGCCGCCGTCGTTAAATCTCCGGCGTCGAACGCCGCGATTCCAAGCATTTGCCGCAGCGACTCGTCGCCGGGGGCTGAGAGTAACTCGCTCTGCGCTTTTGACTTGGCCTGTTCGTACTGATGCTGGCGGATGAGCGCGGCAACGGCCGCGGCTGCGGGACTGAGCGCCCCGCCCGCCGGCAGACTCGTGCCCTCTTCGGGCGGCCCCGCGACCATCTTGCCGTTGAACTTGAGCGTGAAATCGTAGAACGACGTCACCGGCGTCGAACCCCGATGAGCCGGCCGATATGACGAATTTTGCGCGATCTCCATCGCCGCGGCATTATCGCCGGATCTCGTCGAGTGAATCACCTTGATCGCTTTGTGCGTGCCGTCGGCGTTGACCTGAACTTGAACGACGACCGTTCCACTTCCGGCGACCGACGTGGACGTCGTCCCCTGCTTGATGAGCCTCGCAGGCGTAAACTCAGTAGCGTATTGAGCGAACGCGGGCGTTCCCGCGACGGCAACGAGTGCCGCGAGGACCGGTGCGGCGATCCGGAGTTGAGCGGTCATGGACACCTCGAGTTACTTGGCTGCAGTCTTCGTGTTCGGCTTGGTACGAGGCAGTTCGTCCGGCGGCCTGCGGTGCCGTTCGAGCGCGGCCCGCTCTTTGGCGGTAACCGCTCGGACCTGGCCGGCAGCGAGTCCAGACAGACGGAGCGGCCCAAACTGCGTTCGCACCAAGGTAAGTACCCGGTGGCCGAGCGCCTCGAACATGCGTCGGACTTGACGGTTGCGTCCCTCATGGATCGTGAGTTCGACAATCGAGCGATCGTGCCGGGTCGAGAGAACCCGCACCCGCGCGGGCGCCGCGTGAAAGTCCTCGGCGATCAACCCGCATTGCAGACGGCGCCGCGCCTCGGACGAAAGCGCCCCGGCGATCGTCGCTCGATACGTCTTCTCGACGCCGAATTTCGGATGAAGGAGGCGATACGCGAGTTCGCCGTCGTCCGTTAGCAACAAAACTCCGGTTGTTGCATAGTCGAGACGTCCCACCGGCACGGCTCGCGTTCCCGATGGAAGGAAGTCGGCGACCGTGCGCCGCCGCTGCGGATCGCGCATCGTTGTGACGACTCCCAACGGCTTATGGAAGAGCAGATACGTGTGATCGTCCGGCGGCCTCACCGCCGTTTCGTTGACTTCGACGCGATCGTCATCGCAGACGAGCGTAGCGAATTCGCGCACGACCGTGCCGTTGATTCGAACCGCTCCACTCGCGATCAGCTCGTCGGCCCGGCGCCGCGAAGCAACGCCCGACTGCGCTAGATACTTATTGAGGCGAGTCAAACGCGCCTAATATTTGCCGTTTCCACCATCTTCGTAGCCGCGCGACATCGAGAGCGCCTCTTTGGTGACGGTCTGCAGGAACTCTTCGTTCGTACGCGTCTGCGCCATTTTGTCGAGGATGATCTCGGTGATATCGCCCGTGTTGAGCACGGCCGTGGCCCGGCGCAACATCCAGATCTTGCGCATCTCGTCGGGTGACAGCAACAGCTCTTCGTGGCGAGTGCCCGAACGCTTGATGTCGATCGCTGGGAAGACTCGCGATTCGGCAAGCTTGCGGGTAAGATCGATCTCCATGTTACCGGTGCCTTTGAACTCTTCGAAGATAACGTCGTCCATCTTCGATCCGGTCTCGATCAGCGCCGTGGCAATGATGGTGAGCGAGCCGCCCTCTTCGATCTTCCGGGCAGCGCCGAAAAAGCGCTTGGGCTTGTGCAAGGACGCGGTGTCTAGACCACCCGAAAGCGTGCGTCCCGAGCTCGCGACGACTTGGTTGTACGCTCGCGCGAGCCGCGTGATCGAGTCGAGCAGGATCACGACGTCCTTTCCGAGCTCGACGAGCCGCTTCGCACGCTCCATCGCTAGCTCGGCCACCGCCGTGTGGTTCTCGGGATGCTCGTCGAACGTCGATGCAACGACGTCGCCATCGATCGTACGCTGCATGTCGGTGACTTCTTCGGGCCGCTCGTCAACGAGCAGCGCGATGATGTGCGCGTCGGGGTGGTTGATCGAGATGGAGTTCGCAATGTTCTTGAGCAGCGTGGTCTTGCCGGCCTTGGGCGGCGAAACGATAAGCGCGCGCTGCCCTTTGCCGATTGGAGAGAACAGGTCGATGACCCGCGTCGAGAGTTGCGTCGAACGCACCTCGAGCTTGAACCGCTCCTGCGGATAGATCGGCGTGCCCTTCTCGAACAAACGGCGGCCTTTAATCGCTTCGGGATCGAGCTCGTTGACCTTGTCGACGCGTATCAGCCCGTAGTACTTTTCGCTCTCTTTAGGGCGGCGCGCTTGGCCTTCGACCATGTCGCCGCGGCGAAGCTCGAAACGGCGTATCTGCGATTGGCTGACGTAGATGTCGTCGTTGCCGATATAATAGCCGGCACGGCGCAAGAAGCCATATCCTTCTGGCAAGACGTCGAGAATGCCGCTCGCCATCTCGATGCCGGAGCGCGCGATCTGCGCCTGCACGAGCAATGTGACGATCTCGTCCTTCTTGATTTTTGCCGGTGTCAGAATTTCGACTTCGAGCTCTTTTGCGATCTCAATGAGTTCGTTCTTCGTTTTCTCACCGAGCTGCGCGGCGGTCAGCATCGGCGGCACTTCTACCTGCGGAAGCTGATCGTGATAGACTGCTTGATGCTGGGGAAAGTGGTGGCGCCGGCGGGAGCGGCGGCGACGTCCTCCAGGGCCCTGTTGAGGACGCATATCGTTATTGGGCCGATGTTCGGTTTGCAGAAGAAATTCTCTCTCTAGAGCCGTTCGCGCCGGGTTTTCAGCAGGGAGGGCGAGGCGAGGCTGCCATCGCGATTAGACCGGCAGCGTGAACGGTGGGATGTCAAACGGCCGCGGCTGTCATCAATAGACCGCTGCACGACGCTGACACTATAACACAGCATCGACGCCCATTCAAGCAGGACTCAACCGAGCCGCACCGCTGACGAAGGGTGAGCCCGCGACGTAGAAGCGCAGCCTGCGATCTGCTGCTTGCGTGATGCCGATGCGCGGACTGCGGCGAACGCGTGCGCAAACGCTGCCGTCTTCGGCAAGCCAAAGCTGCTGATTCGCGGACAAATCGATTCCATCAAATGAACGGTCGATGGCCAAGGCACGACACAACCGCCCTGGGCCACGACAGAGGTCGCGGTCGCTTGCAACCTGACGCCGCTTGCGCATGAGTGCCACTCCTTCAATCGGCTCCAATGCGCGCACGAGCACGCCGGCACCCAATCCGGGGAGTTCGCTCGAAACGTTGAAGCAATATGACGTACCGTAAATTTGATATACGTACGCACGATGAGGCGGACCGAAGAGCGTGGCGTTTCGAATGCTCTTTCCGCGATATCCATGGCACGCCGGATCGCCGGGAAGATAGGCTTCGGTTTCGACAATCCGCCCCGCGGCGAGTCCTTCGTCGCTAGCCCGGACCAGAATCAGGCCGAGCAGTGCGCGGGCTAACCTGCGGCTTTCAACCGGTAACTCCGCCGGCGTCATCCGGGTGAACGTCACGCAGCGACGTTCAGCGCCACCTCGGCTCGCGCCCGTTGCGTCAAATCGTCGGTGTTTCCGACGCGAATGTCATACGTTCCCAGAGAGTTGAGAACGCAGCGCAGCCGAACGTATGCAATGGCTTGCACCTCGACAACGCCGCGCCCGGTCGCGATTTCCTCGGCGAACGGTTTATCAGCGATGTGAAGGCTCACGCGTCGAATGTTGCGTCGAGATAGTTCTCTGGCAACGGCGGTCAACGCACTATAACCGATGGCGCGTTCAGAGCGCTCCGCTCCGGCGAGCCGGAAACCTACGCGTAACAAATCCTCATCGTGGCGGCCGGTAAGTCGCGCATAGGCAACTCCCAGACCATGGGCGCCTGCGGCGTAGCCGACGTAGGCGTCGATCGCCGCTCTCGAGGTTCGTATTGCTTGCATCTCTTTAGCCTCTTTCCCGATTTTAGACGCGAACATACGTTCGGTCAAGCAATACGAGCCGCCGGCGTCAGGCTGCGATAG
Source organism: Candidatus Eremiobacterota bacterium (assembly GCA_019240525.1). GTDB lineage: Bacteria > Vulcanimicrobiota > Vulcanimicrobiia > Vulcanimicrobiales > Vulcanimicrobiaceae > Cybelea. The sequence continues at coordinate 819,217 of JAFAYE010000001.1, forward strand.
AGCGATTCGATGCTCTCGGCGTGGCGATCTATTCCAAACCGGGAAGCGGCGGCCCGCGCCCGCGCGCTCGATCCTGGAGTGGCGTCCCCCAGGCTACGGAAAGCGGCCGCGAACGCTTCGGGCGTCCCCGGGATCACAACCCCGGCGCCACCCAAGACCTCGCGGTTCTGCGGTGCGTCCGCTGCGATGACGGCCGCGCCCGCCGCAAGCGCCTCGGCCAGAACGAGGCCCTGGGTTTCGGTCGTGCTTGGCATCAAGAACGCGTCGGCACTTGCGTAGAGGTCGGGCAGCCGTTCACGCGAGACGAGGCCCAAAAAACGCACCGCGCCGCCGATGCGAAGTTCCGCGGTTTCTCGATGCAGCTTGTCGCGCTGTGGACCCTCGCCGGCGATAATGAGCCTCAGCGAATCGTCGTTGGCGCGGGCGAGCGCGCGCAACAACAGCTCGACGTTCTTTTCTTTCCCCAAACGGCCAACATAAAGGAGCAAACGGCTTCCGCTGCGCGCGCCCAGCCGGGTTCGTAAACCATCGTCGCGTTGACCGGCGCCGAAGTGCGCGACGTCGATCCCGCTCGGCACGGTCTCGATCCGCGCGGTGACACCGAGCCGGCGGAGGTGCGCCGCCATCGCCGGCGTTGGAACGACGACGGCGTCGGCCCGGTTGGCGAAGGCGCGCGTTAAATGCGAAACGGCGAAGCGCGTCGCATGCGCGTCGAACGGTACGTAGTGGGCGTAGGCTTCGAGCTGCGTGTGATACGTAAAGACGAGCGGCATCCCATAGCGGCGCGCATAGCGAAGGCCCATCCAACCCGTGACGAACGGGGAATGCACGTGCACGAGCGATAGCCGTTTGATAACGCGGTTGAGATTTCGGCGGCTGACAAGCGGAAGCGTCAATCGGTACGGCGTGCGAATCGGAAGCGGCAGCGACGGCATCCGGAAGACGGGGCCATCGGGCTCGGGATAACCGGGGATGTGCGGCGCGAAACAGTAGACCTCGTGCCCGCGGCGGCGCAGCCCGTCGGCAAGGGCATCGACGGAGGCCACGACCCCGTTGACGACGGGGCGGTAAATTTCGGTGAAAAAGCCGATGCGGAGGCGCTCCATCGAGCGTCGTCTTCGGTTGAGCTCGAGTGAAGGCCCCCAGAAGGTGGGTCCTGCACCTTTGTGACTTTCAGCATACTCCAGGAGGTCGATGAGTATGCTATAGTGCCTGGGTCAGACCGGCCTGCCCGGGCGGAGAGCAGGTAGGCATCGAGTCTCTTGGCGTTTCCGTCGGATCCAATCGCCCGCGGCCGACTTGCGCCGCCCTCACCTACGACTCGCAGTTCATCGCTTCGTTCTTTCCGTGGTGTCGTTCGAAGCCCTGACGCGAGCCGAGAAGAAAGGACATCGGGTTGATAGGACGTTTGTTGTGTTCCGCTCTCGTCGTTGCGAGCTTGAGCCTGTATCCCGCTGTCGCGGTTACCGCCGCGACGCCCGCCGCGGTTACGAAGGTCACGTGGCACCGCGACGGCTTGATCACGTGGGATCGCGTCGAGCGGCGACCGATCGCGCCCCGCACGCTTCACCGTCTGACGATCGGTCTTTTCCCCGGCCAATCGCAGGTCATTGCGGCGGGAAGCCGAGGCCTCGCCGAAGTTCACGTTCGATACGAGCAACGGGATGGAGGGTCGGTTCGCCGCGTCGTACTCTGGTCGCAAACGATTCGAACGGCCCGCGCGCGCATTATCGCCGACGGTATCGGCGGCTCGCCCCTGGCAAGTTTCGAGGCACGCGGAATAGCGCGCATGGAGTACATGGCGCGTAGCGCGCTTGAGATGCTCGCCACGGCCTACACCGCCGATTCTGCGGGCGGCGGAGGCGTAACGGCGATCGGTCGGCGCGCAGGGCGCGGAATCGTTGCGGTTGATCCGCGGGTGATCCCGCTGGGCTCGCGTCTTTACATCCCGGGATATGGCCTCGCGGTCGCGGGGGATACAGGCGGTGACATCGTTGGCCGGCGCATCGATCTCGGCTTCGACACGCTCCGCGATGCGATGATGTTCGGCCGCCGCGCCGTCATCGTGTATCGACTGAAGTAACGTAGAATACAGCGGAGTGTTCACTCCGCGTCAGCTTCTCATCCAGGCCGGCCTTCGGCCGAAAAAGCGCTACGCGCAGAACTTCCTGCAGAACGCATCGGCTGCGCGCAAGATCGCGCGGCTCAGCCTCGCGAACGCCCCCGCGCAGACGCGCACGCTCGAGATCGGCGCTGGTACGGGCGCGCTCACACTTGCGCTCCTCGAAGAAGGCGCCGACCTTACCGCGATCGAGATCGACGCCGATCTGGTGAACGTGCTTCGTTCGCGACAGGACCTAGCGCGCGCGTCCATTCTTCACGGCGACGCTTTGACGTTCGACTATCGCGCCTGGGCCGCAGGCCACCATTGGAATGTCGCGGGGAACCTCCCATATAACGTCGCAACCGCCGTCCTCTTGTCCCTCATCGAAATGGAGGATGGTCCGTTTGCGCTGACCGCGATGGTGCAGATCGACGTGGCGCAACGCCTCGTCGCCGCGCCCGGGACGGCGGCGTACGGCAGCCTTTCCGTTGCGGTGCAATACGCGATGGAGACGCAGCAGGTCTTCACGCTTTCGCCCGGATCGTTTTTCCCGTCACCCAAAGTTCGCTCGGCTGTCGTGCGGCTCGAGCGGCGCGACGAGCCGCTCGTGCGTCCCCGCGATGCCGCGATCTTTTGGAAGGTCGTACGCGGCGCGTTCGCGTACCGGCGAAAAACGCTCGCCAACAGTCTCGCGCTCGCACTCGATCTCGATCGGGCGACGATCGGGCGAGCGCTACGGGCGAGCAATCTTTCCCCGGAGCTTCGCGGTGAACGACTCGATCTCGCCGATTTCGCCCGTTTGGCCGACGCGCTGGCCGAACGATAGTTTTAAGGGCGTCGGAACCTGGCTGCTCGCCGGGTTCATTGCCGCTCTCTTCGTCGTTGCATTCATTGCCGGGTTGAGGACCAGCCGCGTCCCGGCGGTAACGCCGATTGAGTTCGATACGCTGATCGGACTGCAGTTCGTTATCGAAGGAATTCTCGTCGCGATCGTTCTCGCCGCATTGCCGTCGATGTCGAAACTGAGCCTGCGCGAGCTGGGCTTTCGCTTGCCGAACCGGGGCGCGCTTGGCACGGCGCTTGTGGGCGCGGTTGTCATGGTCGTCGTCGCCAACGGCGGCGCCTCTCTCATCGACTACCTTGCGCACAGTCAGCATCAGCAAGACATCGTGCAGATCTTCAAAGGGCTGCACGACTCGACGACGATCGCGCTTTTCGCCGCCTTTGCCGTAATCTTTGCGCCGTTCGCCGAGGAGACGTTCTTCCGTATCTTCTTCTTTAATCTCGGGCTACGCTACGTCGGGTTTTGGGGCGGCGCTGTCTTGAGCGGCGTGCTCTTTGGGATCGCCCACGGCGACCTCTACGCCGCGCTTCCACTCGCGCTGGGAGGGATGGTGCTCTGCGCTGTTTATTATCGAACGCGCAACGCCTACGCGTCGATGATTTCGCACGCGCTTTTCAATACGCTTTCGATCGTCGCGCTTCTGGTCGCGCCGAAGATTACGTAAGCTGGCGCGCCGCCTCGAGAACGGCGTCGGCACCGATCGCATGCGTATCGAGATAACGCAGACGATGGTGGAGCGAGGGCGGCTTCGTCGTTGTGGCGGGCCGGCGGTCGAAACCGCGGTCGCGCACGTACTTTCCGACCAAATGAACGGCATCCTGATTGGGTTCGTCGTACCAATCGGGATGGTGCGCGACCCAAATTCCGACGGTCGGTATTCCGCCTCGGGCAAGCGTCAGATGGAGCGGCCCGGCGGGAATGCCCACGAAGAGATCGATGCGGCGCGCCAGCGCCTTGAAGAGCGCGGCAAAGGGTTCGTCGAGGTCCCCGAAAAGCGCGCGAAATCCGGCGGCGCCTTCGCCGAGATCTTCATCATCCATTGAGATAAAGCGCCAATCGCGTACCGTGCGCATTGCCGCGACAACGGCGCGCGCTTCGCTACCATCGCCCCAGTTCTTGCGCGCCGCGGTTACGCCGCTTCGTAAGACGACGCCAAGTTTCGAACCGAGCGGCAGGAACCGGCGCAGCCGCTCGTCGAGACGCCGCTGCGTTGATGCCGCCACGCTAAAGTCGATGGTGTTGCGCAGCGGCGCGGACAGATCGAACTCGCGCAGGCGCCGCGGATCGACCAAAAGCCGGACGAGATTTCGCGCCTTGGTGTGAAAGGGATACGCCGTGCGGCCTTCGGTTTCCGGATAATCCGTCCAGAGCAGCGTATCCGGCGCAAAGCTAGAGACGCCGTTGCGCAGCGGCTCCGGAATCTCCAGGTCGACCATTCGGCCGTTGCACGCTTTGAGCCGCAGACCGAAGTGGGGTGCTCCAAACGCGGTGCCGTCTCCGGCTTGACGAACGCCGGTGAGTAGCGGCTGCACCAACGCATTGCCTTCCATGACGCTGACGTAGTCGTCGCCAAAGCGCGTCAGCGCATAGACGTTCGATGGTTCCAGTAAGGGTACGATCGCGCCGAGATGGACCCAGTCGCCTAAGCCGTGAGGCCAATAGATCAAGACGCGACGATCGCGCAACGCGGCAAAGCGGCCGCCGTCCTCGCGAAAGGCTTGGAGACGAAGCGTCGCCGGCTCGCTCACGGCGAAACTGGAACGCCGCCGCAGAGATGCGCAGGAGCGCGCCCGCCCAGCGCGGCGACGAAGGCCGCGGCGTTCGTGTCGTAACCCGGACAGTTCGGGAAACGCGGATCCGCTCGGGGATCGAGCCGAACGCTGCGATTCGCCGCCGCAACGGCCCATACGCCTTCTTCCCCGCGCTCGAGCAATGCCGATTCTCCGCTATCGCGCAGCGCGGCAGCGCGAGCGTATGCGCTCCAGTCGACGACGTACGGCCATCGGCCTGGCCGCAGCACGGTGTCGTTGAAGAGCAGCATGACCGCCAATGCGCTCGGCAGCGCGTATCGCAGAAACGTTGGATATCGGGCGGCCCCAAATGCGGCGGCAAGAGCCGTCGCCGCAAGCAACGCAGCGACGTAGTGCGAGCCGAGCCGGCTCGGCTCGTAGTTCCACGGGCGCATGAAGACGATCTCTCCCAGCAGAGGCAGACCCAGCAACAGCCACCGCCCAACTGCCAGCGGCGCGAACGCAAACGGGGCCAAGAGCAACAGGATCAGACTCGCTTTGCTCGCGGGATTGAAGATCTGCAACGAATAGAGGGGATCGTTAGGATGCATGCCGTGCAAATGCTCGACCGCCCAGAAGCCCACGCCATTCGCGATCGCGAGCGCTCCGAGGGCGAAACCGATGCGCCGATCCCACCAAATCGCACACGCAACCGCGAACCATAACGCGAAGAGTATTTGATCCTCTTTCAATCCCATCAGCAGCTGCGCGTAGATCAAGGTCGCCCATACCGACCGGCGTCGTGCCGCCAACGCTGCGCCGCACGCGAGCACGGGAACGAAGACATTTTCCGAAAAATTGTCGTAACTCAAACCTTGGGCCGCCGGCGAGAGCAGGTAGGCGATCGCGAGCAGATTCGCCCCTTTTGCATTCAAACCGAGTTCCCGCGCCAGCGCTGCCAGCGGAATCGCCGCAGCGGCGACGGCAATCGCCTGTAGAACGATGAGCGTCTCGGCGCGCGGAAAAAGCGCAACGATTGGCACCAGCCCGGCCAGGGCCCAAGAATCGTGGACCGCAAAGTGATTTCGCCACTCCCCATAGTTCCACGAAGAGCCGTGCTGCAGATTGACGAGCGTTTGCAAATACGTACCGAGATCGGCTCCATAGCGCAAAGCGTACAGCTTGTTGAAACCGAGCGCGACGTACACGAGGACGAAAAGCGCTACTGCAACGTAGGTCGGCACGCGCTCCCGCGGGGCGCCGATCACCCGTTTCTTTCTCGATAGACGCGCTCGACGATTCCACGAAGACGTACGATAAAGTTCGCAGGCGAGAATGCCTGCGCGTGCGCGCGCAACCGTCGCGCCTCAAAGTGCGCCGGGTCGAAACGGCGCAACTCCGTGGCGAGCGACTCGGGCGTAGACTCGTCGAAAAACACGCCGGTTTGGCCTTCAACGATCGTTTCAAGCGCCCCGCCCGCGCGATACGCAATCGTCGGACGTCCCGCGGCCGCCGCTTCCAGCGGCACGAGCCCGAAATCTTCTTCCCCCGGTACGATTGCGGCCCGGGCGTTTCCGATGAGTTCGTTCAATCGCTCGTCGCTCACGTACCCGACCATGGTCGTGGTCGTGCCGTGTGCGAGGTCGCGCAACCGGCGTTCTTCGGGGCCGCCGCCCGCCACCATCAGCCGCACGTTGGCCATCGCTGCCGCCCGAATTGCGAGCTCGACGCGTTTGTATGGAAGCAGCCTGGTTGCGACCACGTAGTAGTCGCCGGCGCCGCGACCGACCGTAAAGCGATCGAGATCAACCGGGCAATGGAGAACCTCGGATTCTCGACCGTAAAAGTCGCGAATACGATTCGCGACGTTTTGTGAGTTGGCCACGAAGTAGGTGGGCCGTTGCGCTGCCTTGCGATCCCACGCGATGAGCCCATTCACAAACGGCCGTGCCAGCCGCGGAACGTACTCGTCGGGCGCAAATGTGAAACGGCTGACGGTGTTGATGTAGCAGACGTGGACCGCGGCGGCCGGTAGGTCAACTCCCTTCGCCCACGAGGTCGTCGAACTGACGATCGCATCGAACGCGCGCAGGTCGAACGATTCGAACGCCCGCGGATAGAACGGCGCCAGGGCGCGAAAGTAGCGGTTGGCCAAGGGGAATCGTGAAAGGTACGACGGGCGCACGCGACTTGGCGGGAAACTTTCGCCAAAGATGCGCGCATCGTACAGCGATGTGTAGATGGGAGCGTCCGGCCACGCCGAAGCGATGTGCGCGAAAACGCGCTCGGCGCCTCCGCGCTGGTTTAAGTAATCGTGAACGAGTGCGACGTTCAGTCTTGGAGGTTCGTCCCACGCGGCAAGACGAGCGCAATCGTCGGATTGCCTAAATATTTTCGCGCGGCGCGCTGAAGGTCCACTGGCGTCGTCGCCGCGATCGCGGCCACCGCGCGATTGATGAAATCGGGCGACGAGCTGTCGCGAGAAAAAACGGCCGCGAGCCACGTGCGTGTTTCTAACGTCGTCGCGTCGTTGGCAAAATCTCCCGCGGCCTCAGCTTTGAACTCTTCGATCGAACCCTGCAAAGGCGTCGCTGCAAGCACGTTGACGATCGAAAGCGCCGTGGCGAAAGCTCGGCTCGGATTGCCGTTTAAACCGCCGTTGACGTAGAGCACCAAGGTCGCAGGGGCGCGGTCGTACGCATAGATTGCACCGACCGAGCGCGAGGCGAAGGTCGGGGAAACGACGCCGGGCACCTGCGCGATGTCCGAGAGCGTGCGGCGTACGAACGCGGCGAGCACGAGCATCGGGCCGAAATCCTGACTGTCCACTCTGGGCGCGGGATATTGCGCGATGAGCCACGGTGAGGCGATATCGCGGTGCGTGACGATTTCGTGCGTCGAACCGCTGAGTCGGGGCAGCCTCACGGTGACCGCAGCAGTGACGCCTTCGGGAAGTGCGCCGGCAAGACCGGCGAGCGCTCCGGACGGTAGCGCGTCGAGACGCCCTGCCGCGCTGACGAGCACGCCCCCCTGCCGGTAGTAACGCTCGTAGAACCGGCGAGCGTCGTCAGCGAAGAATTGCGCTAGAGAGTTCGGCGTTCCAAGTTCGGGAAGACCCAAATTCGCTTCGTTGGACGATGCCGCGTTGAGCATGTCCAGGCCAACTTGAAGCGCGATCTGCTGGCTCTGCGCGATCTGCCGTACGAGCGCAGCGCGCGCGTCCCGCAATGTCGCCGCTGAAAAATCGGGTGCGACGAGTGCGGCGCGAAAGAGCTCGAGAACCGCCGGTGCGTCGGAGGCGAGTGCCTCGACATAGAACCGCACGTCGTCGGAATCAACCGTGAAATGAATCGATCCGCCGCGGGCCGCAATGGCCTCCTCGAGCGGTGTCATGTCGTGGACCGGCGTGCGCACGATCGTCTCGGCGACGAGCGCAGCGAGACCGTTCTCCTTCATCGTTTGGCGATCGAGGCCGGCGCGCACAACGATGGCGACTCCGACCAGCGACGCCGCACTATCGGCCTGCCGCAGAATTGTCGCACTACCCACGCTCTCCGCGCTCGGCGGCGGTAGCGTGGCAGGCGCGGCGCGGCCAATCGGCGGCAGCGCGGCGAGTGCGAACATCGCGCCCAGAGAGAGCGCGAGGCGCTTCACGGCGCAGAACCCGGTTGCGGTGACGATGCGATCAGATCCACGACGACGGGCTTTCCGAGATAGCGGCGCACCACGTCGGCGACGTATTGCGGATCGAGACCGCGAGCCTGTTGCTCGTACGCACCAGCGGCGGTTCCGGGCGCGTACGGCAGATTACCTTCGACGCTATACCACCCGAGATTGTCGGCCTGCTCCTGCGGCGTCTGAGTATCCGATGCAACGTGATAGAGAAATGCTTCGCGCGCTGCATCGAACGTCGCGCGGTCCAGCGGTTGCTGCAGCGTACCCAGCGCGTCGAGCACCTGTTGCTCGGCCTGTTTCTCGTGATTGCCGCCGATCGTCACGACCATCACGCCGGGATCGTGCAAGGTTATGAACTGACCGACAACCATTGCGTCGCTTCGACTTCGGTCGAGCGATTTGCTGACGAGGCCGGTTTGATCGCGGAAGAGATAGTCGGCGACAAAATCGAGGGCGGTCGCCGCCTTCTCGTCGGAAATGGGCGGCCCGAGCCACGCCAATCCGACGCCGTCGACCGCGCCGGTCTTCGTCGCCGTCGATGGAATTTGCGCGAGTGGCGAATCGTATGGCGGATCCATCGCGCCCGCTCCATTTCCATCCGTGACGGCCGCAATGCTCGACGCATCGATGTTGCCCGTCAAGGTGAGCACCGCGTTTTCGGCACGAAAGGCTCGTTTGGCAAAGGCCCCGACCTGCGACGCGCTAATGCTCGTCAGCGCCGAAACGGTATCGGGCAGCGGCGGATAATGCGCCGGACCGTTCAGAAAGATCTGCGCGAAGAGTAAATCGTGCAGCGTCGTGTCAGCCTCGTAGCGTTGCTGCACCCCGAGCACGGCGGCGTTGGCGCGCGCGGTCTTCACCGCGTTCTCGTCGACGTTCGAGGAAAAATAGGCGGCCGTCATCGCGGCGACGATGCGGCGGGCGGCCGAGGCCGGAACCACGGCGCCGATGCCGACGATATCCGGATAGACTTCGATGTTCAGTTGACCGCCCGCGGTGTGCACCATGGCGTAGAGCGATCTGCCGCTTGCGAGGGGCACAACGGCGGCCGCGGTCGCGGCCAAGTTGGAAATCCCCGGCGTCGCATTGTCGTAGCCCGCGCCGGGTGCGCGAAACCAGAGGCCGATTGCGGCCGTTCCGACGGTTGGGTCGGGATCGAGAACGTACGACCCCCCGCGAGGTAAGGCGCTCAATGCCTGAGGAATTGCGGCCGCTGCGGGCCTAGCCACGAACGCGAGGAGGATGGTGACGAGCGCCGCACCCAACGACGCGCGACCGATCATGCGGGTTCCGGCGATATTTTGGGCGGTAAGCGGGTCGGTTTTTCGACGCGCTTGGGCTCTTCGGGCAACGGACGTTCGGGCTGTGCCTCCGCGGCGTTACCGACTTCACCCTTGACTCGATCGAAGGGCCGATCTGCCAGGATGGAGCGCACCTCTTCGGCTTCAACGGTTTCGTACTCGAGCAGCGAAGCCACCATTCGCTCGACTTTGGTCCAGTTTTCCTCGAGCAGCCGCTTCCCGTTCCCATAGCAGGTTTCGATGATTTTGCGAACCTCGGAATCGATCTTGCTGGCGACTTCTTCGGAGTAGTTGCGCTCCTCACCGAAATCGCGGCCGAGAAAAACCTGATGCGCGCCGCGACCGAACTGAATCGGCCCGAGCTCGCTCATTCCATACTGCGTCACCATGCGGCGCGCAAGCTCCGTCGCCTTCTCGAAATCATTGCTTGCGCCGGTCGTAACGTCGCCGAACCGCATCTCCTCGGCGAGCCGTCCGCCCATCGCCATCGTGATCGCGGCGAGCAACTCTTCCCGAGTTTGACTGTGCCGGTCGTCCTCGGGCAGCGACCACGTGATGCCCAGCGCCATCCCGCGTGGAATAATAGTTACCTTGTGAACGGGGTCGGCTTTTTCGAGCATGCCGGCGATGATTGCGTGGCCCGACTCGTGATACGCCGTAACTTCTTTCTCTTTCTGAGACATCACGAGGGACTTGCGCTCCGGTCCCACCATGACGCGGTCGATTGCTTCGTCGCAATCGATCATTTCGATGAAATTCTTATTCTTTCGCGCCGCCAGCAACGCCGCTTCGTTGAGCAAATTCTCCAAATCCGCACCGGAAAAACCGGGCGTACGTTTTGCCAAGGTTTCCAGCGAAACTTCCTTGCCCAACGGTTTGTTGCGCGCGTGCACCTCGAGAATTTTCTCGCGACCTTTGAAGTCGGCGCGACCAACGACGATCTGCCGGTCGAAACGCCCCGGACGCAGTAGCGCCGGATCCAGCACATCGGAGCGATTCGTCGCGGCAATCAGAATAACACCGGTGTTTTGATCGAAGCCGTCCATCTCCACGAGTAGCTGGTTGAGCGTCTGCTCGCGTTCGTCGTGTCCGCCGCCCAGGCCGGCACCACGCTGGCGACCGACGGCGTCGATTTCATCGATGAAAACGATGCACGGCGCCGATTTCTTTGCTTGGTCGAAGAGATCGCGCACGCGCGAAGCGCCCACGCCGACAAACATCTCGACGAAATCGGACCCGGAGATCGAGAGGAACGGAACCCCGGCCTCGCCCGCAATTGCGCGTGCGAGCAGCGTCTTGCCGGTGCCCGGTGGCCCGAGCAACAGCACGCCCTTTGGTATCCGAGCCCCGAGCGACTGGTATTTTTTTGGATACTTTAGGAAGTCGACGATCTCGGCGAGCTCCTCTTTGGCCTCGTCGACCCCGGCGACATCGGCGAACGTCACTTTCGGACGATTCTCCGAGAGCATCTTCGCGCGCGATCGTCCGAACGAGAGCGCCTGACTTCCGCCGCTTTGAGCTTGGCGCAAGATAAAGAACAACAACAGTACCGTTATTGCCAGCGGCCCAAGCGTCATCAGGCTTGAGAGCAATCCCGTGTTCGATTGCTGGTCGAAGCTAATCGCTCCGCTCTTGACCCGTTTGTAGACTTCGTCCACGAACGTTTGGTCGACGTTCGGCACGGCAACGGAGTATTTCGTGCCGTTGGAAAGGTCACCGACAGCGTTAAGCCCGGTCGCATGGAACGATTGAACTTGTGCTGCTTCGAGCTTCTGATAAAACGCGCCATAATCCAGACGCGTTTCACCCTCGCTTGGCTGAACGAACCGCTCGACGATGATGAAGACGGCGACAACCGCCAGAATGATTAGGACGATGGACCGGAGATGTTTGCTCACCTTGATATTAGACCGTATTATCCTCTCGAAGCTCCGCTACTTCCTTATACTCCAAACCGCAACCTATAGCGCCATCGTTGCGCATAAGTAACGCTTGCACGGACCTTACCGTGCCCGCTTCGAATTTTTCGTCTTCTAGGTCGAGCAAGCGGCCGCCTGCATTACGGCCTTCAGGGGCGTGCGTCACTCCTTCGTAATACTCGTGACGGTGCCGCACTCGATTCGCAGCGCAAGCCCAGGCTTCATATGAAAGGTGCCCGTTCGGCCCGCTTCGAGCGCGCGTACCGCAGCTTCGACGTGAAGGAAGTCGATATCTCGCAAATCGTCTTCCTTCATTAGTTCTTCGCGCACGATGTGTCGCAAGGTTGCCCGGGGCGAAGCCTCTCGCTCGGTCGCTGCCAGTTCCGCGGCACGGGCCACCGCGGCGTCGAGTCCCGGGAAGAGCGGTCGTAGTGCGGCGAGCGCTTCCCGTATGGCGTTGCGTCGAAGCTCCGGCGCGGCGTTCGTCGGGTCGACGGCGTAGGGCAGCGATCGCTGGTGGCAGTAGGCGCGCAGGCTCTTTGACGGAACTCCAAGAAACGGACGCGCCAAATCGAGACCGGCTCCCAGACGCCGGCGTCCGCGCATTCCCCACAGACCCGACGGGCCGGCGCCGCGAAGAAGCGCTAAGAGGACGGTTTCACTTTGATCCTCAGCATGGTGCGCCGCCGCGACGACGGTGCAGCCTCGCCGCTTCGCAAGTTCGGTCAACGCTTCGTATCGCGCGTGCCGCAGGTACTGCTCGTCGCGACCGCCTTCAGGGAGGGCGACGATATCGAGCGGGATCGCCAGTTGTGCCGCGAGATGAAGCACCACGCATTCGTCTTGCCACGCCGAATCGCGAAGATTGTGATTAACGAATGCGAGGCTCACGGTCAGACCCATGCGCTCGGCCACGGCGCGAAGCGATGCGGCAAGCGCGACGGAATCCGGGCCGCCGCTGCAGGCAACGAGAACGTGCTCGTCTTGACGGATGACCCCGCTCTGCTCGACGGCGCGCTCCAGATCGCGCTCGGGATGGGCGCCTCGCATGAACGAACCGCTAGTGGTGACGAACGTGAGCGGCGATCTCGCGCTCGACATCGCGCTTGGCAACAGCGGCCCGCTTATCCCACAACTTTTTGCCGCGTACCAAACCAATCTGTACCTTCGCAATGCCGCGCGTGAAATAGAGACGCAATGGCACGACGGTCAAGCCTTTTTCGGCGACGCGGCTCTGGAGCTCGCGTATTTGCGACCGGTGCAAAAGAAGTTTGCGCGCTCGCGTCGGTTCGGAATTCGAGAAACTGCCCTGACGATACGGGGGAATATGCATCCCCATGAGCCATGCCTCGCCATCTCGAAAACGGGCGTAGGCCTCGGTTAGGCTGGCGCCGCCCGCACGGATTGCTTTCACCTCGGTTCCGGTCAAGGCCAACCCGGCTTCGACCGATTCGATGATGTGATATTCATGCCGGGCGCGGCGATTCTCGATCGTGACCGATCCGCTCATTGAAGGTCCGCAAATGACGGATTGCGGCGATCATCGGCGGCATCGAGACGTCCGCGCGAAACAAAACGGCCTTCTGCGCGCGCCAGCACTTCCTCATCGGCGTCAAAGATAATGCCTTCCACGCCGAGGACGTTGCGCCGCTGCCACGTGACACGTCCGCGGACCGAAATCGGTCGTTCGAGCGGCACGGGTCTCCGAAAGCGAACGTTGACGCTGGCCGTCACGCCGCGGTGCCCCGCAAAGCCCGCTGCGTGGGCCATCGCTTCGTCGAGCAACGCCATGACGATGCCTCCGTGCGCGATGCCACGCCAGCCTTGGAACGCGGGCGCAACGGTCAGCCGCGCCAGCACGCCCTCACCATCGCGATCGAAGTGAACGTGCATGCCGATCGGATTGGCGGGACCGCACGCGAAGCAGTTTCCGTCGTCGAAAGGTACGTTGCTCATCGTCCGACACTGAGGCGATCGATCAGAAAGGGCGGCAAACCGATAGCCTGCATTTTTTCCTGCACTCGCGCTATCGGATATTCGTAGCGAATCCACTCTACCCGTTGCGCCAGAGTGTCATAAAAGGTGAAGCATGCCTGCGGATTGAGATCCCGGGGTTGGCCGATGCTGCCGACGTCGATGATGTATCGCTTATCGGCCTCCAAGGTCAGCTCGCCGCCCTTCTGCATGTGCCGGTGCCCGATGGTTCCATCGGCATCGCGCACCCAATACTCAGCGATGTGCGTGTGTCCCACAAAAACGATTCGCGCGTCGGTTCGCTCGAAGGCGCGCGCGGCGGTGGCCTTGTCGAGAATGTATTCGAAGTAGTCGACCGGCGCGCCGTGAACCAGCAAAAATTCGGGCAGGCGCAACTCGTACGGAAGCGCATTGAGCCACGTGCGGCTGACATCATCGAGCATGCTCTGGGTCCAACCGATCGCCGACCGCGCGGCCGCGTTGAAGTTCTCGACACCGAAATTCTCCACCGCCGCAAGATCGTGGTTGCCCAGCACCGCATGCCGACAGCGAGCCTGCAGCACCGCGACGCACTCGTTGGGGTTCGGCCCGTATCCGACGACGTCGCCAAGCGAAACGAGCGAATCGTCGGCTTCCATGTGGGCTAGCGCGCGCTCGAGCGACTCCAGGTTTGCGTGGACGTCGGAAACGATGGCGTACCGCATGCTGCTTAGACGCAGACCTGGGCGAGCACCGAGCGCAACGCACCGGCGAAGGCGGCACGCATCGGTTCGGTTCCCGCGCTAACCCGAATGTAGGAATCGAGCGGGGGTGCCCCCGGCTTGCGAATCCACACGCCGCGTGCCAGCAACTCGCGCACGACCATCGTCGCGCGTTCGGGCGTCTCCATCTCAATGCAAACGAAGTTCGTCGCCGATTCGATGTATCTGCGCCCGAGCGCGCGAGCGAGGCGATAGTACTCGTCGCGCGCTCGCGCCGTCTCGTCGACGACGTAACGACGGAACTCTTCGTCCCCCAACGATGCCAGGGCCCCTATCTGCGCGTTCCGATTGACTCCGTAATGAAGGCGAATCTTCTGAAACGCGCGCGCGTTACGTTCGCTTAAGAGCGCGTATCCAATCCGCGCGCCCGCCATTCCGTATGCTTTGGAAAACGTCCGAAGGCGAATCAGCCGGTCGGAAAAAACCGGATCGAACAACTCGTTCTCATCGACGAAGTCGGCGTAGGCTTCGTCGAGCAGCAGCAGTGCATCGTCGGAAAGCGCCTCGTAGAAGCGCTCGACCTCGGCCTTGGGAATGAAACGACCGCTGGGATTGTCGGGATTGGCCAGGTAGACGACGGGCGGCGTCTCGCGACGTGCAGCGGCGAGCAGTGCTTCGCAGTCGGGCGTCCCCTCGTCGCGATACGGCACCTCGATCAGCCGGCCGCCATAGCCGGCGACGTGATACGCGAAGGTTGGATAGGTGCCGCGCGTCGTTAGCGAAGCTTGCTCTGGCGCCATGAATGCGCGTACCGCCAAGCCCATGAGCTCGTCGATGCCGGAACCGACGACGATCTGCTCCGGACGGCAACGATGCTTTGCCGCCAACGCGTCGCGAAGGTCGAGCGATTCAGGATCCCCGTACCAAGCTAAACGCGGCAGCTCTGCAGTCATGGAGGCAAGAGCCTTCGGCGACAGCCCAAACGCGCTTTCATTCGCTCCCAAACGCACCAGCTCGCGCTGGCCGGTCTCACGCATGAGCTGCTCGGGCCCAACGAAAGGCGTAGTAGCTGGAATCGCCTCAACCGCGGCGGTCGGGCGAATCACGTGGCGCATCCTTCGAGATAACGATGAACGGTCACGCTTTTCCCTGAGAACCATTCCTCGTCGTTTTCGTGCATGATGACATATCCGTCCGAGCGGGCGGTGAGACTGACCGAGAAGGAACGCAATGCCAGCGGGTGCGCGTCCGGCATCGAACCTTCCCCTTGCAACCGCACGGGAACGTACCACGTCCATCCGGCGCGGCTGCGCAACGGTTCGGCCAATCGCGCATCGATGGTTGGCGAGTCGACCCGGCCTCCAGTTAACGCCGCGACAATTGGAGTGCAGACCGCTTCGAGCATCATGAGTGCCGATGTCGGATTGCCCGGTAAACCGATGATGGGTTTGCCGGCGTGTGCTGCGAAGAGCGTCGGCTTTCCCGGCTTCACGCGAATGCCATGGACGACGATGCCGGGATCGGCAATCGCCGTCACCGCGCGCGGCAAACGATCGCGCTCGCCGACCGACGAACCGCCGGTGACGACGACGGCATCGCACTCACGGAGTGCGGCGTCGAGAGCGGCCTCGAATTCGCGCGCCTCGTCAGGCAACGTTGGATAATGTCGCGGACGCGCACCCATTGCTTGGAGGGACGCTGCAACGACATAGCGGTTCGAATCGCGAATTTGACCGAGCCGCGGCCTCTCACTCGGATCGATCAGTTCGTCGCCACTTGAAAACACGGCAATAACCGGCCGGCGGTAAACGGGTACCGCCGAAACTCCGAGCGTCGCCAGCACGCCGATTTCGGCGGCGCGAATTCGTCGGGAGGCCGGCAGAATCGTCTCGCCGCGTCGCATATCGGCACCTCGCTCGGCGACGTTCTCCCCCGGCGCAATGCGACCACGAACGATGACGCTATTCCCGTCGACCCGTACTTCTTCGATCGGCACGACCGCGTCGGCATCCTTTGGAAGCACGCCTCCGGTCGGAATTGCCGCGGCGCTCCCCTCCGCGATCGCTTGGTGCGACGCATCCCCCATGCGTACACCATCGACACGTTGAAAGGTTCCCGGCGTTGCCCGAGCCCGCAGCGCGAAGCCGTCCATGAGCGAACGCATCGTGCTGGGGTAATCCGCGTCTGCCGCAATTGGCTCGGCCAAGATTCGGCCGTGCGCCCCGTCGAGCGCGACAGACTCCGTCTGCGGCCGTGGCGGCCTCACACGTGAAAGAAACGTCACGATTGCCTGACCAGGCGCAAGCAATCGGTCTACCGCAAATCCGGTCTCCGGTAGGACTGGATTTACGGGCTGCATAAGGGCGCGTTTCTCCATGCTCGACATCGCTTTGATTCGGCGCGATCCCGACCGCGTACGAAACGCTCTTCGTCGACGCGGGCTCGATCCATCACCGATCGACGACGTTCTGCGTTACGATGAAGAGTACCGCTCCACGCTGACGGCCGTCGAGCGAGCGAAGGCCGAACGAAATCAACTCTCGGCCGCGATCGCACAAGCCCCGGACAAAGCGGCTGCCGCGCGTGACTTGCGACCGGAGCTCGACGAACTCGCAGCGCGCATTGCGCAGTTCGAAGAGCAGACGCGTTCGCTCTCGCCCACTGCCGCAGATTCACGGGTGCGCGCATTGCTTGAGAACATGCCCAACGTACTCGACGACTCGGTTCCGGATGGCCGTGACGAGAGTTCGAACGTTGAGTTGCGCCGCTGGGGCGAGCCTCGGCGGTTCGAGTCTGTGCCGAAGCCGCACTGGGAGCTTGGCGAGCGCTTGGGAATCCTGGATTTCGGGCGCGCCGCCAAACTCTCGGGAAGCCGGTTCGCGGTGATCTCCGGCAAGGGGGCTCGCCTCGCGCGCGCGCTCGCGGCGTTCTTTCTCGATCGCGCCGCCGAACGCGGATACGTCGAAATCGCGCCGCCGCTTCTGGTCTCGCGCCAGACCATGTGGTCGACGGGGCAGTTGAGCAAGTTTGCCGACGCGATGTTTGCCGATGCGGACGCCGATCTCTTCATGATACCAACGTCGGAAGTTCCGCTGACCGCTTTCCATGCTGACGAGATACTCGACCTAAAGGATTTGCCGCTCAAGTACGCGGCCGACACTCAATGTTTTCGAAAAGAAGCCGGTGCCGCGGGAAAGGATACCCGAGGGCTGATGCGACAGCATCAGTTCGAAAAAGTCGAGCTCGTTTGGATTTCGACTCCCGACGCGTCGTTTGAGGCGCTCGAATCCCTCACCCACGACGCCGAATCGCTGTTGCAGGAACTGGCGCTTCCGTACCGCGTCGTCGCGCTCTGTGCCGGCGATATGGGTTTCAACGCTGCGAAGACCTATGATATCGAAGTATGGATTCCCAGCGCGCAGACCTATCGCGAGATTAGCTCGTGCTCGAACTGCACCGACTTTCAGGCGCGGCGCGCATCGATTCGATTTCGTCGCGACAACCGAGCGAAACCGGAGTTCGCGCACACGCTCAACGGCTCGGGACTCGCGATCGGTCGAACGCTCATCGCCATTATGGAGAACTATCAGCGACCTGACGGCTCCATCGAACTCCCGCCGGTGCTGCAGCCTTACGCGGGGTTTTCTCTGCTCTCCACCGGAGCTAATGCTTAGGAGACGTCCTGGATGAGCTCGAGCAATACTTCGCGGTCGAGATAGCGGATGTGCCCGTGTTCGCGTCGCAGCGCCTTGCGAGATTCGAGCTCCGCAATCGCTCGTGCCGCAACTTCCTTGACGGTTCCACCCGCGGCGGCAATCTGCGATTGCGTGATCGTCGAGAGCGAAGCCGAGGCCGGGACGAGTCCGCGCTCCGGCATCGCGTAGGGAAGCAAGACTCGCGCGATGCGTCCCAAAATCGGTAACGAGCCTTGAATCGCGAGCGCGTCGGCTAACAGCCGAATTCGCTGCGCCATCACGACGCCCAGTCCATTGGTGAGCTGAGGATACCGTTCCGCGATGCGTGAGACGACTTCCCAGGGAATCTTCAAGACGTGCGCCGTTTTCGAGAACACGGCAATGCGCGCCATCTTGAATCCGCGGTCGAAGTATTCGGCAACTCCGAAGAGCTCGTAGGGAAAAATCTCATACAAGATGCGCTCGCGTTCGCGTCCGCCGCCATTGGCGCGCGCAACGATTCCTTCGGTGACCATTCCGAGATGGGGCCAGTCACTATTTTCGGCCACAAGCGTCTGTCCGCGACGCCCGGTTTGCCAGATGGCGGCGGCGGCGAGCTCGGCGCGCACGGCGGCGTCCAGTCCGGCGAAGGCCGGACAGCGGCTGAGATGCTGCGCGGCAGAGTTTCGATCGAGGCCCTCGCCGGACCGATGCGTTAAACGTAACTGCCACACACGGTTCGCGACGCGACGCGTTTCCACGACGAACCGATCGGGACGATCTTGCGTGATGCGCGATGAAAGCGCCCGCGGTTCGTTTTCGGTGATAAGGGTTAGCGAGGCGCCCGATGGAAGACCGTCAAGGGCTTTTCGGATCAGATCCGGGCGCTCCCAGGCCGGAAGACCCCGCAGATCGATTTCGGCTGGCTGTACCACTCTCGTCACGTTCTCGCCAAGCCAAGCGCTCTACTCCCTTAGAATGGGCGATCGAGAAGGAGTTAGCATGTTAGGTTCTCAGGTTCGGCGTTTTTGCAGCTGCGTTGCGCTCGTAAGCACTGCTTGGGCGATGATGTCACTCAGCGCTTCGGCTCAGCCGACCGATTACCATTACAACACAGCGATGACTCAGGTCTACGGATCGCAGTATCCGATCACCGGACGTCTGGACGTTCAAGTCTTTCCCGACGGGACGCTGCGCGGTTACTATCACACCAGCTTCTACAAGCTGTACATCCCCGTCACCGGTGGACGCGACGCCGACTATATTTGGCTCGATATCGGCCCATCGAGCGTCGATCTCGGCCTAGGAGCGGGACCACAAGGAAGGCTTCATGTGGTGGCGACGGTGAGCGGCGACGGTTCAATCCGCGGTCAAGTCTATCCGGAATCGGCAGCGGTGCTTTCTGGACTATCGGCGCAGTACGGTTTCGGCAGTTCACCGCCAGAGAGCGCCGGCAATCAGTACCTCTTCACGGCGCTGCCGTCGACGACGGTCGACCCGACGCCGAGCCCGTAGACGCGAGCGCGCTCCACGCGCGTTTCGCCGCCGGTGGAAGTGCGTCCATGTGCTTGAGAAAGAGCGCGAGTTGCCAGATTTGCGTGGGATCGAGCGATTTTCCGAATGAGGGCATTCCGGTAAAGCGGATGCCGTGGTCCACTTTCCAATAGGTTACGCCCTCCGGATCGTCTTCGACACCGTCTTGGGCGAGTTGCGGGGGATGCTGGTAGAGTCCGCGCGCGATGGCTGAGGGGTTCCCGTCGGCGGCGCCGTGACAAACGGCGCAATTTTGCGCATAGAGTCGAATCCCGGCAATGAGATTGGCATCGTTGAAGGTCAGGGGATCGGGAGCGCGGGGCGCTTCGCGCGCCATCGTCGCGTGCAAGGATGTCGAGGCCATCCACCGCTCGAGCTTCGACGGCTTCGCGTCAGCATTGGCGGGCAACGCTCCGGCTTTGACTCCGATATACGCGCACAGTGCGATGGCGACCAATGCCGCAACGACTCCAAGAACGAATCCACGTGCCATCGCGTTTGCTTCGACGCTAATCGGCGTTTAACCGGCGCACGGAAACTCTCCACTGCTTATCAGACGCTCGAGCTATCGTAAGAGCGTCATGTCAAGCATCACGATTCCCGCTCCTCGAACGCTCGCCGGCGTACCCGGAATTCTCGCCAAGCTGCCGCACCGCTGGTGGTTGGCCGCGGCGCTGCTTTTCGCCGTGGGCATTTCCGCTTGGTTACTGGCGCGGTCTCACGCAAGCGTTCCTTTCGTCACCTCGCCAATCACCCAGACGACGTTGGTCGCTTCGGTAACGGCCTCGGGAACGGTCGACCCGCAGAACCTTATTTCGGTCGGCACACAAGTCTCCGGCACGATCGCATCGCTTGCCGCTGACTATAACAGCAAGGTGAAGAAAGGCCAGGTTTTGGCTCGTCTCGATCCCAGTACGTTGCAAGCTCAACTCACGCAAGCGCAAGCCGCGCTCATGCAAGCGCAAGCTCAGGCTGCGCAAGCTTCGGCGAGCGCAGAGGGCGCGGCGTCGGGGATCGGTATCGCCACCGCCGGAGCGACCGCCGAAGTTGCGGCAGTCGCGTCGGCCAGGGCTAACGTCACCAAGACTCAGGCGGCGCTCGTGCTGGCGCAAAAGACGGAGTCGCGCGACGAAGCGCTGCTCGGACAGGGCTACGTCGCACAAAGCACGGTCGATACGGATCGTGCGAACGTGGCGCAAGACGAAAGCGATGTGGCGGCCGCGCAAGCCGCCGTTGCGCAAGCGCAGGCGCAGGACGTGGCAAGTAATGCGACCATCGATCAGAGCGCCTCAACGGCGCAAAGCCAGGAAGCGAGCACCCAGGCCGCCGAGGCGAATGTCGCGGCCGCCCAAGCAGTCGTTCGTCAAGATCAGCTGAATCTCGAACATGCCGTTATCATGTCGCCGGTCGACGGCACCGTCGTAGCGCGCGACGTCTCCGTCGGCCAAACCGTCGCTGCGTCGCTGCAGACGCCGACCCTCTTTTCCATCGCGCAAAATCTCGGCAAGATGGAAGTCGACATCAACGTGGGCGAGCCGGACATTGGCAACGTGAAGCCGGGCGACCCGGTGCAGTTTTCGGTGCTCGCCTATCCAAACGAAGTATTTCAAGGAGCGGTCGCGCAAGTGCGCATCAATCCGCAAACGCTCAACAACGTGGTGACCTACGATGTCGTGGTTTTTGCCACGAACGCCAGCGGCAAGCTCTTACCGGGAATGACCGCCAATGCGACGATCCAAGTCGCCAGCGTGCGCAATGCACTCACCGTTCCGGTCGCGGCGCTCCATACCCGCGCGCCGGCGACCACGCCGTGGGGTAGCGTGGACAGCGCGGCCTCGAGCGCGGCAATAGCATCGGGATCGAGCGCCCGCATCCTCGTCGATCGCAATGGTAAAGCAGTTCCCGTCCCAGTCCGCGTGCGGCTGACCAACGGTACCACGGCGGCCATCGAACCTCTGCAAGCCGGAACCGTGGCCGCCGGCGACCGCGTGATCATCGGCACGAACGCCGCGCACCGCTCCGCAACGAACGATCAGAGTACGCGCTCGCCGATGAGCGGCGGCCCGGTCGGCTCCATGCGAGGTCTGCACTGATGCGGCCGGTCGTCGAAGTCTCGAGCGTACGCAAGGAGTATGTGATGGGCAACGATCTCGTGTGCGCACTGCGCGGCGTCGATCTCGCCGTCGAACCCGGCGAGTTCGTCGCCGTGATGGGTCCGTCGGGGTCGGGAAAGTCGACCTTCATGCATCTCGTTGGATTGCTCGACACGCCGTCCGCGGGCACGTACCATTTCGAAGGCATCGAAGTCTCGCACCTGAGCGCCGACGAGCGCGCCGACATCCGCGGTCGGCGACTGGGCTTCGTCTTTCAGGCGTACAATCTTCTGCCGCGCACCAGCGCATCGGAGAATGTCGAACTTCCGATGGTTTATGCCGGCACTCCGGAATCGGAGCGAATCCAAATCGCGCTCGATAAACTCGAAATGGTCGGCATCCGTCACCTTGCGAATCATCATCCGAACCAAATGTCCGGCGGTCAGCAGCAGCGAGTCGCGATCGCACGTTCGCTCGTGAACAATCCGGGACTCATTCTCGCCGACGAGCCAACCGGCGCTTTGGACACGAAGAGCTCGCAAGACGTCATGCGGCTTTTCGCGCGGCTCAACGACGAACAAGGCATCACGATCATGCTGGTGACCCACGAACCCGACGTGGCCGCCTATGCGCGACGAATCGTCACTTTTCGCGACGGGGTCATTACCGGCGATACCCTCAATGAAAGGCGCGCGGCATGAGGCTTAAACTAACGCTCCGAATCGCGCTGTCGGCGCTCGTTCGCAACAAGGCTCGCTCGCTGTTAACCATGCTCGGCATCGTTATCGGCGTCGCCGCGGTCATCGTCACGGTGGCCATCGGCGTGGGCGCTCGTACGTCGGTGCAACAGAGCATTAGCAGCCTCGGTTCGAATTTGATCGTCGTGCAGCCCGGCAGCGTGACGCAGACGGGCGCGCGGACCGGCTTCGGTGGGGCCTCGACGCTCACGCCTGACGACGGCTTGGCGATCGCGAAGCTCCCCGGCGTAGCGTCGGTCTCACCAGCGGTGTCACTGCGCACGCAGGTCGTCGCCGGCGCGAACAACTGGCAGACGACGATTACCGGCGTTGCGCCAACCTACACGTTCATTCGCTCGTGGCCGCTCGCGCAAGGCGCCTTTTTCAACGAAAACGAGGTAGCGTCGGCGGCAAAGGTTGCCGTGCTCGGCGCCACGGTCGTAGCCGAGCTCTTTCCGAACGACGACTCGCCGATCGGGCAAACCGTCATCATCAAAGGGGCTCCGTACACGGTCATCGGAACGCTTACTCCGCTCGGTCAGAGCGGCCTCGGTACCGATCAGGACGACGTCGTCATGATTCCGTACACGTCCGCGATGGAACGCCTCACCGGCCTGACGACGGTTAACACGCTGATGATCTCGGCGGCGACACAGGACCAGATTTCTGCGGTAACTTCGAGCGTGACGCAGCTGCTCGAGGCGCGCCATCGCATCGTGGCGCCGCAAGTCGATGATTTTCAAGTGCGCAACTTGCAAGCAATCGCGCAGACCGCGTCGCAGACCGGAACGGTAATGGAGCTGTTGCTCGCTGGTGTCGCCGCAGTCTCGTTGGTCGTCGGCGGAATCGGTATCATGAACATCATGCTCGTTTCGGTAACCGAGCGTACGCGCGAGATCGGCTTGCGCATGTCGGTCGGCGCCCGTGCGGCCACGATCCTGCGGCAGTTTCTCGCCGAATCGGTCGTGCTATCGACAATCGGTGGCCTCATTGGGATCGTCACCGGTGCGATCGGGACGCTCGCAGTCGCCGCGTTGACGCATTGGCCGACGGCGATTCCGCCCCAGTGGATTCTCGCATCGGTCGCATTCTCTGCTATGGTGGGCATCTTTTTCGGATACTATCCAGCCCGAAAGGCCGCGCAGCTCAATCCGATCGAGGCCCTGCGTTTCGAGTGAAAGCACGCATCGCCGTCGTCGACGACGAGCGGCATATCTGCGAGCTTCTGGCGATGGCATTGGGCCACCGCGGCTACGAGGTACGCTCCGCCGCGGACGGCGCGGCCGGTTTGGCATTGGTACGGGAATGGTCGCCCGATTTGATCGTTCTCGACGTGATGATGCCAAAAACGAGCGGAATCGAGTTGATGCCGTCCATTCGCCGGATCACCGACGCGCCTGTCATCATGCTCAGCGCGCGCGGCGAAGTCGAAAGCAAAGTCGAAGGTCTCGCGCACGGCGCCGACGACTATTTGAGCAAACCTTTCGAGATCTCGGAATTGCTCGCCCACATCGAGGCGAAACTGCGTCGTCCCCACATCGAGAGCCGTTCCATCCTCGAATACGAGGGAGTCTTCGTCGACCTGAAGGAGCACATCGTCGAACGCGACGGCCGTCGTCTCGATCTTTCGCCCCTCGAATTCGATTTGCTGGTGACGCTGCTGCGTCGTCCGCGACGCGTCTTCACTCGCGAAGAACTGCTCGACGAAGTGTGGCGGGAGGCCGAAGTCGGGACCGGCGCGGTCGAGCGCTACATCTCGTATCTGCGCGGCAAAATCGACGAGGGCTTCGATCGCCCGTTGATTCACACCGTGCGCGGCACCGGATATACGCTGCGTGTCTGACGCCTTTGCGCCGTTCGCGCGCCGGCTGACGCGCAGCTACGTCATCCTCGCTCTGGCACTGATCGTTCTCGTCGTTGCGGCCACGAGCGTGCTGGCTTTCCTTCTCGATGTCGGTACCTTGAACGAAGCGATCGCCGGCGACGCACACCGCCTCACCCAACGCGCGCTCGCCTACCAGCGCGCGCACCAGCCGCTGCGTGCTTACGCTCCCATCATCGTTGGCGAAATCGGCGGTCCGCGGGTGGGCGTGCACGTGTATGACGACGATCACCAGCTGCTGGCGCGCAGCGAGCGCGGCCGCGCGGGACCGCCCGGGCGGTTTACGGCTGCCGTCGCCATGTTATCGGGAGTGCGCCCGGCTGTCGTGGATGTACCAGGAGGGACGATCGTCGTGGTCCCCGACCTCGAGGGCTTCGCGCGTTTGCTCGCACGCTATCTCGCGTTCGTCCTACCGATCGGCGCACTCGCCGTCATCGTAGCTTGGATCGTTGGCCGCGCAATTTCGCGGCGCGCGATCGCTCCGCTGCACGACGTCGCGAGGGCCTTGCGCCGCATCGCCGCCGGCGAACTTCCCGAGCCGCTGAACGCGGGCGAAAGTAGCATCCGCGAGCTCACCGCGGCATATAATGCGCTGGCCCATCGGCTCGCGGCCGCAACGCTCGAGCGCGAGCGAAACGAGTTGCAGATGCGCCAGTTCGTCGCGGATGCCGGTCACGAGCTGCGCACGCCGTTAACCATCGTGATGGGTTATCTCGAAATTCTCCAACAAGGAATCGTCGGCGAGGCGGCGGTGGGCGACGTCTATGAAACGATGTTGGCCCAGAGCCGCCGGATGCGAGCCTCGATCGAAAAACTTATTCTCCTAGCGCGGCTGGAGCGGCCCCAGCCACCGCAAACTGAGGCGGTTGACGCCGGGGCGCTGACGCAACGTGTCGCCGAAGCGCTGCGTCCGCTGGCAGGCGATCGCATTGGCCTGACAATTCCACCGTCTTCCTGCATCGTCGCGGCCGATGAGGGCGAACTCTATGAAGCGCTGCGGAATGTGGTCGAGAATGCCATTCGCTACGCCCCCGAATCACCAATCTCAATCGACGTGTCATGCGAAAATTCGTTGGTGACGATCGTCGTCAGCGATCGAGGACCCGGCATGGAGCCCCGTGATCTCGAGAACGCATTCGATCGATTCTATCGCGGTGGGACGCGCAGCGGCGAAGGGTCGGGTCTCGGCCTCGCCATCGCAAAACGCGCCGTCGAACGCATCGGCGGAACGATTGAACTCAAAAGCCGGCGCGGTCTCGGTACGCAGGTTACCATCGCGCTGCCGCGGGCTCGTGAGACGTAACAGTTCACTGCGCGTTGACGTGCTCGGGACGAAACCCCAAGCCGACGAGCCGTCCCGGGATGCGAGGAAGAAAGGGCAAGAATCTCAGCACCGCTGGAAGCCGATGCAAGAATGGCGTACGCCCCTGCGCCAGGACGCGTCCGATAATGTTGCGCTGAATAAAGAGCTGCAACAATTGCGTACGGCGAGCAGCCGATTCCCTACGCCGCTGCACGGCCGCAAGGTCGCGCTTCGTAAGATCACCGCGTAACAGCTTTGGCGCTAAGATGTTCGCCGCGGCGACAGCATCTTGAATGGCGAGATTGATTCCGACTCCGCCGATCGGCGACATCGCGTGCGCGGCATCGCCGATACAGAGAAGTCCGGGACGGTACCACTCCCGCAAGCGGTTCACCCGAACCGTCAGCAGTTTCACATCGTCCCAGGTTTGGATTTCATCCACGCGATCGCTAAGAAACGGTACGATGGCTCCGATCTGCTTGCGAAACTCTTCGATGCCGCGTTCGTGGAGCTGCGCCTGCGTGCCCTTCGGAATGACGTACGCGCACTGCCAGTAAACGCCCCGATCGATCAACGCCATGATGCGCCCGTCGCGAATGTATCCGAAGGTTTCGTGCGGATCGTCGGAACGCTTGCTCAGACGTAGCCAAAGGACGTCCATCGGCGCACCGAGCTCGATCGGCTGCAAGCTCGCCTGTCCGCGCAGGGTGGATTCACGGCCATCCGCGGCGATCGTAAGTTTGGCGCGAACGTCAAGCGGACCATTTGGAGTCTGCGCGCGCACGCCGGCGACGCGTCCGTCGTTCCATAGGAGTTCCTGCGCCCGCGCCTGCATCCGCAAATCGAAGCTGGGGTACTCGGCGGCCTTCTCGACGAGAAAGTTCAAGAAGTCCCACTGCGGCATGAACGCCAAGAACTTACAGCGCGTCGGCAAATGCGTGAAATCTGCAACGGTAACCAGCGTCTCACCGAGATTGCCCGATAACTTGGTTACCTCTTGATGTGGACGTTCCAGAAACGACTCGAGCACGCCCAACTCGTCCATCACGTCGAGTGTCGACGGATGAATCGTGTCGCCGCGGAAATCGCGCAGAAAGTCGGCGTGCTTTTCCAAGAGGACGGTCGAAACGCCGGCGCGAGCAAACAGCAGTCCCGCCATCATACCGGCCGGGCCGCCGCCGACAATGCAGCAATCCGTTGTGATTTCGCTCACGCCGGCGTCTTTTTCGACGAATGCGCCGGTCAGCCCGGCGTGCCCGCTGCACGGGTGGCCGAGGGGAGACGCCCTCGAGCGGAGTAACTCCCCGTGCGAGCATGACTAGCGAAAGGCTCCGTTGTGGGAATTTCAAAGCAAAAGATTGATGCCATTTACGAGCTGCGTGAGGCCGCCGAAGAGAAGGCGTTGGCCGCGAAGAGCGTTGACGAGAATCCCACACCTGCAAAGCGCGACCAGCTTCTGAAAACGCAACTCGCACTCGAAGAGAAAACCATGGCGGCGATTTCCGTCTGCCACGAATGCGCCCAACAGCACAAGGACGACGCGCCGCACGGTGCTTAGGGCAGGCGTTTGACCAGCCGCAGCGAGCGGCCATCGTCGGAAAACTCAACTTCGTCCAACAACTGATGCATGATGTAAAGCCCGTATCCGCGGAGCGCTCCGCGCACGGGCTCGATGTCGAGGCGGGGAAGAAAGCCTCGGCCGTCGTCCCGAATCTCCGCAACGAGCCGCTCGCCGTCGTCGAAGCCCGTGACCGTCAGCGTCGATGCATGGCTGTGCTCGACAGCGTTTGCCAGCGCCTCTCCGATCGCGGTCTCAAAATCCGACAAATCGCGACCTGACAAACGCTGGGCTGCAAATTTTACGTACTCGCGGCGAGCCTCCCGAGCGCCGGAGGCCGAACATGGGAAAGATCCGCGATAACGACGAGCCACCCCCACGCGCCACTTATCTCCTTTTAAGCCGCCCGGTAATCTCGATAGCGAAAATCCACGACCTCTTCTGACGGGGGAACCGTCTGGAGAATCCAAAAACGTCCGTATGATTAGATCGCGCTTGGCTTCACTTGCATCTCTGGCGGCGCTTTTTCTCGTTGCTTGCGGCGGATCGCAGCCCGTGGCTCTTACGGCTAATACGGCGGTTCAGCCAGCAACTCGCGCTCGGACGCAGACTTTTCGTGGGTTCTACTCGGCAAAGTTCACCGACGTGGTCGGCAGCACTCTCCCCTTTTCGTCTTTGTGCTTGCGGTTTACACCGTCCGGCGCTTGGCGCTCCGTACCCCCGAACTCGTTTAATAACGGAACGTACCTTCTGTCTGGCAACGAATTGTTTGCGTCGGCCCAAGCCCCATGGTCGCCGGTCATCTACGCAACCTTGCAAGGGACTATAGCCGGCACACATGGCTCCGGCTACTACATCGTCATGCAACCTACCGGCCCGCTCTATAGTGGCGGGACGTTCACCATAACGCGCGCGGGCCAGAAGCACTGTTAACGAGCGGATGTTGGCACAATCCCGGAACTAAGCGAAGGTGCACGGCCGTCGTAAAACCGGTATCCACTTGGATTGCGTCTGAAAATGCGCACGCTGAGCGCGTCTCAGCCTCAACGCCGTAAGAGCCTGACGCTAGACCCGTAAAACGGAACGAGCCATCCGATTCCGAGACCGTCTTTTGTATTACATTACTAGACGGTATTGAAACGGCGAATATGGGCACCCCGGAAACGGATTTGCCCTTGTCATCGGCAACCGTCCCCGCGATCTCCGGTGCGGGCGATAAAGCTGCCAACGTCAGAATCAAGCAGACAACGAGGTTCATCCTAGCTTCTCCCCCTAGAAATCGTAAGCGTCCAGAGCGTAAGCCTGTGACCCTCGCCTCGCTGTCCTTTTTATGTGCAACCGGAGACTTTTATAGGCAGCTGCCGTTAGTAAGGCAAAGGCGGTTACCCCTGCGAGCAGCCGTCAACGCAGATGAAACTCCGAAGACTTAACCTACCCGGGGCAAGACTGGTTCGTTATCGGTAGGCGCACAATTCCGATCGCATGGCCGTTCTTATCAATTGCCTTAAACGGCACGGTTGCTGAACCGCATACTTTACCGTTGAAAACATCTTTGAATCGATTTTTATCGCCGTTATGGCCGACAACGTGGCAGTACCAATGGAATTTGGTATGCGAGTCGGCGGGAACGTGACAGGGTTGATTGTCAAACGTTGCATAAGCAATACCCTTGGCGCTAACAGCGACAAGTACATTATCACCTTTGTACGTAAGGGTTACCGGGCACGGCGATATGCTCGTCCCACCGCTGCCATTGCAAGTTCCGGTGCCTGCACGCAAGCCGGCGGCGTTAGAGCCGGTCGGGACGGCGCCGTTTGAACCTAAACTGGAACACGCCGTGACAGTTAGTGCCACGGCCAGGCTGAGAAACCGCATTTGTCCTTCTAATCCTTCCAACGTGGCTGACGGTGTTTCTGACCTTTCTGCCCCGCTTTGCCTTACCCCCTGGCTTGGCGTCGGGGCGACGCCTTCATAGGCCACTCCCCCCAAGAGACCCAAGAAACCCCAAGAGCCAAGAGAGCGGGAGAAAGGCGCGCCTACGAACAAGATTAGGCGCACCTAACATGTGCCCTGTCTACCGTCTGTCCGCCCGCCTCGCGGGGCTTGTGCTGCTTCTCCTCGTCGCCTTGCCGATGCGCGTGCTCGCCGACGCCGACGAGCCGGTTTCGCCAAACTCGACCAGCCTGGGGCTGCAGCCCCTCACCGGCGTTATTTCGCCGGCCACGCCGGCGCCGGGGGAGTCTACGGTATTTCAGCGGGCCGACGGCGCGTATCAAGCGATTCCCGCGGTTCGCGGCCGCACGAAGATCTTTCATATCGTGGAGCGCGCCGCGCCGTGGACGTTGCGTCCCGGCTTGACGGTCATGGCCAACACCTACAACGGCGTCGTTCCCGGACCGGTGTTGCTCGTCCATCAGGGTGACACTCTGGTGCTTGACTACACGAACGACGTGACGACGCCGGATTCGATTCACATGCACGGCATCCATGGCATTTCCGATGCGATGGACGGCGTCGCGGGCATATCGCAGTCGCTCGTGCCTCGCAATGGCCGCTTTATCTATCGCTTCGTTGCCGATCAGCCCGGGACGTTTATCTACCACACGCACGATAATGAAGCGATGCTCGATTCGGGTTTGTACGGTGCGATTATCGTAGAGCCGGCGAATGCGCGGCCGGTCGAACGCGGGCTCGCGCATGACTTCCTCGAGATGATTTCGTCGTGGCAGATCCAGAGCGCCGCGGAAAACGAGTTCACGCTCAACGGTAAGGAATATCCGGCAACGCGTCCGCTCGACGTGCGTTCCGGCGAGCGCTTTCGCGTGCGCTGGGTGAATATTTCAGGCGAAGAGTTTCACACGATGCATACGCACGGGCACGATCAGCAGATCATTGCTCGCGACGCATCACCGGTAGATTACAACGATACCGAGGACACGGTGCTGCTGGGACCGGGACAGCGCGTCGACGTCGCAATCACCGCAAACGCGAAGCCGGGAACCTGGCTGGTCCATTGCCACGTCCTCGACCATATCGAGGACTCGGCGGGAATGCCCAGCGGCTTGATTACCGCGATTCATTACGCCGGTACGCCCAACATGATGACCGCGATGTATCGAGCAATGACGCCGGCATCCAAGCCGAGCGCGGGCGGCTTGAGCTTCGGAATGACCGTGGTGCTCGGGGCAATCGCCGGCTTCACGATCTTTCTCGGCTTGCCGATCGCGCGGGCGCGCCGGCTTTCGCCACAGACGGTCGCACTCCTCAATGCGCTTGCGATCGGGATTTTGCTCTATCTGGTCGTCGAGATCGCGCAAAACGCCATCGTTCCAATTTCGCAAGGATTGACCGCGTGGCGCTCGGGCGCGAGCCCGTTTCCGGTTGTATCGATCGTGGTCTTCGTTCTCGGCTTGCTCATTGGACTCGTCGGCCTGGGCAGTGCGGCGACGTACGTCACTCGCCAAGCAGCGCAGCACGCCGAGAATCCCATCGTGCTCGCGGCATTAATCGCCATTGGAATCGGCGCGCATAATTTCGGCGAAGGATTGGCAATCGGCGCCTCGGCAGCGGCGGGCGCGACCGCCGTTGCCCTTGCGCTGATCGTCGGATTTGGGCTGCATAATGCGACCGAAGGGTTTGGCGTCGCCGCGCCACTGGTTGGGCGCGTCGTGCCGACGTGGGCACAGATCGGTCTCGCCGGTCTGGTCGCGGGGGGCCCTACGTTTATCGGCACGATCGTCGGCTACCGTTTTTACTCGCCGACCCTCTCGATCTTTTTCCTCGCCATTGCCGTCGGCGCGTTGATCTTCGTGATCGGTGAGCTCTGGAGCGTCTTGCGGCGAAGCGGCCTCACCGGATTCGTGACCGCGACGATGTGCGCGGGTTTTCTGCTTGGACTGGCGACGGAGCTCTTTCTCGACATCAACGGCGGTTGAGCGCGCCGCCCTTGCGAGCGCGCCTCGCGTCGGCTATCATCGGTACCAACGTATCGTGAGTTTGACGGAGGGTGAAGCGAGATTTTCGCGGCTCTAGTTTTGCTGACGTGGCATGGTATCACGCTCGGC
Organism: Candidatus Eremiobacterota bacterium; assembly: GCA_019240525.1. GTDB lineage: Bacteria > Vulcanimicrobiota > Vulcanimicrobiia > Vulcanimicrobiales > Vulcanimicrobiaceae > Cybelea. The sequence goes on from JAFAYE010000001.1 coordinate 850,309, forward strand.
GCGCCGGCAGCGCCGCTGCGAACCGTGCTCGGCGATCCGCTGCGCGTCATCGCGTTTGACAACGCTGCCCGCGACGTCGCGCGATATTGGCTCCCCGGCTCGAACTCAACGTATGTGCTCGTCGTCGAAGAGCGCGGATACGTCGTCAGTTTCCATACTTTTACCGATGAAACGCCCAGCGCACCAATCGAAACGGTGCCGCCGGATCCGTTCGGCGTTCGGCTAGGCCAAACGCTCGAAAGCGTGAAGGCCGCGCATCCCCAATTTCGCGATGGCGTTGACGAAAGCGGCGACCCGTTTCTGTTGGGCCGCCTTTCGTCAACCACTGGCGTCGAGTATTCCTTTGAGAACGATCGCGTTCGGAGCTTTCAATGGGCAATGTCGGCTCCGATCGAAAAACCGGAGCTTGCGCCGCTGCTTGGAGCCAGCGGCGATGCGTTTTCCTCGGCAATTCTCGACATGCAGCAAAACGAGCGCGACGGAGTCGACTGGGAATATCGCTATCTCGCGTTTCATCCCTGCACGCAGACGGCTCGTTGGAAGCTCGAAAGACAATCGCTGCTGCGCAACGATGGGCGCGAATACGACCGGCTGCACGTCGTGTGCCCCGCGACGCAGGCGGAGCATGACTTCTATTTCGACATCACGAACTATTTTGGTAAATTATGACGCGTCGATACGTCGCTCTTTCTCTTATCGCTGTGGCAGGATGTACGTCGAGCGCGCCGTCGGCGTTGCCCGCAATGCAGAGTCGAACGGCTTTGCGGGCGCTGAGTGCCACCGGCGCGGGAAAGATCACGCACGTCATCTACATCGTTCAAGAGAATCGCAGTTTTAACAATCTCTTTCAGGGCTATCCCGGAGCTGACACTGTTTCGAAAGGGCTGAATTCGAGCGGCCAGACGATTGCGCTCACGCCGGTTCCCTTGGAGAAGGTCTATCAAATCGATCATTCGGTCTATGCCATGTTCGATGCATGCAATGGAACGGGAAGCCTTCCCGGAACCGACTGCCAAATGAACGGATTCAACAACGAAGAATCGTCTGGCGGACCGCCCAATCCGCAGTACGTGTACGTGCCCCACGCCGAGTCGAAGCCGTATTTCGACATGGCCCACGAGTGGGTCGTCGCCGACCGGATGTTCCAATCACATCTCGACGAGAGCTTCGTGAGCCACCAATACGTCATCGCGGCGCAAGCGCAGTCGAGCGTCGATCTGCCCGCTTCGCTTATGTGGGGGTGCGCAGGCGGCACGTACGACGTGGTCCCGACGATTACGCAAGCGCGCCAAGAAGGCGCCGAACAACCGGCGTGCTTCGATTATACAACGCTCGGCGACGAGCTCGATAAGGCGAACCTTTCGTGGCGATTTTATGCGGTGCGCTATGGCGACGACAGCGGCGGCAACGGCGGAACGTGGTCGGCATACCAGGCCATCAAGCACATTTTCTACGGCCCCGATTGGAAGAAAGACGTCATATCGCCGAACTGGAAGTTCATTACCGACGTCCGCGCAGGAAAGCTGGCAAATTTTACCTGGATCACGCCGGAGTGCGCCGATTCCGACCACACGGAGTGCGGCGGTGGTTACGGTCCGTCGTGGGTTTCGGCCCTCGTCAACACGGTCGGACAAAGCAAATTTTGGAAGAACACCGCGATCTTCGTTCAATGGGACGATTGGGGCGGCTATTACGATCGCGTCCCGCCGCCGTTCAAGGACTACGACGGTCTGGGGTTTCGCGTGCCGCTCCTGGTGATCTCGCCGTTCGCAAAGGCGGGCCACGTCTCCCACGTTCAGTACGAAACGGCAAGCGTCTTACGTTTTGCCGAAGATCTCTACGGCCTTCCTCAGCTCGCCGCTGCCGACGCGCGAGCGACATCTCCAGCCGGCGACTGTTTTGACTTTTCGCAGGCGCCTCGACCGTTCGTCAAGATCAAAGCACCCCATCCGGCAAGTTTCTTCATCCATCACCGCTTCGCCAACAGCTACTTCGCGCCCGACTACGAGTAATCGCGCCGCAGGCTAATCTTCAGGCGGAATAAAGGCATCGCTTTCGATCAAGGCTTCGGATCGAAGATCGAGCCAGAACGCGTGCGGAATCTTTGTCTGGAGTGATGTGTAATCTGCGAGCACCTGCGCAGGACTCGCGCAACCAACCACCAACGCCGACGCGACGTCGGGCGCGCTCGAAAACTGCAGCGCCGCCGTGCGAAGGTCGACACCGTGCCGGGCCGCAACCGCCCGCAGCCGTTCGCGTTTTTCGATTGCCTCCGCAGGAATCTTGTAATTTTCTTTGCCGTAATTGAACCGAGCGCTTCCGCTGATGAAACCGGCGTTGAGCGATGAGCCGACGACAAAGGTCATTCCGCATTCGCGCGCCTTGGGAAAGACGTGGTGCAGAGCGTTTTCGTGATCGATCAATGAATATTGGCGGGCCAAGAGACACACGTCGGCGTCGGTGACTTCCATCAGCTTGAGGATGGGTTCGGGCGAGTTGACACCAAGCCCCCACCCCTTGATAACGCCTTGCTCGCGCATCGCGCTGAGCGCGGGAAACGCGCCGTTGCGCGCGATCTCAAACTGCTCCTCCCAGGGCCCCGGCAGCCATGAATTATCGGGTGAGAGATCGTGAACGAAAACGACGTCGAGTGCGTCGACGCCTAAACGCTGAAGACTGTCTTCGATCGAGCGCTTGACGCCGTCGGCGGTGTAATCGTAACGGAGATTATTCGGCGAAGGGCTGAACGGATAGTATTCTTTCCCGTTGTTGTCGCGCGACGCCGTTAGTAACTTACCGACCTTCGAGGAGAGAACGTACTCGCTTCGCGCCTGCTTGTGCAAGAACGCGCCGAGACGCCGCTCGGCAAGTCCCAAACCATACCACGGAGACGTGTCGTAGTAACGCACCCCGGCGTTCCAGGCGGCCTCGATTGTCGCATACGCGTCTTCATCGGTGACGTAGGCGAACTCGTTGCCAAACGGCACCCCACCCAGCCCAAAGTACCGTTCCCCAAACAGCTCGGACGCCTTCATGCATACGCTTATCCCCGCATAACGGCCAGATCGAACCGATCGAGGTTCATGACCTTTTCCCACGCGGCGACGAAGTCGCGAACGAAGTGCTTGTCGTCAATAGCATAAACCTCGGCGATCGCGCGCAGCTGTGAGTTCGAGCCGAAGATCAGATCGCAGGACGTTCCGGTCCACGCCACCTCGCCGGTCCGGCGGTCCCGGCACTCGTAGATGGAGCCCCTGCCGAGAGGCTGCCATTTCCCGGTCATGTCGAGCAGGTTCACAAAGAAGTCGTTCGTCAGCGTGCCCGGACGCTTTGTAAAAACGCCGTGCTTGGAGCCGCCGGCGTTCGCGCCAAGCACGCGCAAACCGCCGACGAGGGCGGTCATCTCCGGAGCGGTTAGGGTGAGCAGATGGGCGCGGTCGACGAGTCGCTGCTCCGGCGAACGAGCGTGCACGCTGCCGAGGTAGTTGCGAAATCCGTCGGCCGGCGGTTCAAGGACCGCGAATGAGTGCGCGTCGGTGTTCTCTTGCGTCGCATCGGTGCGGCCCGGAAGGAAATTCACGTGTACGTCGTAGCCGGCGTTCTTCGCCGCTTGCTCGATCGCTGCACAACCACCGAGCACGATGACGTCGGCCAGCGAAACTTTCTTGCCGCCAGCGAGCGAAGCGTTGAACTCATCGCAAACTTTTTCGAGCGCTTGCAATACTCGTGCCAATTCGTCCGGCGCATTAACGGCCCAGTCCTTTTGCGGCGCGAGCCGAATGCGCGCGCCGTTTGCACCGCCACGCTTGTCGGTACCGCGGAACGTGGACGCGGATGCCCAGGCCGTCGTGACCAGTTGCGACAACGTAAGTCCACTGTTGAGAATGCGCTCTTTGAGTGCATCAATATCGTTACCGTCGATCAGTGGATGGTCGAGCGGCGGCAAGGGATCTTGCCAGATCTGCGGCTCGGGCGGTACCTCGGGACCGAGATAGCGCGAGACCGGACCCATATCGCGATGCGTCAGTTTATACCACGCCTTAGCAAAGGCGTCGGCAAACTCGTGAGGATTCTCGTGGAAGCGCTTGGAGATCGGGCCATAGATTGGATCGACCTTTAGCGAGAGGTCGGTCGTGAACATCATCGGGGCATGCTTTGCCGATGGATTATGCGCGTCGGGTACGGTGCCGGCACCGGCGCCGTTTTTCGGCGTCCACTGGAAGCCGCCCGCGGGACTCTTGGTGAGTTCCCAATCGTAATTGAAGAGGTTGTCGAAGTATTCGTTATTCCAGCGCGTTGGCGTTGTTGTCCAGGCACCCTCGAGGCCACTCGTGATTGTAGCGTCGGCGTTGCCCGTGCCGAACGAATTCCGCCAGCCAAGGTTCTGTTCTTCGATAGCAGCACCGGCCGGTGCCAGGCCGACGTACTGGCTCGGATCCGCTGCACCGTGCGCTTTGCCGAACGTATGGCCGCCGGCGATCAGCGCAACGGTCTCTTCATCATTCATCGCCATACGGGAGAACGTTTCGCGAATGTCGCGCGCCGCGGTGAACGGATCGGGTTTCCCATTCGGACCTTCCGGGTTCACATAGATCAAACCCATCTGCACGGCCCCGAGCGGTTGCTCGAGGTCACGCTCGCCCGCGTAACGTTTGTCGGCGAGCCATTCGTCTTCCGGACCCCAGTAAATGCTTTCGTCGGGTTCCCACGCGTCGACGCGACCGCCGGCGAACCCGAACGTTCTGAAACCCATGGATTCTAAGGCGCAGTTTCCGGCGAGAACCATGAGATCGGCCCACGAGATTTTCCGGCCGTACTTCTGCTTGATCGGCCAGAGCAGCAAACGTGCTTTGTCGAGGTTCGCATTGTCGGGCCAACTATTGAGCGGCGCGAAGCGCTGCGCGCCAGACGCTGCGCCGCCGCGGCCGTCGCCGATGCGGTACGTGCCCGCGCTGTGCCAGGCCATACGAACGAAGAGCGGTCCGTAGTGACCGTAGTCGGCGGGCCACCACTCCTGCGACGTGGTCATGAGGGCAACAATGTCGGCTTTCACCGCAGCAAGATCGAGACTGTTGAACTCGCGCGGATAGTTGAAATCGAGCTCCATCGGATCGGAGAGTGCTGACGGGCGGTGCAGCACAGAGAGGTCCAATAACTCCGGGAACCAATCGATATTGACGCGAGGGCGCAGGGGTACGACGTGCGCTCCACCTGCAGGACATTGACCTTGATCGGCTTCCGAAAGCTCGACAATTGTGTTTTCCATCTGCTAATTCTCCGATGTCCTAGTGAAAATGAATGTCATTCTTAGGAAGACGGGAATACTGCCGGACATGGCCTCCTCCCTGCAGCCGTCGTTGCCGAAGAATTACGCGCTCATCTACGACATCGTCAAAAAGAGCGGCGTCGGGTGCCATCTCACCTCCGCGGAGATTTACGGAAAGGCGCTCGAGCGGCGCCCCGGCATCGGATTTTCCACCGTCTATCGCGGGCTTGCGCGCTTGCGCGATCTGGGTCTGGTCTCCGAGCTCAGCGTGCCCGGCGCCGACGCCGCGACCTATGAGCCCTCGGGAAAGCCTCACGCGCACTTTCGTTGCAGCGAATGCGGCGAGATCGAAGACGTCGCTTTTGCGATTCCGTCACGGACGATTCACGCGCTCGCGAGTCAAAACGGCTTTAAAATCGACAGCGAACGCGTGACCTTCATCGGCCGCTGCTCGGCCTGTGCGCGGCGATCGCGCTCTAAGGCGGATTGATTCAGCGGCCGGCAGCGGCTGGAGGAGAGGGTGGGATTCGAACCCACGGAACCCGCAAAGGTTCAGCGGTTTTCAAGACCGCCGCATTCAACCGCTCTGCCACCTCTCCATGTTTCTGGCTGACTGCAGCTGATAACTGTGAGAGTTGCTTTGTTTTGAACTCCTCGGCAAACTCCGCTCACCAGCGGTGGGCCGTCCCTGTACTCCAGTTTGGGCAGTGGGCCGCGCACACAACGTGTTGCGGCGCCCTCACAACGACAAATGACCGTCGGTAATGACAGCTTTGCCGTCAACGGTCACCGTCACATCCGGAATATTGGAGGATAGCGCGAAGGACGACGCATCGGAACCGCCTTGCGGCAGGTTATTGCCGATACCGGCGGTAACCCACCCCGCCGCCATTGACGGCCCTGCCCCCCACGTTCCCGCGCCGACGCGAATCGAACGGTTCACCGGGAAATCTGCCCAGGCAAACTGATCGCGACCAACGGTGCCCGCGTCATAGGCTTTCTGCACAGGACCGAAGCCTGCGTCCGCCTGCATCGACGTCACGGAACCATTTGAAAAATGAACCGTCCAACCCACGAGATTGCCGGTATGAATTGGTTCCGTCCCGAATACGATCACGCCATCGGCCGTGCCGCCCTGGGGCAGCACGTAGACATCTCCCGCAGGAAGCTGCTTTTCAAGCGCCGCCCCTCCGCGCCGACGGTCTTCATCCGAAACCGACCCGTTATTCATAATTGCCGACCCCGGCACGGTGCGGAAGGTAAAGTCCGTTCCGTTGGGCGCCGTCATGTGGATCCGATGCGATCCTCCGGTTGTCGCCCGACCCATCGCGAGCGTATCGCGGCGAATTTGTGGATAGTCCGTATTGACGCCGCTCCAGAACAAATTCGCCAGTTCATCTTCGGTCACGGCGAATCTCGCAGCGTTCCCTGGCGAAGGAAACACGCCATTTCCAACGTTGATCTCGGGAATGTTGTGCTTCAACAGATACTGCTCGAACACGTTGTTAGCACCAGCTAGAACATTGAGTCGGGCCGGTGACACTCCAGCATTAATCGAGCGATCGACTGGGTAGGCAATATTTACGAACGCCGTCGCAATACTCGCCAGCCCGATCAAGTCCTTTGGTGGTTGACTATCGAACTGGTCGGGGACGCGTTGGAAGTACTGCTTCTTGAGCCTGTTGCTCCCGATATCCGTCACGGCAAATGCTCCGACCTCGCGGATGGCCAGGGCAATGTCGTCAATGAGCTCCAGTTCGGACGAATCGCCAGTGAGCACGATAACATCGTTCGATTTGACTTGCAAAACGTCGTGAGCGATTTTGTCGGCGAGCTCCTGCCGTTTATCGGCGCTTTGAGCACTAGAATCTGTTGAGAATAGCAAGCAACAGAGTCCGATCGAGGTTCCAATCAAGAATATCGAACGCACGATTCCTCCTAGGCTGAGCAACGTAAAACTTCTTGCACGCGCAGCGACGCTTTGGTTGGCGGCGCATCGCCGACGACGGCATCTGCCTCTACCCGATCAATCGTGGCTTAAAGCCTAAGTGATAGGGGCGGATTTCGAATTCCAATAGTCCGGTCGTGACCGATTGATCCGTCCGAAGGATATCCTCGAGTTGCTCGAGCGACGCCGCCTGAAAGACCGACAAGCCACCGCTATTGTCCAAGAAAGGTCCACCGAATGCTAGCGTCTGCGCCTCGTATTGCTTTGTGAGGAAATCTCGGTGATCTCCCACGCCAACTTGCTCGTGAAACGGCAACTGATCGTTCCACCTCGAGCCCGGCTTGTACAGTACCGCATAGAATGGCAGCTCCGTCATGCTACTTCCCAAGCCTCTTTGCCGCTTTCGACGAATGCCTTTAGCCCGTCGTCTAGTAGTGACGTCCATCCGCCACGATACATCTCTAAGGTTTCCTCGTCCACCTGACCTATGACACTGTGTTCCATCTTCAGTACGGTGGAGACGCCCTCCGATTCCAGGTCGAACGTAATTGTTCCAAACACGCAGCCGCCCATACCCATTGCGCCTGCCATCCAGAGCTTCAAAGATGGCTCATACCTTGTCACTACCGCATAAAGGCGCTGGTTTGATCCGCTTGATTCGTAGAACCGTCCCCCTGCGCCACCTTCCAATATGAGGTTCGGTTTTCCATCTACATCATACGTGACGTGGGACCACCAGCTGGCAATATTCTTCGTGAGTGCCTCGAAGACGCGGTTTGGAGTCGCGCTGATCGTGACTTCGTGCACGATCGCGGCTTGAGAAAGGGGGAGAGAACCTGATTTCGGCACGGCGTAGGTCCCTTCAGCGAGTTTTCCAAGCTTCGAAAGTGATGCTGCCCAAAGCTGTTGATAAGGTGTCATCCAGCGCTCGTAAATACGACGCAAAGGTGCGGCATTGACATAGTTCCATCGCTCGCGTCCGGTGCGCTTTATCGTAATGAGGCGTGCGTTCTCCAAAACGTCAAGGTGCTTCATGACGGCAGTGCGGGACACTGGAAATCGTGCGCACAGAGCGCCCGTTGTCTGAGGTCCCGGCTTCAGAAGATCAAGAATCCTCCGTCGCGTCGGATCCGACAACGCGTTCCACACGATTTCGTCTCGCGGCGGCATCGAAGACAGGATAGCACATCCTGTGAATAATGTGCAACCCTTGGGTGACATTTACGTTCGTATCGCTTCAATGCTGCGGAACTCGGGCGTATCTACCCCGTGGCCATTAATAAATCGTCCGCTGCCTCTCGCTTTTTCGGCGCACACATTCTACCGATGGTTCCCATTGCAAAAATCACTCCCACAAGCAAGAAGGCCGCCGCAATGAGAATATCAGGGGGCGGTGACGATCGTGTGGGAGTGTCTCCTAAGAACGGACCAAGAAACCGTGAGGACGCATTAAACGCCGAGTGCATCAGGATTGCGGCGATCACCGACTGCCCTGAAGCATTGAAGGGTACTGCCATAACTAATGACATGCCGATCATGATCAAACCAAATACCAGCGCAGGAGAACTAACCCAATGCACGAGGAAGAGTGGCCAATGCCAGATTGCCCACAGAATTCCTACTACGACGCACGCCGCCCATGGAGGCATTGCATTCTGAAGGCGTGGCAACAGAAATCCTCGCCACCCAAATTCCTCGAAGAGGGGACCACCCAGCAGATTGTAGTTTAACATCGGCACAATGATGCCGACTAAAACGCTAAAATGCCAATGCCATTCTTTCGGACTCCCCGAGGACAGCAGCGAAGGGAAGACTACGAAGAAGCAAAACAGTATGACCATGGGTGACAGTAAGATCCAAACGATCTTCTGAGGTTCATTTGGAATGAATCGTACCGCACGCCAAGTTCCCGTCTCTCGAAAATGCACCCAATAGCATGCAAGGAATGGACCCAGAGTTCCAATGCATGCGAATACGGGTAGTGACGGCGCTATGTGCAGAATCCCCAGACCATTGCGACCCAGAACTAGTGGAATCCAAACGATCCACGAAAAGGCGCAGGCTATCGCGTAATAGATTCCCGCAAACTTCCAGCGGGACGCGCTGCCGCGGGCGTTGCGTGCTGCGACAGGGGTCGCGGTTGATTCTTCACCCACGGTTCTCTCCTAATGATGTGACTTGCGTCTGACGCGGTAGTACGCACGCTGACGCCGGCGGTCTGGGACCCTTGCCGATTCGCCGTTAGCGCCTGTTCGATCACCATGCCGTCGCAACAAGTACGACTGAGCGCGCTGCCGTTGGCATAACGTATGAACGCCTTAGGCACGCCTTCGTCCGCACCTTAGACCGTTCGAATTACCGCCATGCTAGCATGCGAGCATCACATATGCAACCCTAGCGTGACATATAGTCACGGCCGTTTCGTTCTGCCTGGCCCCAAAAAGTCAGCCAGATTTCCCGGACGGTCGAGAAGGGCGTTGACCCGGGCGCGCGACGCTAAACTCTCGAGAATGTGTCGACGGAACCGGGTCAACTCGACCTTATGCCAGCAATGACTTCGCTAAAGTAAGCGATGGTCTCGCCGCTCTGCCACCTCGTGGTGACGCGCGGCTCGTGCTATCTAGTCGCCTTGTACGTAAAGGTGACCGTTATTCCTGAGCTAGTCGTCACCTTCGCCGTGCCTTTGAGGACCTTTCCGATAACGCTTGCGTGGCCGCTTCCGCCCTCCACGGCAAAGGTAAACGAGGTATCGTTTTTCTTCCTAGACGTAATCTTGCCGCTGAAAGCATACTTCTGGGTATCGCTGTCAAACGTTAAGTAGACCGGTCCCGAGACGTTTTTCTTCTTCTGTGTGATTATAACTTTAATGGTCCCGTTTTGCTTCTGCCCTTTGGCCGAGCCCGTAACCGTCCCCTTATACGTTCCCGAAATCTTGTGGCCCGTATCGGGAACGATGCCGCTTTGCGGTTGTCCCTGATTTAGCTCCTGCGAGAGCTGGGGCACCACTCCGGCCGGCGAGGCGATCCGGTTGCCCGAACATGCGCAGAGAGCGAGTGACACGAGCGCGGCAGCGAAAATCGTTGGTCTAATCATGAAGAACTCCTTATCGACCCGGCTGGCCGAGCGGGGCCGGGCGCCCCGGTATTACTTCGGGAGGGGCCATAAAATGCTTCTCGGCCTCCTTCGTACGCGCGGTACGCCCACAGAAGCTCGCGCACTCGGCCGGCGTCATGCCTAGAGCGGTACGAAACACTTTGATCATATGACTTTGATCGGCAAAGCCCGCTTGAGCAGCTGCCTGCGACGCCGGCATACCTGAGAACATCAGATTCTTCGCATGAGCTACCCGCGAATCTCGTAGATCTTGAAGAATTGATTTGCCGAAGAACGCACGGTAAGAGCGGCTCAAATGCGTTGGATGAATGCCAACTTCACGGGCTATCGATATAACGGAATGGTTGGTCTCTCTATCGTTCGTCGCGATACGCCTCGCGCCATTAAGCCACTCGGGGATAGCCTGCACCAGACCGCCAAAATCACGGCGCCCCGCAATCTCGTGCATGAGATTCGCCAGAGTGTCCTCAGAATTGTCAGCACTGCGTATGAACTTTTCAAAAACTCGCGACAGAACGCGGTGAACTGCTTTGAGGTTCGGAGCCACATAGTTGATATCGATCTCGACATTAAGGCAATGCGATGTCTCGAAGAAATGATCAGCGTGAATTTGGCCGCTGCTCCGCACAAGGATGGTGCCTGATTTGCAATGCTGCTCGCTATCGGAACATTCTGCGAACTCGCCGCCTAAAACTAGCGCCCATGATGCGTTTTTGTGGGCATGAGGAGGAAGTCGATTGCCCGTCGGATGCAGTGTTTCGGTAAGCGTTATCGGACCGCAGCGTTGGACGCCTCGGACGCAGACGGAATATTCCCCCGGTTGATAACTCGTCACTTTTTTACTATCCAGCAAAATCGCTCGTCGTTAGAATGCTTAGATGCCGGCGCTAATTCTGTGTCTCGCTTGTTCATTATTATCTCTGCGGCCTCTTGCGATCCTTCACTTTGAATCCAACGGATTACTGGTTTCCTTAAAAACTCGTGTATTAAATTCGCGCCCGCTACCTTTTACGCTCGATAGTGGTGCAAGTGCCTCGGTTGTTGATGAAACAGTATCTCACGAACTTGGCTTACGTGCGGCAGGCTCTATTACCGGGCGCGGAGCGGGTGCCGGCGGGGTTCGGTTTGCGATCTATCGAGATCTGGATTTGACCGTTGGTCCCGTTCATTGGACCGCACGGCGCGCCCTTGGCGTTTCGCTAGCGAATGTAGGCACAAGTCAACGCGAGGCAGGACTCATCGGTGCTGATTTCTTTTTCGCCTTTGTCGTTCGCATCGACTATAAGCGCAATGAGATCTGCGTGTACAAACCACGGACCTACAGGTATGCCGGCCGAGGCTCAGGATTACCGATTTATTTTGCGCATCACCGTCCATTCGTCAATGTCCAGGTGAAAATCGTAGGCCGCGCGCCGATTTGGCGTTTACTCTTAGTTGATAGCGGTTCCGAAGACATGCTGGATGATCCCGTCATCGCAGAGTCGCCGGGTGCGAAAACCACACGTGCGGGCACGGGCCTCGGTCGTGCGCTTACAGCTTACTATGGTCCGGTGCAATGGGCTCGCATAGGTCCTTACACGCTGCGTGGACTTCAGGGCACTAGCGGCGGCGTTCCGCTTATAGGACAGGGCGTACTGCGGCGATTCATCGTGACATTTGATTACGCCCGCCGGCGCATCTATCTCGAACAACGAACCGCGACGCCCAGAGGCCCATAAGCGCGCGCGCAAGAAGCCCGATTGATGCGTCGTCTGCAGCCGGGATACATCTTTATGATCGCCTTTCCGCTCACTTGCGTCTTGATCGTCCTCGACGTAGTCGTTTGGTTAGTCGGCTTTCTACCGCTTCCGGATAGGGCCAGGGGGCCGCTGGGCATGACCGAAGCAGTCACCACGCTCTTACTGATCGTTGCTTCTGGGGCAGTATTCATCAGTATGGCCTCGGTTTTCGTTGCACGACAAGAAAACTTCGCCACGCACGTTGGAAGACTCCCCGCATCACCACGCCGGCGTGCCTTCACGCGCGCTGGCGTCGTGCCCCTCATCGGCGTAATCGTCGGATTGGTCTCAAGGTTACCTCTCACCAAGAGCGCCAAAGCGCCGTTGGAGGTAACCGCCGGCGTCATCGCGCTCCTACTGGTCGTCCCAATACTGATTAGTATGGATCTTCCCGGCCTTATCGTGGCGCGGTCGAAGAAAACGCGATAAAGGCTGGCATTGCCTAAGACTACTAGCTGAGAGCCCAGCGCGAGGACATTGACCGCCGAACCCCGAGCGCCCAGAGTCTCAAAAGATCGGATTACGCCCCTTAGTTTAAGAATAGGCGATGAGATTACGTGGAATTACACATACGAATACCACCAAGGGGAAGCGACGCGCGCTCGTGAACGCCGAACTTTCCCTGCGGAGAGGTGGAACATGAGTCGTATACTGATTGCGCCGCTGCTGCTCATCGCAACTACGTCGGCATGCTCTTCCGCTACCACGTCAACGCCCCCCACAATCCAAGGTGCTGCTTTCGTGCATCGTCAACCCCGCATGGCACGAGCGTCTTGGATCGCGTCCGGCGTGCGCACGACGACCCAGCCATTGCTATACGTTGCAGACACTTACGCCTACGAGGTCGCAGTCTACATGCAGCAAGGTCGCAACCAGAATCCAGTTGGCGAAATTACGAACGGCATCACGTTTCCCACCGGTGTATGGGTCGACCAATATCGTAATCTTTGGGTGTCTAATACATATGGCGAGTTAGAATCGAATATTCTGCGGTTTCCTCAAGGGAGTACGAAGCCCGATCGGACGCTCGCCGATCCCAATTGGAACGCGGACGACGTCTGGGTAGCGCCTGACGGCAGCGTATACGCGATCAACAGCGGATATTCCGGAAACTTCGAAATTGTCAAATATCCGCCCCACAAGACGGTCTCTCAACCCGTCGGTGATCCCTACTTGACAAGTGACATTACGGCAATCGCGGGCGACACGAGCGGCAATCTCTTTGCAAGCGGGCTCGGTGTTTCCGGGGGCGGAGAGGTGGACGAATTGCCTGCAGGTTCGACGCAGTGGCAAAACACGGGCATTCCGCTGATGGAACCTGGTGGTCTGGCCTTTGACCGAGAGGGCCATCTTGTGGTCAGCGACATCGGCCGCGAGGTTGTCGAAGTCTTTTCGCTCGGCCATAAGAAACCGCGAGAAATCATCCAGTGCAGCGCGCAATGCTGGGCGATCGCACTCAATCATCGGGCGAAGCGGCTTTGGGTCGACGAAGTCAACGATTTGAACGGCACTATCGACGAGTTCTCCTATCAGAAGGCACAGTTCGTCGAAACCTTAGCGCAACCGTCGAACTCCTATCCACTGGGCCTGGCAACAACGCCAGATCTTTATTGACAGAGCGGCGCATCGCGCGCCTGGGGTACGGCGCCCAGTCTCTCATGTGTGCACATCCAATGAACCACGACGTCGCTAAACTTCGTCTGATAGCGCGTTGGCGTCCCTTGTGCGTTGTCCGCATAGAATTGCTCCGGCGTTGCAGCAACCTGGAGGTTATGGTCCATCGCCGGAACTTCAGCGAGCGTCGCCAGTCCAGGATGGCCGTGATTAACAACCTCGACGATACGCTCGGCATCTTCTGGCGCGACGACGTAATCAGAGCTTCCGTAGACCACCAAAACGGGAACGCTGATGCGCGTCCACGGCTGGATGATGTTGAGCGCGGCGATTTGCTGCATATAGGGAGCCGCCACTGGATAGATTCCGTTGCGAATTTTGCATTCGGGGTCGGCAGCCTCAATTTCGGACTCCGGATCACGTGCGACCAGGAGCCGGTGCATGCAATACTCCTTGCTACGAAGCTTCTGATCGACGACGTCCGGCGTGTCGCCCCCAAGTTCAAGCTGGCGGCTAAGATTCATCAACTCGTATTCAAACCAGTTGCGCCCCACCGCTTCTGAAACAACGATCCCTGCCACGCGATGATCGAGAGCGAGTTGCGGCGCGATAATCGTACCGATGCTGTGACCCAGCAGGTAGATGTGAGCGGGATCTACTTTTGGATCGCGGCGCAGCGCTTCGAGGGCAATGGCGTAGCTGGCGTATTCGTCATGAAAGTCGACGTCATGGCAAGGCGGCCCCTGACTATCCCCGACGCCGCTTTTCTCTAGACGCATCGTGACAAATCCGGCACGCGCGAGGTCACGCGAGATACGCAAATAACCGTCCTCGGAATTGGACGCGACATCAACGGAGAAACAGCCGATGCCACCGATAAGCAAGACACCAGGCCGCTTGCCGATGATGTTATCCGGAACGTCGAGCAGGGTGCGCCGTAACGTTCCTTGGACGGTAATACTCTGATAAAGCGTCCGAACAGCAGAATCTTTTTCGTCGCGTGGCGTGCCTAGGGTTACGCTCACGGTCCGTGCGACGCCGTTGCGCAAGATTACGACTGAGATCGTTGTGCCGGCAGGGAGCTTTCGTACTGCCTGCACGACGTCGTTTGCCAGGCTCATCGGGACGCCGTTAACGGACCGTATGACGTCACCGGGTTGCATCTGCGCTGACGCCGCCGCAGATCCCGGTACGACCGCCTTGACTCCCACTGCACCGGCGTTTTGCACAAGAACGGCGCCGAGAAGGCCATGGCGCGGCAACTCTGCTCCAACAGAAGGTGCAGGGACGAAACAGACCGTTACAAGGGCAAATACGAGGAGGGCGAGGCGCATTGAACCTTCCTTATACCGGATCAATAATATTGGATGTCTCGATAGAACACGCTAAATATTCGAACGTTGCGACTTCGCCCAAGCGAAAATCCAACGATTCGATCTTCATTATCGAGGGAAACGACCCAGGTGAGGGTCTGCTTGGGATACCGCACGCGAAAATAGGTCTCGACTTGGTCCGCTAAAATACGCCTCTCGAACGCGAACATCGACTCTGGGTCTCCCACCGCTCTAAGGAGAGTCGCTCCCTTAGCAAACATCTCAGGAGGCGCGAAAGCTTCCAACTGCGGTGCCAGTTCAGACCGATCGAAGGTTCCTCGAGCAATGGCGTCGAGTACACGACGGGCACGATCGACCGTCGCGCTGTCGACAACAATTGGATCGGGCTCCGGGAACGACCGCGTTTCCCCCTGCTCCGTCGCATTCTGATCCTGCGCCGCAGCGACTCGATAAGAAGCCGCCGCGGCTAAGCTTACGACCGACGAGAAGGCAGTCACGAAAAAGCGACGCTGCATGTCTATCGCCCTCCAAAATCGCAAGCGGTATTTCGGAGAGCGGGGCGCGCCTCCCTCGCCCCGACCCGTCGCTGAATTCGTCTATTCAGACACTCACACTTGCGGTAAGCATCTGATCTGCAAAAAGGCACCTAAGCGCAAGTTGATGAATGAGTCATTCCCCCGCAGCCTTAGACTCGCTTTATGAACTAAAGCGATCGTGTTTACTCAAAAGGAGTATCGTTGAATGAATAGGTTTGGTTTGGCTCGATACGCCAGTGCTCTGGTTGCACTCGCGCTATGCTCGGCCTGCGGGGGCGGCCCGTCGGTAGCGCCGACGACCGTGGCGCCCGACGTCCGGTACGTCGGCAGGACGCTCTTAGTGAACGGTAGGCCGGTCACCGCGGCGCGTCTGAACCCGCTGCCCCGTTACGCGACGATCGTCCCTGACGCGCGTGCGAGCTCCAAAGACTTTGAGTACATTTTCAGCGAGTACGGTACCTATGCGAGCATTTTCGATTACCCAACGAGCGTGAAGCAGGTCGGTTCCATTAAGGGCGATGGCGGCCAAGGGTGCACGAACGTGCTCTATGGCTATGGGAATAAGTTCTTCTGGAACGTCGGTGGTGCTACCCAGATCACCGAGTACCGCGTGATCAAGACGCCGATCAAGACCCTGTCCGTCAACTACTATTTTCCTTCTAGCTGTGCAATGGATTCCAATGGCAACCTCGCAGTCGGGATCTTATACGCGACATCGTCGTTCTCCAGCGGCGGCGAGGTCGTGATCTTCAAAAACGCCAAAGGCTCAGGCACCGCTTATACAACCCCTCTGGACGAAGAGTTCTTCGACGGCTACGACAACAAAGGGAATCTCTTCGCCGACGGCTTTACCGGCGATCGCTCCGGCTTCGCGCTCGTCGAGCTTCCGAAGGGGAGCACGAAATTCCAAACGATTACCACGAGCAACAGCGTGAACTTCCCTGGTTCCGTTCAATGGGACGGCACGTATCTCACGGTCTTCGATCAGAACGCGAACGAAACGTATCGGTACACCATCAGCGGAACGAAGGCTAAGTTGAAAGGCACCGTATCGTATTCGGGTTCCAGCGACTGCGCGCAGACCTGGATCGTTACCGGACTTCTCTATTGCGGAGATGCGGGTAACGACGGGGGCGAGGTTTTCAAATATCCGGCCGGTGGTTCCGCGATCGCGGTATTTACGGGCAAGTTCGACGTCCCGCTCGGTGCAACGGCAGCAGCGAAGTAAACGGATGGTATGCCCTACCTGCGCATTACCTGTCCCGAAACGTCGGCGCAACGGCGCCGCGCCATTGCCGCCCGCCTCACCGATGCCGTGAATGACATCTTTTGGAATCCACGCAGCGGTCTCTCGCGCGACGACCTGCGAGAACGGACGACCGTGCATTTCTTGCCGTATGGACCAGAAACGCTCTTCATCGGCGGCCGAATACCCGCGGAACGAGCCGCGCCCGATGTCACGGTGGAGCTCTCGGATTGGTCGATGCCCGTGCGAATGCAGCGCCGCATCGCTCGCGAATTAACGCCGATCCTCGCCCGACTGTTCGACGTGATTCCAGGGGATGAGGACAACGTCAACCTTCGCTTTCACTCATATCGGCCGACCGATTTCGCGGTAGGCGGCCGGCTGCTATCGGATATCGTTCCCGCGGTTCCACGCATATTGAAGCGCGTACTCTCGCGCTGACTGCGTCGTGTCTTCTTCGTCAAACGCAGGTGCGTAACGCCGGGCCGCAACCTTGAGGACCGCGCGCGCTTGGCTGCCGCCACCCGGGTACGGCGCGATTTCAAAAGCATCCGTCAACGTGGAAGTGACGTAGAGCCCGCGACCCGACTCGCTGAAAGGGTCGGCCGGCAAACCGGTCACGTGCGAGAATCCGTGGCCCCGATCAAACACGTGCAGAACGGGCGCCGACATGCTCCAATCCACGACTATTTCGATGGGGCCGGGCGCATTGCGGACGGCATTTCCGACCAATTCGGTCAGCACTATTTCGGCATCGGCTCGTTCTTGCGATGTCGCGCCTCGGTCGTGAAGCGCATCAAGGACTTCTTCGCGCACGCGACCGGCGGCGGCGACGTCGTCGGTGTTGAAGCGCCAGCGATAGGGTGGCGTGCTGAATTGCTCGGGAAGGCCATCGACGTTAACCACAAGCATTGCGATGTCGTCGCGTGGCGGAATGTCTCCGAGGAAAGCTGCTTGCAGCGCCCTTGCCGGAAACTGTGCGGCTCTAAACGCCCCGTCGGCGACGAGATTCCTTAAGCGAAATTCTCCCTGGAGCGGGTCGTGCTGAAACTCGGTGAGACCGTCGGTGTAAAGCACGAGCGACGAGCCGTCGGGAATAGGAACGGTTTGCGGAGCTGGGCCGCGACCCATACGAAGTCCGAGCGGCATGCCGCGATCGGATAGCTCGGCAAGATTGCCGTCCGGATAGCGCAGCAATGCTGGCGGATGCCCCGCCGAGGCATAACTGAGGGTCTTTCCGATTGGATCGATGATACCGACGAACGCTGTGACGAAGCCGTTGGGCTCGCTCAGATGCAGCGCCCGTCCCGCGGCATCCAGCATCAAGGTCGGGTTGGCGTGCACTTGTGCGATCCCGCGAATCACTTGACGCATGTTGCCCATGGTGACCGCGGCGTCGAGACCGCTTCCGGCGACGTCGCCAATCGACACCATTGCACGGCCATCGGTTAGTCGCATCGCGTCGTACCAGTCGCCGCCGATCATCGCCTCGCTTTTTCCCGGCGAATAGACTGCATCGAACGACAAACCGGGAACGTTCGGTAGCGAGCGGGGTAGTGACGCGTCTTGAAACGCTTGCGCGATGCGGTGCTCGTGCTCCCACCGCGACGTGCCCTCTTCGTTTAACCGGTTCAGCGTCGCCGCGGTCTGCTGCAGTGCTTCGTTAACTTCATCTTTCGCACGCGCCGTTTCTTCTAACTGCAGCACCGACCGTTCGTATTGCCGAGTGCGAGAATTCTCCGTGAGCAGCGCATCCCCGAGCACTTGAAGCAGCTCGCCGTTTAAGAGCAGCCGGCCGCGAGGCACTGGCTTCTGCTCTCGGGCAACGTTCCAGAGCCGTTCGAAACGAATGCCCGCATCGCGCGCCAAGCGCTGAACTTCCGAGAGCTGCGAGAAATCGACGAAAGCGTAGCCGCCGACCGCGGCGCCGACGATCGTTCCGTCGAGCACGAGCGACGTGCCAACGACCGATAAACCATACGATTCTGCGACCACGACTGCTTGACGGTCTTCGCTTTGCGCCAGGCAGCGGCGCGCGCACTCCTCGAAGAGGCCGGGCTCATAACCTGATTCGGCTTCAAAGAGCGCAAAAAGCGGCGTCGAATGAATCGGCCCGAAGACGAGCTTTCCCTCGGTGTCAAAAAGCTTCACGGTTAAGTGGCACGCGCTGCCGTAACTTTTTAAGGCCCGCTCCCATAGAACGGAACCAAACAGCAGTTTAGTCTTCGTCAGCGTCATCGGCGCGCAACAGCGCTTCTAGGCCGGCGCGCCGCGTCGGGGCGCGCGATATCAGGCCGGCAAATGTAGAGAAGGGTGCCTTGGACGGAGGAATCACGCGCGGCAGCACGCGCATGCCGTGGCCCTCGACGATTTCACATTCGTGCGTGATCCGGTCGACCGGGTTGGCCCGCATCTTTGCGACGGTGAGGCCGAGCCGGAAGCAGTCGCCAAGCTCGATCCAATTCATGAGCAGAATGTTGTCGACGAGCGAGCTCATCGCGAACTCGCCCATCATCGAGGCCATTCCCAACATCTCGGGATTTTCGTGATTGTAGACGGCCGCGATTTGCGATTCTTTCATTAGCGCCGTCAGGGCGTGGAAGAAGTCGCGAAAGATACGGCCATTCGTGCCAAGCGCCGATCCGTAAGTGGAAAGGCTGTCGATGACGACACGCCGCGGTTTGAACTCGCGCACCAATTGCTCGATGTGGTAGAAGTGCACGTCCACTTCGATTTCCTGCGGCGGCTCGTACTCCACGTGCACGAAACCGCTTTTGATCGCTCCGTCGAGGTCGATGCCGACGCTGGAAGCGTTGCGCAAAATTTGCGGTACCTGCTCGTCGAGGCTGAGCATCAAACTGTGCTCGCCGCACCGCGCGCCCTCCGCCATGTATTGCAGGGCCATCACGCTCTTGCCGACACCCGAGATTCCGGCGACAACGGTCGTACTGCCGCTGAAATATCCTCCGTTCAAGAGACCATCGAGACCGGGAATCCCCGACGTAACGCGCGTTGACGGATCGAAGGCTGCGGCATAATCGCGCCCCTTGCGCGGGGCCTGGACGCGGCGATAGACCCGTATCCCCTCGCCGTCGAGAATCCGGATCGTGTGGCGGCCCATTCGAAAATCCTGTCCTCGAGATTTCACGATCTCGATCGACCGGCTTACGGCGCGCTGCGCTTCCTCGACGCGCAAGCGAATTACCGTATCGGCAATGGACTCCTCGGCGAGGGAGGGTTCGGAACCGTTGCCCCCGTTCAACGATGCTTCGACTGCGAGAATGGCCGTGAGATCCTCGCGCTGCAGTCCTTCGGTGAGCACGTGAAACGTGGAACGGGTTTCGGGCGTCCCATCGTTACCGACGAGTCTACCGACGCCGTCGATGAAGATGCGCCGGGCACCGATCTCGGCGGCTTCGGCGAGCAGAACGCTGTCGGCTTGCTGTAATTCCTGGCGCAAGACTTCACGCGTCGTAAAAATAATTTTCAGCCGGCCATTCCGTTCGAGCTCCTCGAGATTCCAGCCGAACTGCAAAGCGTCGCGCATAAGCTTATGCGGCGAGACCTCGAAGAGCACGATGATGCCGGGTTCGCCAAACTCACTGGCACCTCGATAGACGAACTCGACGCCGATGGTTGTCTTTCCGGTGCCGATCGCGCCTTCGACCAGGATCACGTTGCCGCGAGGGATACCGCCAGGCAAAATCTCGTCCAATCCGGCGATGCCCGTCTTGATCAGATCAGCCGATTGCACGCAGCCCACCTCGCTTTTGAAGATGGCGATGATGAAAAGCCCGAGGCTGCCGAGAAAGAGTCCCTAAGATTCGTTGCCGCCCTGACCGCGTTGATGCGATGTCCAAGAGCGTCGTCAACGCGCGTTCTCGCGGACCTTCGGCCGTCAGAAGATATAAGCGCGCAGCATGGCTCGGGTTCTGTTTACGCTGGACAAGGCCGACCTCGATGAACGCGTCGATTGCCGTAGCGACCGCTCCCATCTCGTATCCCACCATCGCCGCAAGCTTCTCGTTCGTGAGTAGCGTCCGTGGATGTCTGCGCAGAAACAAGAGCAGATCGAGCTCGCATGGAGTCTTGAAGGCGTCCGCATCCGCGAGCAAGCGCTTGATGTCGCTGTCTTTGAAAGGATCTGTCGGAGGGTCGCTGCTCATGTTCCTAGTCTCACTCTTCCCCGCTTGGTCGGGCTCCATTCTTGCGACGACGCCGAACTCACCCAGAGAGATTTGTCTTAGACACTTCGAAGCTGGTGTGATGAAACGGACGCTTGTCATCGCCTGTGGTTTCGCGCTGACCCTCTTGATCGTAGGGCACGGACGCGCGCGCGCCGCAGAACCGTATGCGGCGTTCACCGCGGGAGCCCAGGCGCATCGCGGCCTCTTCACGATTTGGCAAAAAGAGGGCAGCACCTATCTCGAACTCGCACCGAACCAACTCGATACCGATTTCCTCGAAACGATCGTTCCCGGCAACGGAATCGGCCAGGATCCCGTCTGGTGGGGCGATACCGACTATCTTCCCACTCAGATCGTACGGTTCGAACGGCGCGGCGACAGCATCGTGATGTTGTGGCGCAACTGGTATGCGCACGCCGGATCGAATCCATCGGCGTTGCTCGCCAACCAAGCCAACTTTCCTGATTCAGTCGTCGGCTTGGGCAAAGTCGCCGCGCAAAACCCTTCAACCGGAAACGTGATTTTCGACCTTTCTTCGCTCCTCGCGGATAATATCGATTTGCGCAATGTCATCAATGGCGCCATTCCGCCCGACAAGGCATATCGACTTGATTCCTCGCTCTCCTATTTCGATAGCGTCAAAGCCTTTCCCGAGAACGACGTAATCACCGTTGCGCAGACCTGGTCGACGGACGCGAGTCACGTGATCGATACTGCACCCGACGCCCGGCGCATCCTTATGCGGGTCGTCTACAACTTCGTCCAGATGCCGCACGACGATTACCGTCCTCGCTTGATGGACGATCGGGTCGGTCTCTATGACGACATCTACATCGATTTCTCCAACGACACCCGCGAGCGACGACAACTTCCGTATATCGTGCGCTGGAATTTCGACCCGGTCGACCGCAGCCGCACGTCCGATGCGCGTCATCCCATGATCATTTATCTCAGCGATACGGTTCCGTCCGAATATCGGAGTGCGATTCGCGACGCGTGTTTGGAATGGAACAAAGCCTTGGGGAAGATCGGCATCTTGAACGGCATCGTGGTTCGCAATCAGCCGGCCGATTCGAACTGGGATCCGGACGACGTCCGTTACAGCGTAATACGGTGGCTCGACGAGACGCAGCCGTCGTTCGGCGCCGACTCCCAGACACTCTTCGATCCGCTCAACGGCGAGGAAATCCGGACCGGAGTCCTTATCTCGGCGGGCGTCGGCATCTCCCCGCGTCTGCGGTGGAAGTATCTGGTGGATCCCGTGCGATACGGTCGCGCGACCGACCCGGTTCCTCCCGCATTTCTGCACGATGCGATCTTTTCGACGGTGGTGCACGAGATGGGCCACAATCTCGGCATGCAGCATAACTTTATCGGGCACGAAGCCTACACCGCCGCCGAGCTGCAAGACACGGCATTTACCCGTCAACACGGCATCACCTCAACCGTCATGGAGTACGCTCCGCTGAACCTCTGGCCGCAACCATACAAGCAGGGCGAGTTTTTTCAGACCACGATCGGACCGTACGATTATTATGCGATCAAGTTTGGATACGCAAACATTCCCGGGGCACAGACCCCTGAGCAAGAGGTTCCCACGTTACGGCGCTGGGCTTCGGCTTGGTCGAACCCGTGGACGCGTTACGCTTCGGACGAAGACGTGGACTACGCAACGGGGCACGCCGCCGATCCTCGCGTGGAGCAAGGAATGCTAACCAACGATCCGCTCTCGTGGTGCAACGTGCAGATGAAAATGTATCGCGAGCAGATCGCATCGCTCAATAGATATTGGCCCGCCGCCGGCGAGGCGTACGAGCAGGAACGGCGCATTTTCGACATGCTGCTCCGAGGGTACGACGCATGCGCGACGACGGCGGCCCATTATCTTGGCGGCCAGTACCTTTCCTGGGCGCACGCCGGCGATTCCCAGGCCGAAATGCCGATTATTCCGGTAAGCTTGGAAACGGAGCGTCGCGCAATGACTATTCTCGACGCCTCGCTCTTCAATCCGAACGCATTGAACGTTCCGCCTTCAGTCTTAAACCGGCTTCGCTACACGGAATGGTCGGGATATGGCTATACCGGTTGGGAAGGTTACGGCAATCTTCCAAAATGGGCGTACGACCCGCCGGACCGCCACGATTTACCGCTCGTCGAGGAGCTGAACAACGCACAGCTCAAGGCTGTCGATTATCTCTTTCAGCCGCTGGTGCTGCAACGGATCGATGAAAACCCCGCGGAATCGATGCGTCCAACGATGACGATTGCCGACCTATTTGACTGGCTGCATACGGGCATCGTCGGTAATTTGCACGCTGTGACGATTCCGTTGCTCTCGCGAAACCTACAGAGCAGGTACGTCGAACGCTTGGCGACCATTGCCATAGCGCCGCCGAAAGGCACGCCGCCCGATGCGCAAGCCCTCGCTCAAACCGAACTAACGCGAATCGCTCGCGACGCGGCAAACGCAATACGCAGTAATCACGACGCGGTGACCAGCGCACACCTTGCCGCACTCCTACGAGCGGCAAAGCACCCAATCCCAGCAAAGACAACGGACGCCGTGCCGAACATGTAACTCCTCGGCAAACGGGCACGCGCCGTCTTGCTAATCGGAATCCGGCGTGCGCCTTCTTCCTAAATCCAAACTCTGCATTGCTCCGTTACTCTGCTCGTGTTTGACGTTCTATCGATCGGCGTTGTCGCGCGCGTTACGGGAGTTTCAACCGATACCATCCGCGCATGGGAACGCCGATACGGACTCGTTTCACCCGCCCGCAATAAAGCGGGCATCCGGACGTACGTACGCTCCGACGTCGATAGGATTGCGCTCGCGCGGGCCGCGACGGGACTCGGCCATTCCATTGGGCGGATTGCGGAGTGTTCGAACGAGCAGCTTCAACAACTACTGGGCAGCGAGGTGCCGGCCGGACGAACGCCCGGTGCCTCCGCCGAAGCCGTCGCGCGCACCTTCGACGCTCTTCTTCGATACGAAATTCAGGCAGCCGAGTCGATTCTTCGATCGGCCATGCTGCTCGCGCCATTCGACGAACTCTTTCGCGGAATACTCTTGCCCCTGGTTCGAAAGATCGCCGAAACGTGGGGCCAGGGCCGCTTATTGGTTGGCCAGGAACACCTAGTTTCGTGCCTGGTACGTAACTTAGTCGGCAGTTGCGGGGCAGCAACCCGTAACGCTCGCTCGACCACGCGCATGGTTTTTGCGACCCCGCCGGGCGAACTGCACGAGTTCGGCATCCGCGTTGCGGCGTGTCTGGCGGCGGCCCGCAACGTGCACACGTATGTCCTGGGCCCGAACGTTCCGGCGGACGAGATCATTTCCGCCGTTCGCCAGACCGATGCCAACATCGTCGTCGTCGGGTGCACGCTCGATGGAGCGCCGTCCGAAACCCAAGCTTACCTACAAGCGCTGGAGCGAGGCCTTCCGACCCGCACACGGCTCTGGATAGGTGGCCGAGGTGCATCGCCGTCGTTAATTCGCGACTCCTCCAGCCGCACGCGGTGCATGTCGTCGTTAATTGATTTTGTCCAGCAGCTGCCTACGGACCAAACGTCAACTGCTGCTGCGTTTGTCCAAGACGGCGTTACGCGTCAGTATGACGCGGGTAAGGGCGCCTACTTCACTTCACAATAGCGCTATAAATCGGAGACAACTATGGACCCTATGCATTTGCGACGAGCCGCATTCAGTTTCGTGCTTTGCCTGGGTGCGGGCACGTTGGGAGCATGCTCCTCGCCGTCCACTCAAAGCACTGGCCTTCCGGCATCGGGAGCGGGATCGGCCGTGCAATCATCGTACGCCTACGACACTGATTCACAAGACGCGAGCCGAACAACCACGGACCCCAGTTTCTTAAACCCGCTCGCGAGCAAACTCCGGAACAACGAAACGCTCGGTTTCGGTGCCGACAAGCTGTTAGTTTTCAGCTATCGTCAGCAATTCGACTGCGTCGTCGGGCCGTTCAGCGATCTCAACTCCATCGGTAAGCCCGCCGACATCGCTCCGCAACAGTTTGCGTCGCCGGAGTGCGACATTGGCATCGATTCAAAACTCAACCCTCCCGGCAACCCAATAGCACAAACGGACACATTGTTCGTTCTCGTTCCATTCTTCGAGACCGACAAACACACGCCGGCGTTCACGCACGAACTGGGCAAGGCCCTCAAGAAACTCTTCGGATTCATTCCCGACGCGTTTAAGCCGAACCCCGGCGTCCCGGTTCAATGCCCTGCACCTGCGGACCAACCTGGAACCTGCACGATGCATCCGCTTCAAATTAACCTTGGTCCGTTGGTGGTCGCGCTTGGCCTGCTCCCGGCCGGAACAAATCTGTACGTTCCGCTCGTCAACCACGACCATCTCGTCAACAACTCGAACATTAACGTCAAGCCGGAATGGTGGAAGCTCGTCGTCGTTTTGGTTGAGAATCCAAAGGCGTGGCCGAATGCCGCAGGCACGACCGGAATCACGTCGGTAGCGAAGCTTCGGGCCGCGCAAGCGAGCAAAGAAGCCAGCGCCGACGTCGTCAGCAACTTCTTCCTCTATTTCAACTCATACGCCACGCACGGCTCCAACCAGCAAATGCCGAAGATGCCTATGTAAAAGGCGATTACTTCGAAGACTGCCCAAAGGCCCTTGTCGCCGCGCTGCGTGAACCAGCGCGGCGACAAGGCGCAGGTGCGCCTTCGAAGGCGGATAAGTTCCCCACCCACGCCACGCGAAGGACGGGAGAAGGCGATGGGACGCTCGGCGATTCGTAATCTTGCAATACTTGCCGGCCTCGGCGCATGCATCGTTGCGTGCAGCCAATGGCAGGATCCCCGGCTGCCGCCGCTCACGTCATCCTCTGCGCGGAGCGCTGACGGCCGCGCCGGAGAGAACGCGATCGCGATTCGCGGAATTGGCAACGACCCGCGGCTCGATAAGCTCGTCACCGCGTTTATGTCGCAATGCGGCGTGCCGAACGCCGAGTTGGCAGTCGCTAAGGCGGGCACGATTACTTTTTCACACGCTTACACCAACCCGGCGCGCGCGATTTCGACGACGCAGCGTTCGACGACGATGCGCCTGGCAAGCCTGTCGAAAGCTTGGACGAGCGCCGCGCTCTATAATCTCATCGTAGCTCGCAAAATCGAGCCGCGTTGGAAAGTGTTTCAGTATCTCGGCATTACCAAACCGCTTCCAGCACGCGCTCGGGTCGACCCGAGAGTCTACGACATAACGATCAACGACATGATTCTGCATGAGTCCGGCTGGGACGATCGCGTCTCGCACTTCGATCCGACGTTTGAAATGCGCCAAATCGCGCTCGCGCTTGGGCTCGATCACCCGATCGACCAGACCCAAGAAGTACGCTACCAGCTCCACGAGCCGCTCCAGGAAAAGCCGGGAACAACCTATGCCTACTGCAACTTTTGCTATACCGTTCTGGGAATGGTGGTTGCCAAAGCCTCCGGCCGGAGCTATCGGGCCTATCTAACGAAAATTCTGGGCTCCGAACTTCGTCTCAGCAACGTCGCAGTCTCGCCCACTGTCGGCGCTCGCCTGCCCAATGAAGTCGCAAAATACTATAATCCCTACGCTGGACTCTCAGCGCTCTATATAGATTCAAGGCGGAAGTACCCGTATCCGTATTCGGGCGACGGCATGCTCGATGAAGTCGCGCAAGGCGCCGGTGGGCTCGAAACCAATGCGGACTCCATGCTGGTACTCATGAAGCATTACATCATCTGGGGAGTTGGCACGCCCCCGCCTTTGGGTCAAGACTGGGCGCGTGAAGGCGAAATGCCCGGAACCAACACCTGGGCCGAGCAGCTGCCTAATGGAGTGCACTACGCCTTTCTTGTCAACACAAACTCGTACGCTTATGGAACGAATCCTAACGCGTTCACGAACCTTCAATACGAAATCGAGGCGACGCTGCAGGCCCATTGACCGAGCGCTAGAGCAGCGCTTCTATAGTAACCGGCAATTCGCGGACGCGAACGCCGGTAGCATGGTAAACGGCCGAGGTGATCGCTGCAGCGACTCCGGCTAACCCGATTTCGCCGATGCCTCGCGCGCCGTGCTCGTTGAGATACGTATCGGGATAATCGAGAAACGTGACGTCCATACTCGGCGCGTCGGCATTGGTAGCGACGACGTAGTCGGCGAGATTGCTGTTGATCGGAGCGCCCGAGCGAGCGTCATACGTCGTGCGCTCGAATAGCGCCATCCCGACGCCCATCACGAGCGAGCCATGGATCTGGTTGCGCGCGGTGCGCGGATTGATGATCGTTCCTCCGTCAATAACGGTCACGATCCGGGCGACGCGTAGCCGGGCGGTTTGAGGCTGCCAAGTGACTTCGACGAAATGCGCACCATACGAGTGGGCCGAGCGATCGGGCGGACCTTCCCCGAAGGTCCGCGAGCCTTTGCCCGAGCCACTGACGAGTGCGACCGCCGCGGCGGTGAGAACCTCTTGGAACGCAACGCGGTCAGCCGGCGAGTCTTTGACGACGATGTATCCGTCCTTAAACTCGAGCTCGTCCGCGCTGTGCCCAGCGAACCGCGCGCCGTTGCCGGTCGCGAGCCCAATGGCAGCTTTCATTGCCATGCGGGCGGCTTCGTTGACCGCCGGAACGACCGACGCGGTCGCCATCGAACCGCCTGACGTCGGCCCCGGAGGTAAGTTCGTATCTCCAATCTCGACGATTACTCGCTCGACGGCAATGCCGGTCACCGCGGCGACGAGTTGCGCGAGTACGGTATACGTGCCTGTTCCAATGTCTTGGGTGGCAATTCCAACGAAGGCCGAGCCGTCGGCACGCAGTTCCACTCGTGCTTCCGCAGCGAAACGCGCGGCTAGCCACGAGCAACCCGCCATTCCCCACCCGAGAATCGCGTCTCCGCGGCGCATCGAACCAACGCCGGCGGTCCTTTGCGACCAGCCGAACTTCTCTGCGCCGAGCGTGAGGCACTCGATATAATGGCGCGACGAAAACGGGATGTTCTGCTCTTGGTCCCGTTCGGGCTCGTTCCTGATGCGCAACTCCACCGGATCGATGTCGAGAACTCGCGCCAATTCGTCGTATGCCGACTCAATGGCGAATAACCCGGGAACGGCGCCCGGGCCACGCATCGCCGTTGGCGCTCCGACGTTACGCTTCGTCTGAGCGTTCGTGACGAGCAGGTTCGGCGTTCCGTAGAAGAACGGCGTCACCTCGCCGCAGTCCTCTTGGTACTCGTCGTAGAGGCTGCGATGATTCACGTAATCCTGCCGCAGCGACGTCAACGTGCCATCGCGGCCGGCACTCATACGGACGCGTTGCTGCGTTCGAGCACGGTGGCCGGCCGACTCAAAATTCTGCTTGCGGCTCAGAACCAACTTGACAGGGCGGCCGAGACGGCGCGCCGCTGCGGCGGCGAGAAGCTCGTGCGGCCAAACCCACAGCTTCGCGCCGAAGCCCGAACCGAGAAACTTCATAATAACGCGGACGTTCTCACGGCGTTGGCCGAGCATTTCGCTCAGAACGTTTCGGCTGTTGACGACGGCTTGCGTGGTATTGTACAACGTGATTTGCTCGCCATCGGGAACGGCGACCGATGCATGCAACTCGATTGCGTTGTGGGTTTGCACGGGCGTGACATACGTCTGGTCGACGCGCGCGTCGGCCGCCGCGAACGCCGCCTCAGGGTTGCCGCGCCGGCTCTGCTCCTGGGGATCGTCGTCAGCCGTGAGCTCGAGCGAAACGTTCGGCGGGCGCACGTCGGCGTATGTGACCGTAACGCATGCTGCCGCTGCAACGGCTTGCTCGAAGGTCTCTGCGATCACCAACGCCACATACTGCCCGTAGTAGCGAATAACGTCGTCCGCAAACGGCGGCCGCGACTCATCGATTGGACCGGCTTCCGGCGATGACTTGTAGAGCGCCGGCATATTGTCGCGATAAAAGATTTCGATGACACCAGGCATCTTCGACGCAGTCTTCGCGTCGATAGATGTGACCCGGCCACTCGCGATCGAGCTCCCGACCCCAATCCCGTACAGCATGTTTGCAAAGTTGTGGTCGGATGAATACTTGGCACTTCCCGTCAGCTTGAGCGGGCCGTCGATACGCGCAAGGCCTTGCCCGATCGCGCTCATGGGTATCCCCGCGAGTCATTCTGGATCACGAGGCTCAACGCGTGCATGACGCAGCGTTTGGCGAGCTCGACTTTGAACTCGTTATCCGGCTGAGGTCTCGCGTCGCGGAGCATGATCTCAGCCGCGATCTCCAAACTCTGCGCCGTTGGGGCGACGCCTTGCAGTGCACTCTCCGCCTCCACGCTGCGCCAAGGTTTGGTCCCGATGCCTCCCATTGCGATACGCACCCGTTCGAACGCGCCGTCATTGAAGGTCGCGACGACTGCCGCAGATGCGAGCGCAAACTCGTACGATGCCCTATCGCGTAACTTGAGATACGTCGAGCGTGCACGCGGGGACGGCGGAGGAAGCGTTACCGAAGTGATCAGCTCACCGGCTTCGAGAGTCGTTTCGCGATCCGGCGTATTCCGAGGCAACAAGAAAAAGTCGTCGATCGCAACCGACCGCTCGCCCTGCGTTCCCAGAATTTGGATCGTCGCCTCGAGCGCCGTGAAGACCACGTTTTGATCCGATGGGTTCGATGCGATGCAATCGTCGCTCGTTCCAAGGATCGCGAGATTGCGACTGAACCCGCCAATCGCGGAGCATCCGCTTTTCGGCGAGCGTTTGTTGCAAGCATAGGCGGGATCGCGAAAATAAACGCACCGCGTTCGCTGTAGGAGGTTCCCGCCGGTTGTTGCCATGTTGCGTAGCTGTGCCGAAGCCCCCGACAGGAGTGCCTGCGCAAGTACCGGGTAATCGCGCGCGACGTCCGGATGATAGGCGACGTCGGCGTTGCGAGCGAGCGCGCCGATCCGCAACCCGCCGCCTTCCGTGCGCGCAATATCGCCGAGCGGAAGGCGATTGATATCCACGACCTTCGGCGGAGCCTCGACGTTGAGCTTCATCAGGTCGATCAGCGTGGTTCCCCCGGCGACGAACTTCGCGCCACTAACGTGTTGTCGCAAGGCATCTTCGACGGTGGCCGCTCGCGTAAAATCGAAGGTCTTCACGCCTCGCCGCTCCGCACGGCCTGAATGGCGGCGACGATATTCTGATAGGCCCCGCATCGGCAGATATTGCCGCTCATGCATTCCGCGACGTCGGCGTCAGAAGGGCCGCACGGTTCGTCCAGCAACGCGGTCGCGGACATGAGTTGACCCGGCGTGCAGTAGCCGCACTGATATCCGTCGTGCTCGAGGAAGGCCGCCTGCATCGGGTGCAGCGCACCAGGGGCGCCGATGCCTTCGACGGTGACGATCGTATCGCCATCGTGCATCAGCGTAAACGCCAGGCATGAATTGACGCGACGGCCGTTGACGTGGACCGTGCACGCACCGCATTGACCGTGGTCGCAGCCCTTCTTCGTGCCGGTTAGATCGAGTGTTTCTCGCAGCGTGTCGAGCAACGTCGCCCTCGAATCGACGTCGAGTTCGACGAGTTTGCCGTTGACGGTGAACGCGACGTGCGCCGTTTCGATCACTTGCCGACGTGAAACTGCGTGACGTAACTCCAAAGTCCAAAAATCTTGAGTAACCAGATAACCACGACGATAACGACGACGGCATTCAACAACGTCTTTATCGACCCGGCCATCGGTATGTACGTATTGATCAACCAAAGCAGGACACCGATGACTATCAACGCTATGACGACTTCGATTAAAGGCACGGACGATCTCCTTATTCGGACGAGTAAATCAAGCTTCGCGGAGCGCTCTGAAGAGGAGAATTCTATACCCTTCGCTCTCGATTCCAACCGACGTCACGCAGATCTCTTCGCGCGCAAGCACGGAGTCCGTCTCCCAGTCGTCGCGCTCGCTATTGTAAACGCGAGTGTGATAGCGAACGCCCGATTCGAGTAGCCCCGAAAGGTCGATTGGGACGTTCGTTGTCGAGTTACTAACATTGCCGACCAGTACGGCGAGTTCTCTTTCTCTGCGCAGCGCTACGACTCTCGCAATGCGAGAAAAAATCGGAATCGAATCGGAAACGTCCTCTTCGTAGAGCGAGTGCGTGAAATCGGTGTTGATTTCGCACGTCGTGAAGAGGTTGAGCGAACCTTGCGTACGCACCGCAAAGTACGATATCTCCCGCCGATGATACGGTAAACGCCGCAACGCCACCCATTTCCAATCCGCGGGGATCAGCGGATTGATCTGAAGGCGATCGCCGGATAGCGTGAGACCGCAGACGCCTTCGATCGCGGCCCAGAGGAAGCGCGGAGGTTCCCACGGACTAAGACGCATACCCCGATTGACGAGTGAATCCCCATCGAACCACTCACTGAACTGTCCGGGGACGGTATTGTGCTTTCTCGGATCGCGCGCGTAGTGCTCGAACGACGCTCGCAAGGCGTTTACCATAAACTCGGGATGGTATCGGGCTGCGGCGAAAGCATACCACCACGTTAAACCGGGCCAAACGCCGCCAAGCAGCCCTGCGTACGCCGCTGGGTCGTATCGCGGATCGAGCGCCGAGGCGGTCCGCAGGCCCGCCTCCGTCCAAAAATCTGGTGAGTTCAGGCGCGCGATAACGCGAAAGCCCGTTTCATCGTCGCAGGTATGGAACATCACGGGGAACACCTCGTCGCCCGTGACGTCGGTGTGCGGATTCCCGTGAATATCGATGTTGAGATAGAATAGGCCCGTCTTTGGATTGATGAGATGCTGCTGCATCGCTGCGCGAATTCGATCCGATGCAGTGGCGAACGACTCGATCTCGGCGTCATTAGCATCGACCCGCTCGGCGAGATGCGCCAGTTCCTTGAGGGCCGCGGCGCATTCCGCATTGATTTCGGTCACCGCGCCGTTGATCGAATAGTTCGCAATGATATTTCGCCAGCTCGCGATTGCCCAAACGTTGCCCCTCGGATCGTCGGCATTGCAGACAACGAGCATCCGCTCATCCATCTGCGATATTATGTAGCGGCCGGCGCGAGCTAACGATGGAAAGATTTTTCGAAGCCAATCCTCGTCGCCGGTCGTTCGGAAATGATGGTTCGCAGCCATGATAAAGAGCGGGGTGTCGTCATTGACATTGAGCCCATCGTCTTCTACGCGGCCCGTCAAAGCGTCGACGAACTCGGGTAGCTTGCCGTTGGGATACTGCCACGAGCTTATCTTATCCAAGACCGATCGCGAAAAAATCGGCATGAAGTAGTCGCAACCGTACACGAACCACGCGCAGTCACGGATGACCACGTTTGACATTACCCCGGGATCGTTCGTAAAAAGCCAGCCGTGTGGATACCGGGCCATGACCCGGCGCATGTTGACCTTGCTCCACAGCGCACCATCGTTGACGACCTCGTCAGGGGTGATGACTTCGCCTCGGTGGATCTCGTCTTCAAGCGTCGCCAGGGTTTGACGAAATGTATCGACCGCAGAAACGGCGTTGAAAGAGTCTAAAGCGCCGGCGACGTCCTGATCGTAGATGCCGGATTTGAACGCGAAAGATTCGCGCTCGCCGGGACCAACGCGAATATCGACTTGCAAGCTGCCGAGAATATCGCCGATTGCCTTAGTTTCGTTGGTCAAAGCATCCGTTCGCGAGGTGCTATACACATTTCCAAAGTCGAAACTGGTCTCGTACGCGCTCGGCTCGCGGGTAAGCGCAAAGACTCGCACCAGGCTGCCGTCGCTTTGATTTTTCGCAATCAGTCCAAAGACACTCTTGTCATACTGAGCGAAGACATCGTCGGTCGAATCGCCGCGCAGACGGGCGAACCCATTAACGCGCAGGTCTTGCTCCTGGGCGCCGCGATTTTCTATTTCGATCATCTGATAGAGCACGGAGGGATCGGACTCCGTGCCGTTTTGCATTGCCTGAAGCGGCAAAAACAACGTTTCTGTAATGTATATCGAACCTGCGACATCGAACGAACGGCGCTGAAAGGCCGGGTGAATCTCGACCACGACCTCGTCGAGATTGAGCGACAGCGGCGTATATACCTTACGCTTTTCTTCAGAAGTACGCAATGCCGCATCCCGCAAAGGCCGCCCCGCTATGGCAAAGCGTACGGCAATCGAGCCAATCAGGGCGCAGCCTCGAGCGATGCAAAACACGCGTTCGACGTCGCCCGTATTTTTTGTATTGACCCAGAGCGACGTGTTGCCAAAACTCGGCCCCATTCCGAGGCGCCCCGCCGTGGTTCGATAACTGGGCAAGTTCCGGGTCGGGTCGAGTTGGTATGTGGACGATCGGGCCTCGCCGGTCGCGCTCACCGAGCTGCACGCAACAAGGCGATGCTGCGTTTAGGATCGATTAGCTTCAGTTTTCCGCCTGGTACTGTCGTAGCTCCCTCGAGGATCAGCGCACGAACCTGTCGGGGCGTGAGGGCCGGATTCAGGGCGAACAATTTTCCCGCGAGATTGGTGACGTTCGGAGCGGCCATCGACGTTCCTGAAAACTTGACAGTATAGCCCTGCGGAATCTTACTGGGAACGTGGAAGCCGTCGGCATAGACGGCTACGGTCGGTCCGTAACTCGTGAAGCTAGTCGAATCGCCGGCTTGATTGACGGCGCCAACCGTGAGCAAATTCGGGTAAACGAGCGAGCCTGGCACATCTTGCGCGAACGTTGCATCGTTATCCCCATTTCCGGCCGCCGCAACAAAAAGCGTTCCGGGCGTGTCACGGATCATCGCTTCGATTGCGGTGCGCCAAATGGCGTAAAGCTCCTGCGCTTTCTGCTTTCGCGCCTGCGGATCGGCGGTGGCATCGGTCTTTGCAAGCCATTGCTCGAACTCGCTGACTTGATCGCCCCAACTCATATTGACGACGCGCACGTTGCGTTCGCGGAAGAACGCGCCGATCGCGGCAAAATCCTGCGCCATGCGCCGCGCCCATTCGACAGTTGGGGCAAATGCGAGATTCGGTAAGTTATCGTCGAACCGCGCTACGACAATTTGGGCTCCCGGGTTTCCGCGCGACGCGATTCCGGCAACATGGGATCCGTGAGCGTATTCGCCCACGACGTCCATCTCGCGCTCGAACGCCGCCTCCTGCGTTGCATCGAGCGAGCGAAGGTAGGCGGCTGCAGCAGCGGCATCGGGCGAAACGATGCCGCTCTCCATGTCGCTAAACCCGGTCAGCAACTTCACGATTTTGGGATAGTCCGAAGCTACGTCGGCCGGCACGGGATAAAGATCCGAACTCGACGGCGTCCCATCGTCGGCGAACGCCAATCCGTGCTGAACCGCGCCGGCCCCCCCGTACATCCGCATCGGATAATCATGTGGATCGACGCCGGAGTCGAGGATGCCGATGCGCACCGGCGCTTTTACTTGCGACGGCGCCAAGGTCACGTCGCGCATCGCCCAAATGTCAGGCTTGGTTGTGTCGTGCCGCGCAATGTACGCTTGCAAAATCTGCACGTCTTGTGGAAGAAGGGGCAGCAACACCAATGCGGCTCGCAGGCGCACGAGCTGGCGTCCGGAAGGACCGTCGAGCGTTCCGCTCTTCGCCGCGATGGGATCGAAGTCGTGAGCCACGTTCCCGACGACGCCATCTCGCGTCTGGACCGGCTCGAAGCCCGCCGCGTCTTTGACAGAGTCACCCACGACACTCCAGGGTAGTGCAAAGACGGCCGTGCGATCAGCCTGCGCAAAACTACCCGACGCGACTGCGAGCTCGAGGCGTCCCGCGAGCAGAGCGCGACTCGGCTTCGTCTCGGCGGCACGCAGCGCCGCGACCGTCACGCGGATCCCCGCCGTGTCACCCGACAAGAGCTGTCCCGCCAGGCGCGTAGCCAGATAATCGCGCAGCGTCGCCTTGTCGGTGATATCGTACTGCGCGAGCGTCTTCTCGACGTCGGATTCAACGGCGCGCAAGAATGGCGCGAACGTGGCGTCGTCAGCGACCACCAGTTTGGATGGCGCCATCGGCATCGGATAGGCGAATCGCGGAAGCTGCGTCTCGTCGGTGACGATCGTACGTCCGCTCTGAGCGAGGCTCGCGAATTGCAACGGACTCGCCGACCAGCGCACCGGTCCGGCAAAGGTCGCGATCGGCGCTAGCAGCGCCAAAGCCTGAAAACAGGCGGCAAGCGCGATGGTATCTTTACGCATTGCTCGACTCTTCGACGCCCGGAGAGCCGGCAACTACCTCGACGGGAATTGTCATGCACGCGCGCCGAAGCGAATCGTGATTTCTGCACGCGGCATACGTCGAACCGGAGGTCAACATGTCTTATAAAGTACCGCGACTTCTCTCGGGCGTTTTGATTTTGGGGCTTGCGGCGTGTCAGTCGAACGCCGTGCAGCAGACGCCCTTCCTTAGCGAAGAGAGCGCCGCAAATGTCGCGGCTGCGCAAAACTGCGATCGAAGCGTCAACGACACGCTCGCAAAAGTTGAATCCTGCATCCAGCGCGAGCGACTCTGGCGCCGATTGACGGTGTTTCAACGAATCGCCGACGCAAATCCGGGCAGCCAGGGCCACGGCAATCGCGATACCGGAACACCCGGATATCGCGCCTCCGTTGCCTACGTGGCCAAGGTGATGCGACGCGCCGGCTATGACGTCCGGATCCAACAATACGTCTATACCACGACCGAACTCGCCGGCACGCCGCAGTTTCGCGTCGGCAATCGAAACTACGCACTCGAACGGGACTGGTTCGTCGCGCGCGGCTCGGGGACCGGCGATGTTGACGGACCGATACAGCCGGCGAACGGCGCCCACACTGGGTGTTCGTCCGGCGATTACGCCGGTTTTCGGCCGGGCAACATCGCATTGCTCGCGCGCGGCCCCTGTGACCCCGATCTGCAGGTGGAAAACGCCCAGGCGGCCGGCGCGGCGGCCGTCATCCTCTATAATATGGAAACGGGCGCTTCGCAGACTCGACTGATGGATGCGGCGAGAATTCCCGTTGTGGGAGCCGCGTCGAATGTCGTCGGGAATGAGCTCGAAAGCCGCTACGAATCCGGCAGCGCTCCGACAGCACGCATCGAGATCCGCACTCGGCAGAGAAGCGATCTCGACTACAACGTTATTGCCGACTCGAAATTCGGCGATCCCAACCGTATCGTCGTCATCGATGCGCACCTGGACGCGATCTACGGTGCCGGAATGCTCGACAATGCATCGGGATCGACGACGATCCTCGAGATCGCGCTGGCCATGGCGAAGACGCCGACACGCAACCGCTTAAGGTACATGTGGTTCGGCGGGGAGGAACTGGGCTTACTGGGGTCTCGCTTCTATACCACGCATTTGGCTCAAACAGAGCTGCGCAAAATCGCCTTTGATGTTGACGCCGACGTGACGGCTACTCCGAACTTCGACATTCTCATCGCCGACCCGGGGCACGCCACGAAGGTGAAGCGATTCCCCAAGAATGTTGTTCCGCAATCGCAGCTCGGCAATGACTACTTCTACGATTTCTTCAAAGCCGGTGGAATAGTCTCGCGCCCGGCCAACTTCGGCAACAACGGCACCGATTCGTTCGCCTTTAGTCTTGTCGGAGTTCCGAATACCGGCATCCTCACCCAACAAGACTGTTGTAAGCACACATGGGAAACGCAGCTGTGGGGCGGCGTCCGCGGTAACTACGAAGGCAAGATCCCGAGCTTCAACGGGGGCTGCGTCGATTATCCGCACCGCTGGTGCGACAACCTTTCGAACAACGATCCGTTCGTGCTGGAACTTGCCTCCAAAGCTACCGCGTACGTTACCTTTGAGCTAGCTAACCGCGCGCGCTTTCCGCGGCGATGAGCGTTAGCACCACCGTCCGGGAGTCCAGTACCATCCATGGCGCGGCTCGTGAACCCAGTGTCCCTGACACCAAGCGCCGCCGTGACGGACCCACGAGCCCGACACCCAAGTATAGCGTCCGCCATACCAGCGATAGTAACCGCCTACCCAAACGTAGCCGCGACCCGGGCGCCCCGGCACCCGCTCGACGACGGCTGCGGGTGGCCCCGTCTGCACGTAGACGTAGCCTGCCGTCGCCGGCACTGACATTGCAAAAGAACCCGCGGTCGCGAGGATGACCGCCACCAAAACGCTCTTCATCATGTGTTTTCCTTTCTACGCAAATCATACAACATACCGAATACCGACAAAACCGACCATGCCAAGTAGTCTGGTCGTTCTTCGAAGCCGGGAAGCGGTCTCTTCCTGGAGAATCGCAATTTTATGAATATCGCCGTCTTTCTCTTTACGCTCCTCGTTGCGCAGCAGTACCCCATTCAACAACCCGGGCCGATTCAGGCTCCAAAAGGACCCTGGCTGACGCCTGGGCAGATTCAAAAACCGGGCCCGATTCAAAAGCCGGGTCAGATCCAGATTCCCAGAGGGATCCAGGCAATCAAGACGACCACGCAATCCTGCGGCAAGAAATACACCGTCGGCTCCGATGCCCTTTTTGCCTTCGATAAGTATACGCTTTCGCCCGACGCGGAGAAGACGCTGGGCGTTCTCGGGCCGATGCTCGAGAAGTCGGCGCACCAGCCCATTCACATCGTTGGATACACCGACGCGATCGGCTCGGTGGATTACAACATCACGTTGAGTGAGGAGCGCGCGAAGACGGTGCGCGATTGGCTGGCAGCGCACCGCTACATCCCCGCCTCCACGCCGTACGTCGGTCGGGGCAAGGCCGACCCTGTTGCGCCGAATACCAAGCCCGATGGATCGGACAATCCACTCGGACGTCAAAAGAACCGGCGCGTGGAGATTACGGTAGGAACGTGTCGGTGAGGCTGCTGCCTCTCGCATGCGCTCTTTTGATGGCGGCGTGTGCTCGCGCCGGCAGCCCCACGCTCCCAAACGATGCGACGCAGGCGCGCCAGGGGGACTTACACTCGGCGACCGCGACGTTCAAACATCTGCTTAGCTTTAATGGTTCCGATGGCAAAGCGCCCGACGCCCGCCTCGTTGATGCCGGTGGTGTGCTTTACGGCACAGCCTATAGCGGCGGCGTGCATGACGAAGGGGCTGTTTTCGCGTTTACGACGTCCGGCAAACTTACGGTGCTCCATAACTTCAAAGGCGACCGCGACGGCTCGCTCCCGTTGGCGAGTCTCTTAAGCGTTAACGGCACGCTCTACGGCACGACCGTGAACGGCGGCGGCGCCAACGGTGAAGGTGTGGTGTTCGCCGTCACAAGCTCGGGGGCAGAGAGCGTCGTGCATCGTTTCTCGGGCGGGAGCGACGGTGCGAATCCGTACGCCGGCCTCGTCAATCTCAACGGCACGTTGTATGGGACGACCGCGGGCGGCGGCAGTTCGTCGGCGGGCACCGTTTACACGATCTCAACTTCCGGAAAGGAAACGGTGATCTACGAGTTCGGACACCGTCAAAACGACGGTGCGACTCCAGTGGCCTCACTGACCGAAGTCGGTAGTACGCTTTACGGGACCACGGAGTATGGTGGCACGGGATGTGGCTCGTCGGGCTGCGGCACGATTTTCAAAATAAGCAAATCCGGCTCCGAAAGCGTCGTCTACGCCTTTAAAGGAGGAAGCAAAGACGGTTCGCAACCGTCATCGTCCCTCGTCGATCTAAATGGAACTCTTTACGGTACCACCACCTTCGGGGGCGCCGCGAACGCCGGAATCGTGTTTAAGGTTTCCCCCGCGGGCGCCGAAAGAATCGTCTATAATTTTCAAGGCGGAACGAAGGACGGCGCCGAGCCGCAAGGATTGTCGGTGCTCAAGGGGACGCTCTACGGGACGACTTTCGCGGGCGGCTCGAGCAACCTCGGGACGCTTTTCGCGCTGACGACGGCCGGTAAAGAGAGCTTGATTCACACGTTCAAGGGGGGAATCGACGGAGCGATGCCGCGTGCTCCCCTATTTGCCTCGAACGGCACGCTCTACGGCACGACCGCTGCCGGCGGCGGCAATCAGGCCGGAACGATTTTCAGCATAACCCCGTGAGCACGCACGGGCGACTCAGCACTTCCGAGTGAGACTGTAACCACCGCCGCTCATATGCTTGCCGTCGGGTGAGAGCGTTAGGGTGTGATTCCCGTAATAAGTAAACGTTACCGTGTTGCCCTTGAGACCCCAGTTGCCTGAGACTCCTTCGCTATCGGTTACGTTTCCCGTGAGATCCATCGTGAACGTTAGCTTGGAGTCGCTGTCGGAGACCCACGTGCCGACGAGGTTCGTGGTGGCGCAGCCCGTCGGTACGGGAGTGGGTGTCGGGAGTGCCGCCAGCGCCGTAATCGCGCCGCCGTAAAATTTATGCGCGACGTCCAAGCACAATGCGTCAGCGGTATATGGATTGTCGGGTAGCTGCACGACGCACGTGAACGTGACCACGTATCCCGTCGGCAGTCCGTAGCAACGCACCGCGGCCGTCGCCGTCGGCGTACCGGCGATGCCGTTAGTCGAATGAGCTACCCAATCGCCGCTGCCGGGACTGGACTCTTGCGCGTCCTGCAGGAACGCATCGAGCGACGCTCTGGCCTTCGCGCCGCAATCGGTTTGCGTCCCCTCCTGACTGACGTGGCGAATGCCGGCGGCAATATCGACCGAGGCCGGAGCCTCCGAGCCGCACCAAACGAGTGCCGCGAGCAATCCAATGGCTACGATGGCGCCGCGCCGAATGTTGCCAGTCATTGCTGGCCTCCGAAGGCGGTCGCGAGCTTGCCGCAGATGACGCTCGCTGATTCGGTCGCGGGAGGCGTTTGCGCGGCGCACGTGAGCGTCACGAGGTAGCCGTGGACCGCATCGAGCGGATAGCAGTGAACCGCGGCGGCCGCAAAGGAGTTGCCGGAAGCATCGGTGGCCCCGAGCCCCTCCCAGTTGCCGGTATCACCGTATTCGGCGGCCTTTCCCAGCACCGAGATCAACGCATCGCGCGCCTTGCCATTGCAGGCGCTCAGCGGCGCGTCCTTGACAACCGTACGCGCGCCGATGAAGAAATCAAGCGCGGCGGAAGCGGGCCGGCCGGTCACGCCGACCGCGAGCGACAAGCCAACCGCGACCACCGTGAGCCGAGCAACGATCATCTTCGACACAAGCGACCTCCGTAAGCGAACAGATGCGTTAGACGGCTGCAACGCGCTCCCCTACGGGAATGCCGGACCCGCTGATGCAACAGCCCGGCATATGCGACGAGCGATTGGCCTTCTGAGTTGTTGTGTGTTTCTCGGCGCCGCCGCGCCGAGCGATCCTTTCTCATGGCTGGAAGACGTGCATGGCGCGCGTGCGATGGCGTGGGTTCACGCACAGAATGCAAGAACGCTCGCCGTCCTCGAACGTGACCCGAATTTTTCGACCCTCTACAACGAAGCGCTCGAGATCGCGCAAGCGAAGGATCGCGTTCCGGTGCCGCAATTCTTGGCGGGCGCCATCTACAACTTCTGGCAAGACGGCCAGCACGTCCGCGGCATTTGGCGACGCACGACGGCGTTGGGGTTCGCAAGCGCCTCGCCGCCGTGGACGACGGTCCTGGATCTCGACGCCATCGCCAAGGCCGAGCGTGCCAACTGGGTCTGGAAAGGTGCCGATTGCCAGTGGCCGCGTGAGACACGCTGCATGGTCTATCTCTCCGACGGTGGTGAAGACGCAATCACCGCGCGCGAATACGATCTAACGACCGAAGCCTTCGTGCCGGGTGGTTTCACGCTCTCGCGCGCAAAGCAGCGAATCGCTTGGGAAAAT
Source organism: Candidatus Eremiobacterota bacterium (assembly GCA_019240525.1). Classification (GTDB taxonomy): domain Bacteria; phylum Vulcanimicrobiota; class Vulcanimicrobiia; order Vulcanimicrobiales; family Vulcanimicrobiaceae; genus Cybelea. The sequence continues at coordinate 891,072 of JAFAYE010000001.1, forward strand.
GACGACTCGCTGCTGGCCGCGCGCGAGTGGTCGCCCGGAGAGCTAACGACATCGGGGTATCCCTACGTCGTCAAGCGCTTGGAACGCGGGCAGCCGCTCTCGAGCGCCGTTGAAGTCTTTCGCGGCGCGCCGTCAGACGGCGGGTACGGGGTCACGCCGATCGTGCTGCACGACGGCGCCGGAGATACGGCGGCGATTATCGAGCGGCCGCTCTCGACGTTTACGTCGGAACATTATCTGTTGACGCAACGCGGCGCGCAACGGCTCGACGTGCCGCTTCTGGCACAGACGGCCGGCTTGGTCGACGGGCGCCTGCTCTTCACGTTGCAGCAAGATTGGAGTGTCAACGGAGCGGTCTTTGCGCAAGGATCGCTCGTCAGCATCGATCTTGCGGCGGCAATGGCCGATCCGCAGCACCTGCGACCCTCGCTCGCCTACGCCCCTGGTCCGCGCGAGTCGCTCGACGCGGTCGCGCAAACGAGTTCGCGTTTGCTGCTGACGACGTACGAAAACGTGCGCGGGCGCGAGTGGGTCTACACGCCGGTCGCCGGTGGTGGCTGGTCGAAAAAACGCCTCGACCTGCCGGACGATTCCTCGGTCGTCGTCAACGACGCCGATCTTCACGGCGAGAGCGCGTATATCACTACAACGAGTTTCTTGACGCCATCGACACTCTGGCACCTCGACGCGTCGAACGCTGCACTTTCGATCGTTCGCGTCTCGCCGGCACGTTTCGACGCTTCGAATAGTGCCGTCGAGCAACGCGAAGCAACGTCGAAGGACGGCACGCGTATTCCATATTTCATCGTGCACCCCAAGGGCATGAAACTCGACGGCAAAAATCCGACGCTTTTGTACGCGTACGGCGGTTTCGAAGTTTCGCTGACGCCCAATTACAACGGAATTTTAGGTAAACTGTGGCTCGAGCGCGGCGGGGTTTACGTTTTAGCAAACATTCGCGGCGGCGGCGAGTTCGGACCCGCCTGGCACCAAGCCGGACTCACGACGCATCGTCAACGCATCTACGACGATTTCGCCGCTGTCGCAAAGGACCTGATCGCGAGGCGAGTTACGAGCCCACGGCGCCTCGGCATACAAGGCGGATCGAATGGCGGCCTGCTGATGGGCGTCGAGTTCACCCAGCATCCCGAGCTCTTCCACGCGGTCGATATTGCGGTACCGCTGCTCGATATGTTGCGTTTCGAGCAGATCGAAGCCGGCGAATCGTGGACCGGCGAATACGGCAGCGTAGCCAATCCGGTGCAACGCGCCTTTCTCGCCTCGATCTCGCCCTACAACAACCTCAAGCCCGGCGTTCGCTATCCCGAACCGCTCATCTGGACGACGACGAAAGACGATCGCGTCGGACCGCAACACGCTCGCAAGTTTGCCGCCAAACTGGAAGCGATGCATATCCCCTACCTCTTCTACGAAGTAACCGAAGGCGGCCACGGAGCGGGCGCCAATTTACGCGAACAAGCGCTGACCAGCGCGCTGCAATGGACCTATTTGATCCGCAAGCTAATGTACTAGCCTGCGGTGGCGGTTACTCGCTGTCCGGCGCGATCAACGAGGGTCGCTCGTGCGCAAACAGCGATTCTCGATAAGGGGCCGGGATCGGCGTGAAAGCGCGCGGTTTCTGAGTAAAATCGAACACGTCGAGCATGCTCGCCGCACGCGTATCGGTGAATCCGCGCGACGGCGGCCCAATCGGCGGCAGATTGAAGATCTGCTCGACAAATTTGAGAATGCTGCCGTATTCATATTGTGTGTGCGAAACGTAGCCGGCCTTCGCACCGCGCGCGATGCGTGCGTAGGGCGAGATAACGATGCATGGCACTCTGATGCCCAGGCCCCGGAAGTCGAGTTGCGGGGGCGGCACGTTATCGTACCAACCGCCCCAGTCGTCCCACAGCACGAGGATCGCCGTCGACTGCCAGTACGCGCTCTCGCCAATTGCGTTGACCACCGAACTAACCCATGACGGGCCCCGGTTGGCGCCGCTGCCCGTGTGATCCGAGTCGCGCCAGTCCGGCGTCACCCAGGTAACGTCGGCGAGCGCACCACGCTGCACATCCGTAAGCACGCGCGTCTGCGGCGCGACGACGTTCTGCCAATCGCGCCCGTGATAGACGCTTTGAACCGACGAAAACTCCGACCAAACTTTGCCGATGCGGCCTAGCGGTGCGGCATAATACTTCCAGGAAACACCGGCGGCGTCGAGCGTGTCGGCGATTGTGGGAAAGTTGCTGTAACACGGGAATGGACCGTTGAACCGCTCGACACGGCGTGCGTCGAGGGTAAAGGTGCGAGTTCCCGGCGGAGCTTCGCAGCCCCATTTCAAAGTATCGGGCGCGTCGACTTCGGCGATCGGCGTCAGTTTGATGTTGGTGTTCGCCGCGATCAAGCTTAGGTGCGCGGTATAGCTTGGACCGAACTCGGTCGGAAACATACGATCGGCCAAGACGTATTGGCGTGCCATTGCCCAGTACGGAGCCGACTCTCGTCGAGGCACGTACGCATAGGCGAAGTCCGCGCGCTGTCCATAGAAGTGCTCGTTCTCGAAGCCGTTCATTTTGCCGCCGTTCCAGCCGCTGATCGAGTCTCGCCAATTATTTTCGATGCCGCCCGGATTCTCGAGCGCGGTCGGATGCAGCGGGATCCTCCTCGCGCCCGCGTAGCCGAATGTCGGCGCGTCGGCTCCAGGAAAGCCGCTAAAAAGATTGTCGAAGCTTCGGTTCTCTTGAATGATAATTACGACGTGCTTGATGTAACGTTCCGGCGAACCGCCCGCGACGGGCGTCGACCGGGGAACGACGCCCCCGCATCCGACCAGCCACGCCGCCCATAGAAGAACCGCGGCTCGGAGCGAACGCCGGCGTAAGCACATCGTAAAGCGCTTGCGGGCCTAACGATTGCCTTGCGATCCGCCGCTTCTGAGCGGCGACTCGCTGATCGCTCCCGCTTTGCGAATGGCATCGACATCATTGACCAACGCCTGGCCGACGTTGTCTTGCGGGGGGCACGTGAGATCCGGCGAGGTCCATCCCTGCCACGTCACATGGGTTGACGAACCGAACGAAACGCTCTTCATGCAGGGAGCCGTCGCCGTATTCGCTTTGCGAGCCGCCGCGAGGTCGCGAAAGAAACGAGCCGCGGTCGCGGCTGGTACCGTAAATGCTTTGGCGGCGCTCGCCGCGGCGCCGCCCTTGTTTTGCAATGTCACCGAGGCTTTGCCATCGGACGAAACCGATATCGTATAGCCGTAAGCGTTGGTCGAGCCGGAATTGACGATCACCGCGCGATCGGCGGGTGCGGCAGCCATGCATGCCACAATCGCCAGAAGCAGCGTCAGAGTTGCGCGCATTTGCATTCTAAAAACCTCCCGTTCCGTTTGGCGTGCCCCAACCGGTCGCCGCGTCGTAGCCGCTGCTGCCGGCCACGTGATGGTACGCCGATGTCGGCCCGTGACGCCAGATCCACAACGGAGCATTCGCGCGTGCCGACGCAGGACCGAGTGCGAAAAGCGCCGCGACGATCGCAGTGCCGATGCCGGTTCCTCCCATCTCTTGCCAGCCGGCCGGCGATTGGTAAACGGCAACACCGGTTGCGGGATCGGCAACCGCCGATATATCGACGACCGCGCGAGTTTTACACGACTTTGCGTGCTGCCATTTCGGCTTGGTCACCAAGGCGCTGCAGCCACCGCCATTTCCCCAGGCGCGCTCGATCCAGCCGCGGCCCGACGAGGTGGGCAACAGCGACGTCCCCCCGACACACACGACGGCAGCATACGCGCACGGCCCGCGACTTCCGGGGCCCGCGCCTGCACTAGCAATCACGGCACGTGCGGACTGCCGATACCCCGCGGCGCTCGCGTTCTCTTCTTTACCGCCGTAGGAGTTCACGATCGTCAGCGCGCCAAGCGCGGCGGCGGCATTGTTACCGATCGAAAGGTCCGAACTCTTGTTGCTATTCGTCTGGACGAGGATGATCTTGCAATTGGGGCACGTTGCCGAAATCATGTCGAGATCGAGCGCCGCTTCCGCTCGCCAATCGTCGTTGGAATCAGCATTGAATTTCGGTAGCCCGTTTGCGCGGCCGCTCTGATTGACGATTCGCAGGCAGCCATTCGAGACTCCGCACGCGGGCAATCCCATGTTCTTGCGGTAGACCGCGAGATCGCCGGCCGCTTCAGGATAGCCGTACGCATCGACGACCGCAACGGTCGCGCCTTTTCCGCCGCTCTTTGCCGCTTGCGTCAAATCGTAGGCCGTCTGCAAATCGGAGGCGCAGTACGGCGCGGTTCGATTGCACGCGGGCGCCGAAGCGCGCGATGCGCCGGCATCCGGGCGAAGTATCGCGTCGCATTCGCGGCGCCCCGCGGCTGCGGGTTGCGCGCAGGCGTATCGTACTGCCGGCTTTGCGGCCGACCCTTCGGCCGGCGCGGCAGTACGTTCGCGCGGGTTGGAAATGGGAGCTTGCGCGTCGTCGGTCGAGTCGTCGTTAGAGGGTTCGGACGCAGCGCCGCCCGGCGCCGATTGAGGTGCTTGCATCGTGGCTTGCGCCGAACTCACCGGAAGCGGCGTCTGTTCCAGCGAGCTCCCGGCGCAGGACGCGAGCGAAACCGTGGCCAGCAGCGCGATGAGCTTTAGAATGCTCCGACCCCCGCCGGCGTTCCCCATCCGGTTGGTCCGTCGAACCCGTGATCGGCGGTGCAGATGTAGACCACGTTCGACGCGCACGTGACGCCGAGTCCCTTATCGAGATTGTTGCCGGTTATCACATCGTAGACATGTCCCGTGTGGTGGCCCCAGAGATACGTGCCGCCGTGCTGCCCCGCCGCGTTACCGGCCAGCGCGTACACACCGATAATGATTTGGGTCGATGCGCTCGTGCCGCCGTAGTACCCGAAGCAGTTGGGCGGCCTGCAGCCGTTCTCTTCCGAATTGTACACGATCACCGGTGTGCGCAGCGATGCGGTGGCCGACGTGTCCGCCGCCGAACGCATTCGACAGCCTTTGTCGGTCTGCCACGGCGGTTTGGCGATCTTCGTGCTGCAGGCGCTTCCCGTCGCGCCGCAGGGACCGCCGCATTGGTCGAACGTCCAGTCATTCCAGACCGTTTCGGACCAGCCGCGTTTGTTGTGCGAATCGCGAACGAGATGCGTGCCGCCGACGCAGACGACGTACGTGTACGTACACGGCTGAATCGGGCCGCCACCATATCGACCGCCGCCGCCGTTGTCACCGGCTGCGGCCGTAATCACGACGCCGGGCTGGTGAAAGATCGAATTATCTGAGCCTTCCGGACCGGAGCCCCAGGAGACGCCGATATACTTTGCACCGAGGCTGCCCGCGGTCCTGACCGACGTGTAAAGATTGCTGGTGTAATTGTTATTCGCCTGAACGAGAATGATTTTGCAGTTTGGGCAGATCCCCGAAACCATGTCGAGGTCGAGTGACTGCTCGCCCTTCCAATCGTCGCTGAGCGGCGGTTCGACGGGCAACGGTGCCGAGTGCCCCTCTTGATTGACGATTCTCAAGCAGCCCGTTTGCGTGCTGCACGCTTTGAGACCCATCGTCTTGCGGAAGTAGGCAAGGTCGGAGGCGGCGTGCTTGTACCCGTACGCGTCAACGATCGCAACAGTTTTTCCGCTGCCGGCGGTGAGCGACGGAAGATCGTAGGCCTTCTGCAGATCGATCGGACAATAGCCTAAGCTAAATGGGCAGGTCTCGGCATCGTCCCGAGCCTGTGTCGCCATTTGCACGTCTGGCCTGACGTCGGTTCGTACCAAGGCCAAGCATTCCATTCGCTCGGGAGCGGCAGCTGCGCAGAGCGCTCGAACCGGATTGGCACCAACGAACGGAATGTCGCCGTCGCCGGTCCCCGTCGCCGCAGAGCCCGGAACAAACGATTGATGCGTACCCAGCCCCGAGCATGCCGCAAGCGCGATGACGGTTAATACCGGTAAAGCTCGATGGATTGCACGATTCACAGAGGCCTCCCAACGATTAACGCGGCGGCGCCCACCGCCGTTTCCAAGTAGGTCCCCAGACTTCGCATGCGAGCGGGGGCTGCACCTACGCGTTGCCGCATTCCGACGCCGCTCCGTTACGATTTGTTGATTTTAGGCAACGTCGAGGCAATCGTTGCCTGCAAATTCGTCTCAGCAAACGCTCAGAGACGATGCAAACCGAGCGATGCTCTGCTCGTCGAAGCGGCCGCGCAGGTGCGCGCCTATTTTAAGCGCCAGCTTGCGCGTTTTGAACTGCCGCTCGCACTGGACGGCAGCGAGTTTCAAGTCGCGGCGTGGCGGGCCGTTGCCGCGCTCGCGTTCGGCGAATTCGTTTCCTATGCCGAAGTCGCGCGTGCAATCGGGCGGCCATCGGCGCACCGCGGCGTCGCCGCGGCAATGGCGTTGACACCGCTGGACCTCCTGGTGCCGGCGCATCGCGTGATCGGAGCCGACGGCCGCATCAAAGGCGCTGGTCCGACGTCGCTGCGATTTCGCCTCGCCCAATTCGAACGTTCGCACTCTGCGGCGCGGGCGCGTACGCCACGTTTTCAATCGTTTCCGCCAAGAACGAGGCCTGATAGGCGATGATGTCGCCGACGAACGGAAACTGCGGATGCCGGCGTTCCGGCGCCAGTGCGTAATGCTCGCCGTCGCGTTGGAGAATGTTCCAGCGCTGCATTAGCGGCAACGCTCTGCGGATCATCGTCTTCGCATTACGCCGTAGCTCCGGATCGACGAAGAGCGACGGCGGCAACGCTGCGAGCGCCGTTTCCACGGCGCTAACGGCTTGGCCTAATGTAAAGCGATCCGTTTGCGAATGCAGCCAGGTGCCGAGAAGCTGACTTGCGGTCACCGGGCGCACGGCGGCGAGCGTCTTTCGCATCGGCTCAATACCGGCGCCATCGAACCGAACGATGCGATAGAGCATCGGAAGCCGGCGCGAAACGAACGGATCGTAGCTAACGCCGGCAAGGTAGATCGTCGCCAGAGGCGCGAGGCGCTCGATGACGCCCCGCATCGGCAGCATGCGCCCATTGACGGTGTAATGACCTTCGGGCGTGAGGTAGAACGTGCCGCCGCGACGCACGATCGCCTCCATTCGAGCCAGATCGCTTTCGAGCAAATCGCGAGTTTCGTCGAGAATTTCGCGCCGGTACGGTTCGCGAACGGTCGTAATCTTGACCACTTGCTGCGCTGCGGTGAAGAGTTCGCTACGCCAGAGATCCGAACTGATCGTGCCTGGTGGAAAGCGCGCCGCCACCCGCTCGTCGAAGATTTCGTCGACCCGCAGCGGTCCGTGTCGCCGTTGTGCCGCCCAGGCAAATGCGGCGACCGCTCGCGAAGCGAGCTCGTTTTCCAGCGGCAAGAGTCCAAGCGAAACGAAGAGCTGCCCGGCGTCGAGACGGCGCAACACGAAGCGCAGCCACTGAATGCGCGTGGCGAGAAAGCCTGGTTCGTACATGCGGCGCGAGCTCGCGGTGAAGATCGGATGGCGCCATGGGCCACTCTCGACGGTCGTCGTGGAAACGATTGCAGGTGATTCAAAATCGTGCTGATGGTTGGCGATGATGAGCGTCGCGCCGCGCCGGCGCGGAACTCGACCCCAATGACGAACCCGATACGCTGTATGGTCCCAAACATAGTTGCTGAGAATTGCAGCCGCCCGCAGCGGAACGGCCCAAAGCGATGAAATCGCCGCGTTGGCCACCGACGAGGCGTTACTGTTTGGTGGCGTCGATCAGCACGATTCCGCGTCCGCCGAAGTCGCGGAGTTCATCGAGCGCGGCGACGGCTGCGCCGATCGGCGTGTCGGGATTCGTCGCCTCGGTGATCGAGAATCCAGTTTGCCTTTTCGCCTGAGCGTCGATTGGGTCGCGCAGCATGCTGGGAACGTGCTTGAAACGTCCGATCAGGCCGAGCATCGGGCCGGCCTTTTCGTCGAGCGTTTGCGGATCGACCACCATCACGACAACCCCGTGAGGCTTTCCCGCCTGCGTTCCTTCGAAGGCGACGAAGTCGACGCCAAGATCGCGCGCATGCGCGCGAGCAGCGTCGATGCCGTTACCGCTTGCGGCGAGATGATAGCCGTTTGGCGGATCGGCGCTCAGGCCTTGCAGCCATCCTTCGAGCACCGACATAAACGCTTGCGTACCCGCGACCACATCGTGACCGTCGTACCGGCCGGCGCCCTGCGCCAGCACCGCACTGTCGCCGGCGCCCGGCCGCTTGTTGATGGTCATGTGCCACTCGCGCGTCGAGAGAACTTCCGATCCCCCGAAGATCGGAAAAGCGATTGGATTGGTCGACGAACCTGCGGACGCACTGCGGCCGCCGTTGGAACACGACGCAAGCGCGACGACGGCGGTCACCATGACCAAGCACGAACGAATCACCTGTCGCGCATTCGAGGAGAACCTCAGGACCCCCCGTAAGGTTCGGCGAGTGCCTGGTTTGTCGTACGGCTCATATCTCAAGGTCGGTGAACTTCTCCGGCTTCAGCGCCCGCTTTCCACGCCGCCGCATCACGACGAGATGCTCTTCATTGTTATCCATCAGGTATACGAACTCTGGTTCAAGCAGCTTCTCCACGAGCTCGACGCAACGATGGTCGCGCTCGACGACGACGATCTCCTTCGCGCCGCCAAGCGCTTTCACCGCATGCACTCGATTCAGCGACTCATCGAGCAGCAAGTTGACATCCTGGAAACGATGGCCCCTCAGGAGTTCAATCAATTCCGTGACAATCTTAACCCCGCGAGCGGCTTTCAGTCAGTACAGTTTCGCGAACTCGAATTTGCCGCAGGCCTTCAACGAACCGACGTTTTGCAATTCATCGAGCTCGACGATGCGCAGCGCGCGAGTTTGGAACGTCGTGCGAAGGAGCCGTCGCTCTACGACCGGGTCAAGGCGTTGCTTGCACGCCGGGGATTCGCCGTCGCTTCGAGCGAGGAGTTGGTTCAGAGCTTTCGCCAAATTTACTCCGACGAAGCGCAGTACTACGACCTCTGCCTCTTGCTCGAAGATTTGATCGAGCTCGACGAGCGCTTCTTGCTTTGGCGCGGGCGTCACATTCGCATGGTCGAGCGCATGATCGGCCAAAAACATGGCACCGGCGGCTCCCCAGGCGCGCGATACTTGGAGAGAACGCTCGAGCAACGCTTCTTCCCCGAGCTTTGGGAGGTTCGCACGTATCTGGGTAAAGGGACCGGCGGATGAGGCGCGAGGATTTTCCAATTCTCGAAACGTCGGTCTACCTCGTGAGTCATTCCATGGGCGCTGCGCCGTTGGCGGCGCGCGTCGCGCTCGATGCGTACTGGGACGAGTGGGCCGCGGATGGTCCCGAAGCCTGGGAACGCTGGCTGCCTCGCATCGCGCAAATTGCCGACGGCATCGGAAGGCTCGTCGGCGCTCCCGCCGGTACGTGCTTCCTGGGTCCGAACGTTTCAATCTTGCAAGCGGCAATCGCTACCTGCATCGACTTTCGCGGCGATCGAAACCAGGTCGTCTACGAGGCCCTTCAATTCCCCTCGATCTCGTATGTCTGGCGCGAGTGGGAGCGTTACGGCGCGGTCGTTCGGGTCGTCGATTCAGATGATGGGCGAACCATTCCGACGGAACGCATTCTCGCTGCGATCACGCAAAAAACCGCGATCGCCGTGCTATCGCACGCATACTACATTTCGGGCGCCATCGCCGACGTGCGCGCGATTCAGGCGCATTGCCGCGAGGTCGGCGCGCTGCTCTGTGTCGACGCCTATCAAACGACGGGGGTCTTCCCGTACGACGTATTGGAGTGGGATCTCGATTTGGTAACCGGCGGATCGCACAAGTGGCTGTGCGGCGGTCCGGGCTGCGGCTGGATCTATGTGAAACCCGCGCTCGCCGAACGGTTCCGGCCGGCAATTACGGGCTGGATGGCGCACGCGCGGCCCTTTGCCTTCGAACCCGCGCCGATCGTCCATGCCGAATCAATGTACCGGTTCGGTCACGGTACGCCGACGATTCCCGGTTATGTCGTTGCGCAGCCGGGACATCAGCTCGTTGCATCGGTTGGCGTCGAGCGTATTCGCGAACGCAACGTTTTTCTAACGCAAAAGATCGCGGCAATGGCGCAGGAGCGAGGACTGCGGATCAACTCGCCGCTCGACCCCGCGCGCAGAACGGGATGGATCGGCATCGACTTCGACGAGGCCGAGCGAGCCTGTCGCGAACTGATCGCGCGCCGCGTCTTTGTCGACTATCGCCCGGGCTGCGGAATACGTGTCGGGCCACACTTCTATACGGAGCCGGCCGAGATCGACGAATTCTTTCGCGTGCTCGAATCGGTCGTACCGCACTTGGTGTCGACGTGAACGTGTCATCGATGATCGTCGATCACACGAAAATTGGCGCCGCATTCCGGCGCCTTTCGATTCCAATTGCCATTCAAATCCTGGGCGACCAGTTGCTCGGAACGGTCGACACGATCGCGATCGGAAGCATGGGTGCAGTTGCGCTTGCAGGGGCGACTGCCGCCAACACCATCTCTACGACCGTCGTCTTCGCGGCGTCCGGTTTCATGAGCGGCACGTCGCTGGTCGCGGCGCAGCGCATCGGGGCAAGCGACATTGACGGTTTCGCCCGCACCGTTCGAGCCGGCGTTGCCGTGCCGCTCGCCCTTGGCATCGTCGCATTTTTCACCAGTATTTTCGGAGCCGCGCCGGCGATTCATGGGCTGGTCGGCGCGCTGCCCAGCGCGCATGCCAGCTCCATTTACCTGATTCTTCGCTGCGCGTCGATGGTGCCGATCGTAGTCTCCGGGACGCTGATCGTTGGCTTAGGCGCGGCCGGCAATCGCCAGCTCGGGATCCTCGTGCTCGTTATCGTGAACTTAATTCACATCCCGCTCTTGGTGATGCTTGGCCTGGGCTGGTGGACTCACCATCCGTTGGGCATCGTCGGCGCCGGCATCTCCTCGCTTCTTTCCGAAACGATCGCGGCGTGCTACGCCGTTGGCTACGTCGCACGGCGCCCGGCGTATCGAGTCTTTGCCCAACGCGAGATTTCGTGGAGGATCGCGCAGCGCTGCGCGCGTTTGGGTTTGCCTGAGGCGATCTTTTTGCTCGGCGTGTCGGTTCCCGATGTCTTTATCGTCGCGATGCTGGCCCCGCTGGGTGCCATGGCCGTTGCAGCGTTTCGCGCGTTGAACGTCGTCTCCGACCTGACGTTCGTTGTTCCCAGTCCGCTGCAGAGTGCAACCCAGGTCGTCATCGGCCAACGGCTCGGCGCGCGTGACGTCGCCGGGGCCCGTTGGTTCTTCGATCGAGCGCTGCGCATTTCGTTCGTGGTGACGACCTTGACCGGAGCAGTTGTCGCAGTGCTCGCGTGGCCCTTGGCGTACGTGTTTACCCTCGACGCGGCGATCGCGAGCATTGCGGCATGGCCGCTTGCGCTCCACATGCTCACGCTGCCGCTCAAAGGCTGGGCGATGGTTTCGCTGGCGCCGATTCGCGCATCGGGCGACACGCGCTTTTCGATGATCGTGGGAATCCTCTGCAGCGCGCTGGTCATTCCATTCGCGTGGATCGGTATCGAGAAGCTCCATCTCGGTCTCTATAGCGTCGCGCTGGGCTGGACCGCAGCCTGGGCCGTGCGCGCGGTGCTCACCCAATGGAAACTGCGCGACGGAGCGTGGATGCGGCGGGCTCCGCTCGCCGCTTAAAGAATACGCTGGACGATGGCCTTCACCGAGGGATTCATCTCCGATCTGGTCGGGCGGCGAGCCACCATCGACGAACTGCCCATCGGCAAGGTCGCCGACTTTCTCGTCGGCACGCCCGACGCCGTCTTTCCCGAGATCGACGGCCTGGTCATCAAGACGGCCCAAGGCTTACGCTACGCGCCGATCGATACGGTTGCCGACGTCGATCGAAACGGCCACGTCGCATTAACGATCGCGCCGAAAGAGCCGGCACCTCCCGAGCGAGCGGAGCTCTACCTCGTCGCCGACTTACTCGATAAACAAATTGTCGACGTTGACGGCCGCAAAGTCGTGCGCATCAATGACATTGAGGTTGCAAATACGGGCGGCCACCTGCGCGTCGTCGCAGCCGATGTTGGGCTTGCCGGTCTGTTACGGCGGCTTGGGCTGCGTTCGATTGGCCGGCGCATTCTGCCGCGCGTGGAGAACGCAAGACGTTCGATGATTGCCTGGGATTCCGTCGCGCCGATTCGCGACGTCAATCCTTCGCAAGTACGACTCTCCGTCAAGCAGAGCCGCCTTGCGCGCCTTCATCCTTCGGAACTCGCCGAAATCATCGGCGATCTTTCATCGCGCGAAGCACTTGCCGTTGTCGGCCAGCTCGACGACGAGACGGCCGCCGACGCGTTCGAGCATCTCGACGCGGAAACGCGCAAGAATCTCATCGACGATATCGGCACCGAGCGCGCCGCCGACATCATCGAAGAGATGGACGCCGACGACGCTGCCGACCTATTAGCCGAGCTTCCGGAGGAGCAGCAAACGCAGCTTCTGGCCGAAATGAGCTCCTACACCGCGGGCGGCCTGCGCGAACTCGTCAAGTACCCCGAGGATACAGCGGGCGGAATGATGACGACTGACTACGTTTGGATCTACCCGCATCGCACGACCGAGGCGACGATTCGAAAGATTCGCGAGATCGCACCCGCCTCGGAGTTCATCTATTATCTCTACGTCGTCGACAAGGAAGATCGTCTTCTCGGCGCACTCTCGCTGCGAAGTCTCTTGCTCGCGCTACCAACGGCCTTTATCGATCGAATCATGGAAACCGATTTGGTGACCGTGGCACTCGACACACCCGCCGTCGACGTAGCCTCGACGATCGCCAAATACGATCTGCTCGCGGTGCCGGTCGTCAACGATGCAGGTATACTGCTCGGGATCGTCACGGTCGACGACGCCATCGACGCGATCATGCCCGACGACATTGCAAAAAAGCTCCCGCGCGTCCGGCGTCACCATTCGCGCCGCGCGGCGTCGTGAAGCCGGAGGAGATTGTCGAATTCAGCGAGGGTCTTGCGCGGGTCGCGGCCGCGGGAGGCGGCCCCAAAGCCCTGGCATCGTTTCTGGCCCAGGCGACCAACGGCGCCGTGTTGCTCGAGGACGCGCAATGGCGGCAACTCGCCTCGGCCGGGACCGGTGCGATTCCATCGAGCGGTCGCGCCGTCGTCGAATCCGGCGCGCCCGGGCGAGCTCGGAGGGTGACGGTTGGGGATGTCGATCTTGGCTGCCTCTCACTCTTTGGCGACGTCGCGCCGGACGCGGAGCTGCTCTTACGGCTGACCGCCGCGACGATCGGCATCGAACTCGCGCGCGACGAAGGCGCGCTGCGCAAGCGGAACGGCGACTTCTGGAATGCGCTCTTCGCGCACGACTTTCACGATGCGAGCGCCGCCCGCGACGAGGCTGCAGCGCGCGGGATCGTGCTCGCACCGCACTACATCGCGGTTGCGCTCGAAGTCGACGGCGGTGAGACCGCAAGCTCCAACGGCTTGCGAGAGCTGCGCGCGTTGGCGACCGATGTCTTTCGCTCGAACGACGCCCACGTCGGCGTGCTCGAGCGGGGTGGAACGCTCTTCATCTTCGCTCCCGCGGCGCGGACGATCGACGCGAGCAATGCGAAGACCGCTGCCGCGCTCTTGCCCAAGAGTGCGGCGCGCCGCAAGGCCCAACTGCGGTTTTCCGGCGGCGTGGGGACGGTTGAGCCATTCTCCCGATTCGAGGCGAGCGCCACGGCGGCGCAGGCGGCGCTCGCCATTGGGCGGCGCATTCACGGCGACGGTCGCGTGATCGCGTACGACGACCTTGGCGCGTATCGCTTGCTGTACGAAGGGGCCGACGCGTCGCGTTTGCAGGTGTTTGCATCGGAAACCTTGGCGCCGCTTCGCAACTACGACGAAAACCATCAAACGGAGCTCGAGCGCACACTCAAGCTCTATTTCAAAACCGGACAGAACGTAAAGACGGCGGCGGCGCAGTTGAACGTGCATCGTCATACGGTTTTTTACCGATTGCGCCAAATCGGGGAAATCTGCGCACGCTCGCTCGATAGCCCGCACGACCAGCTCACTCTTCGCTTGGCGGTGGCCATTGATGAACTCAACGACACGAACTGAGTGGCGGCGCCCAGCCTCAAAGCGCGACGTCGTTCGACTGGCGCGCGAGGAGAACGTACGCTTCGTGCGACTGGTCTTCGCCGACATCTTGGGCGTGAGCAAGAACGTTTCCATCCCGATCGACGAGCTCGAGGCGGCTCTCGATGGTCGGGTCACCTTCGATGGCGGATCTATCGACGGTTTCGTGCGCGGCGAAGAGCTCGACATGCTGCTGCGGCCGGATCCGTCGACCTTTGCCGTCCACCCGTGGCGCGCCGCCGGCGACGCCCGCGAAGCGCGTCTGATTTGCGACATCGCCATGCCCGACGGCTCGCCGTTCGAAGGGTGTCCGCGTACGACGCTTCGCCGCGCGATCGAGAGCGCAAACGCACTCGTCGCCCAGCGCGTCGGCTTCGAAGTGGAGTTTTATTTGTTCGAACGGCGACACGATGCCGTGGCGTCGACCGCTACTTCGGACGTCGGCTCGTATTTTGATTTCTCCGCCAACGATCGCGGCGAAGAAGCGCGCAATGCGATCGTAGCGGCATTGCGCGCGATGGGCGTGCCAATTTCATCGGCGCATCACGAGCACGGCGCGGGGCAGCACGAGATCGACGTCGCGCACGACGACCCGCTGGCGGCCGCCGACCACGTTTTGACCTTGCGCACCATCGCCAAACACGTCGCTGCCGATTTCGATTTAGAAGCGACGTTCATGCCCAAGCCCCTGGCCGACCGCGCGGGCAGCGGATTGCACGCCGATTTTCGTTTGCCGGAGTCCAGCGACGACGAAACGGCCCTTTACGTGGTCGGGGGATTACTCGAGCACGCTGCTGCCACGACGGCGATCTGCAATCCAACGGTCAACTCCTATAAGCGGTTGGTCGCCGCCTGGGACGCGCCGATCTACGCGGTGTGGTCGGAGCGCAGCGCAAACGCGCTGGTGCGCGTTCCTCCGGGTCAGACGCCGCCGCGCATCGAGATGCGAAGTCCCGATCCTGCGTGCAATCCGTACCTCGCCCTGGCCGTGTTGATCGGCGCAGCGGCCGACGGCGTCGCGCGCAGCACGCTACCCGGGCCACCGCTCATCGGATCGACCTACGATTTAACCGAGAAGGAACGACGCGAGCGCGGCATCGGCACCTTGCCAAAGTCGTTGCGCCAGGCCATTGCCGAACTCGACGGCGATGCAGTCGTCCGCGCCTCGCTCGGCGATCATCTCTATCATGCGTTCCGCGACGCAAAACTGGAGGAGTACGAGCGGTACCGCCGCGCGGTTCATCCGTGGGAACGGGACCAATACTTGCGTTTGTATTAACCATGCTCGCGCAGCAGTTCGCGCGAGGCCTCCTGCCGCAAGATCCGCCACGCGTGTTCGACATCCTCACGCTTCGTGCGAAGATTACCGATCGCCAGGCGCATTGCATAGGCACCGTCGATCTTGGTGTGCGAGAGAAAGACTTCGCCGGTGGCGTTGACCGCGTGCATGATCGCGGCGTTGAGCGCGTCGAGGGCTGCCGCATCGAGGCCGGCGGGCGCGTAATGGAAGCAGACGACGGAGAGCGGATGGGGCGCCAGGATCTCCCAGTTTGGTTCCGCGCGCAGCCAGGCCGCGAACTGTTGGGCCAGCGCGATGTGGCCGCGCAGCCGTTCCCGAACTCCCTCGGCGCCGAAATGCCGCAGCACGAACCACAGCTTGAGTGCGCGAAAGCGGCGCCCGAGCTGCAAGCCGTAATCCATATAGTTCACGACCCCCGCTTCGGGACCGGTGAGATACTCCGGCACCAAGCTGAAGGCACGGCGGACGATTGATTCGTCCTTGACGAAGAGCGCCGACAAGTCCATCGGCACGAACATCCACTTGTGCGGATTGACGACGAGCGAATCGGCGTGTTCCGCACCGTCGAGTAGCCCGCGAAACTCCGGGACGATCGCGGCGATGCCGGCATAGGCGGCATCGACGTGCAGCCAAACGCCGCATTCGCGCGCTACCGCGGCGATCTTTGCCACCGGATCGATCGACGTCGTTGAGGTTGTCCCGACCGTTGCGACGATCGCCAACGGCCGCATCCCGGCGGCGCGATCGGTTTCAATTGCTTGACGTAAGGCCTCGGGACGCATCCGCGATTCGAGGTCGCAGGGAATGCGCACGACATTGCGCTGTCCGATTCCAAGCGCAATCGCGGCCTTTTCAACGTGGGAATGCGTTTCATTGGTAATATAAACTCGCAATGGCGGCAGGCTTCGACCGGCCATGCCGCGCTCGCGTATGTCGAGATCGAGCGCTTCGCGGGCAGCGGCAAGCGCGGTGAAACCAGCGATCGACGCCGTGTCGTAGATGATGCCGGTCCACTTCGGCGGCAGGCCGAGCAACTGCCCGAGCCAGCGCATCGTCACTTCTTCCAGCTCCGTCGCCGCGGGTGACGTCCGCCAGAGCATCGCCTTGACGTCCAGCGTTGCCGCCAACGCTTCGGCGGCAATCGCGATTGGTGCAGCGCTCGTCGCGAAATAGGCAAAAAAGCGTGGGTGGTTCCAGTGCGTCGTCGCGGGCACGATGATCCGCTCGAAATCCGCGAAGATGGAATCGAATGGTTCGCCGCGCTCCGGAGCTTGGGAAGGGAGCGCCGCGACGACGTCTCCCGGACACACGGGAGGCATGACCGCATACCGTTCGGGATGCGAAAAGTAGCGCTCGATCCACTCGCCCACGCGCTCGAGCGCCACCCCAAGCTCGGCCGTTTCGTCGATCATGGCGGGAGTTTTGGCGAGGGAGACGGAGAAGGCCCGCGTATGAAGTACCGCACCTACCCCAAGAGTACGGTCACGGTCAGCGAAGTCGGTTTCGGCCTCTGGACCACCGCGACCGGCTGGTGGGGCGAAAAGAGCGACGACGACGCCGTCGCACTGCTGCACGCGGCGTACGATCTCGGGATCACCCTCTACGATGCCGCAGACACGTATGGCAATGGCCGCAGCGAAGAGCAGCTGGCCAAGGCCTTCGCCGGACGTCGCGACCGCATCGTGTACGCGACAAAATTCGGTTACGATTTTTCCAACGTGCCGCAGGATCGACCCGGTCAATCGGAGCTGGCTCAGGATTTTTCACCGCGTTTCGTGCGCGCAGCGCTTGAGGCGTCGCTCCGACGCTTGCAAACGGACTACGTGGATATATATCAGATGCACAATGCGCGAATGGCGCAAGTCGACGACGACAGACTCTGGGAACTGCTAGAATCGTTGAAGCGCGAAGGAAAGATCCGAATGTACGGCGTCGCTCTCGGACCGGCGATCGGATGGCTTTACGAAGGGATCGAAGCGGTCCGCCGGCGCAACGTTCCAAGTCTGCAAATTATTTGGAATATGCTCGAACAGTACCCCGGCAACGAGCAGATCGGCGCCGCTCACGCCGGCGCTCACGACACCGGATACATGATCAGAGTCCCACACTCGAGCGGCATGCTCGAAGGACGCTACACCGCCGAAACGACGTTTCCAAAAAACGATCATCGCCGGCACCGGCCGCGGGAGTGGCTCATCAACGGCGTTCGCAAAGTGGAACAGCTTCGCTTTCTCGAGCGGCCCGGGCGCACGCTCGGCCAAGCCGCAATTTCCTGGCTGCTTGCCGAGCCGCGCGTCATGACCGTTCTACCGAACATCTACGATCGCGATCAGCTCGCGGAGTTCGCGGCCGCTCCCGACACGCCGGCGCTCGAGCACGACGAACTGGAGAAAATCAGCGCGCTCTACGCAGCGAACTTCGGCATCGAAGAGTCGCCGGCAACGTTCAAGGGTACGATGGAGGCGGTACCGGCGGGTACGGCTGCCGGATGAAACCCGAACAAATCCTCACTTCGCATGCACCGCAGCCGATCGGAGCGTACAGCCAAGCAATACAATGCGGCAACGAGCTCTATTGCAGCGGGCAGATCGCGCTCGACCCGCAAACGGGTAGACTCATCGAGGGCAACGCGGCAATGCAGGCCGAACGCGCGATTGCAAATCTCGGCGCCGTCCTTTGCGCCGCCGGATATGAATATCACAACGTCGTCAAGACGACCATTTTCTTGGTAAACATGGACGATTTCGTTCCGGTCAACGACGTCTACGAGCGCTATTTCGGACTCGCCAAACCCGCGCGCTCGACGGTGGCGGTCGCCGCGCTGCCGCGCGGCGCGCTCGTCGAAATCGATTGTATCGCGCGAACCTGATCTACTGAGGCGCTTCCGACGATTCCATCAGACGCGCCGACTCTTCTTTGGCGATCTGCGCCACGTCGGGATCCAGGGAGTTTTGCGCGGCCTTGAGCTGAGCCAGGGCGAGCGCCTTTTGCCCTTGCGCGGCGTACGCCCGCGCCAGCAAATAGCGGATGCGACCGTCGTACGGCGCGGCGGCGACACCTTTGAGCAACGCCGACTGAGCGAGCGAATAGAGCGCGTTGTGCTCGTAGTCGATACCGAGATTGACGTACGACTCGGGCACGTAAGGATCCACGGCAATCGCCTGGACGTAGTAGGTAACGGCGCGCTTCCAGTCCCCGGCTTGATCCTCGAGATAACCGAAGTTCACTAACGCCTCGGGACGCTCGGGTTCGAGCTGGTGAGCCCGTTTGAACCTGGCGAGTGCCGCGCCATAATTGCCGCTTTGAATTCGTGCAACGCCGAGATTATCAAGGCAGGCGTAGTTGAGCGCATCGATCGCGAGGCAATCGCTGAGGTATTCCGTTGCCGTCGCCCAATCGTGAAGGTCCAGATACGCCATGCCCACGCCGTTCAGTGCCGCGATCGAGCGCGCGTCGCTGTCGAGCGCGCGGCGAAAGTACAGAATTGCTTCGTTCGGACGGTGCAGCGTTTCAAAGATTTCGCCCAACTCCTCCTGGATGTCGGCATCGTTGGGATCCTGCGTTCCCGCGCGCACCATCTCCGTTTCGTACTGCTGGAGATCGCCCTTGCGCAGATGCAGAAAGACGAGATCGCGGATCGAGTCAGTCCCCGGCAACGCGTCTTCGAATTGGACGATTGCATCGTCAATGCGATCCTCGGTCGCGTAAACGACGCCAAGACGGTTATGCGTTTGTTTATCGTGCGGATTTCGAGCGATCAATTGCTTGTAGACCGTTTCGGCGCGGTCGAAATGCCCTTGCCTGTAATAAAGGTCGCCCAAAAATCGCGCCGCCTCGGTTGCCTCGGGGTGAGTGGCAACGAAGTCGGCCAATCCCGCGACCGCACGATCCATGTCGCCTGCAGCGATGAGCTCGCGTGCATACGTAACTGCCGCCTGCTGGTCGGCCATGGTGCGGGACTCGGCGGGTAAGATGAGCGTCACGGCTCCCGCTTGCGAGGGCAGCGCGAACACGACTCCCAGCGGGAGAGCCAATAAGATCAGGGCGGGAAGTGCGCGTCGGATCATAGCAGATACCTCACTCTGGTACTATAGCGCACCATTCAAGCGGCCCGTGACCGGGCGCGCCGCTAACGCACGAGCGGCAAAACGTTGCTGGGCGTCAGTGGATAGAACGTCATCACGATTACCGCGACGGCGCAAATGGCCGCGCTCGCCCACGCGAGCGGTACGAACGGGCGTGCCGCGTGCGCTTCGCCTGGCGAAACGGCGTACATCATGCGAATCACTTTCGCGTAAGCATACAGCGAAATCGCGGTTCCGATGATCAGGAGGACGCCCAGCCAGAGAGAGCCGCCGGAAACCGCGCTCGAAAGAATGAGAATTTTTCCGAGAAAGCCGGCGGTGGGCGGCAGACCGGCCAGCGCGAGTAAAAAGATCGTCATCGCAGCGGCGAGCCATGGCCGGCGGCGTCCAAGGCCGCGATAATTCGCAAGGGTCGCACCCTCCTCGTCCTCGCCCGAAATGGCCGCGGCAACGGCAAACGCTCCGAGGTTCATGAACGCGTATGCCGTTAAATAATAAATGGCGTATCGTAGCCCCAGCGACGTCCCGCCGGCGAGCGCAACGAGGATGTAACCGATCTGCGCTACGCCCGAATATCCGAGCAGTCGTTTCAGATCGCGTTGCGCGAGCATCCCCACGTTTCCCGCGATCATTGAAATCCCGGCGACGATCCAGACCGGCAGCAACATCTGGTGCGCCGTGCCCAAGGGCAATGCGGCATAGGTGAAACGCGCGAAAACGGCGAGCGTTCCGGCTTTGGTGACAACGCTCATAAAGGCCGTCACCGGCAACGGCGCCCCTTCGAAAACGTCGGGCGTCCAGGTATGAAACGGCACGAGGCTCAACTTGAAGACCAAACCGATCAAAAACATTCCCGAGCCGACCCAAAAGAGCGGATTGCTTGCAAGCGCCGGATTTGCAATGTCGGAGAGTCGAATGCTGCCGGTCGCACCGAAGAGCAATGCGAATCCGAAGATCAAGAAACCCGTCGCCGTGGAGCTCAGAATGAGGTACTTCAGCGCCGATTCGCGCGCCGTCTTCCGGTCGACCGCCGCGCAGAGCGCGTACAGTCCGAGCGATAAGAGTTCCAAACCCAAAAAGATCATCATGAGATTTGCCGCGCCCGCCATGAGCATCGCCCCGCACGCGCTCCAGAGCATGATCGCGCTCATTCCGGCGACGCGCTGCGCGGGTCCGATAACGCCGTAGAGCGCGAGCGAGCCGGCCGTAGCAATCAAAATAATCTCTTGAAAAACGGTCGCGAATCCCCCCACCATGAAGCCGCCGAAGAAGGCATCGTAGTTGTGGCCGAACTGCCGAGCCGCAAGCACGCCGGCGACGATCGTCCCAAGAAGCGAGATCCCGATGGAGAGATAGCGCTCCGTCGTCCGACGCGAGAAGAGATCGGCAACGAGCACGGCGAGGGCCGTCACCGCAACGACGCCGACCGGAACGATCGCCGACCAATCGAGGTGCGTAAACGGAAGCTTCATGGCCGCAACAAGGGCGCCGGGTAAACGCCCAGCAGAACGAGCGCCGCAAGCAACGGGGAAAGGGCAAGCCCTTCAAGCCACGTGAGGTCGCTGCGGTGGGGAACGTCCTCAACCTGCGGTCCGTTCATGAGATCTTGGTAGAGACGAATCATATACGCGGCTGCGATGATGATGGCGATGAGCGCGACGACGACCGGCCAGGTAAATCCGGCTTGATAGACCCCGATGAGAATGACGAGCTCGCCGACGAATCCCGCTAGTCCAGGCAATCCGAGCGCTGCAAGCGCCGCGATGCAGAGCGCTCCCGCTAGACGCGGGTTGTTCGCTCCCAAACCGCCTAAACGCAGCAGCGAGCGCGTCTCTTCGCGCTCCTCGAGATAGCCCAGCGTCAAGAACAGCGCCGCCGAGAAGAGTCCATGCGCGATGACGTAGACCAGCGCGCCTTTGAGCGCCAGGGCATTTCCGGAGGCAATCGCGATCACGATCAGCCCCAAGTGCGACAGCGACGAGTATGCCACGATTCGCTTCGCGTCGCTTTGGACGAGCGCGACCACGGCACCGTAAATAAGCGAAATCGCGCCGAGCACCATGAGCGGCAGCGAGTATTCGCGCACGTATTCGGGCAAGACGATCAGTGCGATCGCCAAGAACCCATAGAGTCCCGCTTTCGACTGCACCGCCGCAACGACCGCAACCATCGGCGCGGGCAGTCCGCTATACGTCGGCGGCATCCATGTGTGGAGCGGCCAGACCGGCGTCTTCACGAGGAACGCAAAGGCGAAACCGGCGTAGATCCATGGCGCCCATGTTCCGATCAGTTGGACGCCGCTACGACCGATCACGTCGGTCGACCCATCGATCACGCCAAACGCCGCCGTGGCCAGTAAGAGCGTCAGTCCACCGGCGAAGTTATAGATGAAGTATCGCCACGCGGTCGCGGGGTGCTCGCCCCAACCGAGCAATCCGAAAAAGACCGGAACGAGCATCAGATCCCAAAACAGCGCGAAGACGAGCAGGTCCTTTGCCAGAAAAAGGCCGAGCATCGTTCCTTCGAGCATCAGCATCAGGGCGACGAAGTCGCGCGTCCGCTCGACGCGCGCCGTTGCCACGGCCGAAGCCGTGCAGAGCGCAAGCATCAGCGCGATCCAAAACGAAACGGACGTCGCCCCGAAATGGAAGGCGGCAACGAACGGACGCGAGAGCCAGCGAACGCTCCACTCGGAGTGACCGCCAACGATCAACAGCGCGAAGGTTACCAGTGCGACTGCCGTGCCGATCGCGCGCGCCGGGCGTTCGGAGCCGCGCGGAAGCACGAACATCGCGCCGCCGGCGGCGATCGGGAGCAGGATCGTTAGAAGAACGGGCGCCATCAGTGCACCCCTCCGGCCGTGAAGGCATAGTAGACGATGAAGCACGCCGCACCGAAGACGAGAATGAGCGCGTAGGCGCGGACGAAACCGGTTTGAAACGAACGGACGGCGTCGCCCAGCCACCGTGCCCAAAAAACGAGATCGCGCACGGCGCCGTCGAGCACGTGCGGGTCGAGCACCCGTCCGAAGAACATTCCCAACCGCTGCGCGGTTCGTACGAAGACGACGTCGATGAGCTCGTCGATATAGAAGCGATTGGTCAATATCGCGGGCGTGCGGGCTGCCTCATTCTCGAGTCGCGCCGCCGCGTACTGCAAGGCGTTCGCGCTCGCGTACCGCCACCATGCCACTGCGAAGCCCACGATGACCAGGGCGAAGACGATCGCGGAAGTCATGCCTTCGGAGATTGCCGGCGGAGCTAGGCTCGAAACAGGCGTCGGTTGCGCACCGAATTGCGTTGCAAAAAATCGCTCCCAGGGAGAATTCGAGCCGAACATCAGCGCGCCGCCGACGGCGACGGTCGGCACGACCAAGACCGCAACGGGCACGTTCATGATCCAGCTCGGTGAATGCAAATGCGAGGTGTCGAGCTCGCCGCGATACTCGCCCAAAAACGCGAGAAAGAGCAACCGGAACATATAATAGGCCGTGATTGCCGCGGTGAGGATGCCGGCGCCATACAGCCAGGGATGCCCGTGCACAAGGGCGCCGTAAATGACTTGATCCTTCGAAAAGAATCCACTGAAGCCCGGGACGCCGCAGATGGAGAGCACCGCGGTCAGCATTGCCCAGAACGCAAACGGCATCTTCTTCCACAAGCCGCCCATTTTGCGCACGTCCTGTTCGTTGGCAAGAGCGTGGATCACGAGACCCGCAGTGAGGAAAAGCTGCGCCTTGAAAAATGCATGCGTAAAGAAATGCGCGATTCCACCTTCGTACGCGCCGACGCCGACGCCCATGATCATATAACCGATCTGCGACATCGTCGAATAGGCCAGGATGCGCTTAATATCCCACTGCGCCATGCCCAAAACTGCGCCGGTGACCGCCGTTACACCGCCGACCGTCCCAACCAGCATCTGCGCTTGCGCGCTGTGATTCCAGAGCGGTGCGCAGCGCGCGACCAGATAGACACCTGCGGTCACCATCGTTGCGGCGTGGATCAGAGCGGAGACCGGCGTGGGGCCCTCCATCGCATCGGGCAACCATGTATGCAGCGGCACTTGCGCCGATTTCGCCGCGGCGCCGATGAAGAGCGTCGCGCAGATCCAAAAAAGCAGCGTGGTTCCGAGGGTCGCGCCGGCAGCGAATGTATCGCCGAAACCTATCGAATGGACGTTGGCGAAGATCAGAAAAATCGCAAACATCATGCTGGCGTCGCCGACGACGTTGATGACGAACGCTTTTCGCGCGGCAGCGACGGCCGACGGCCGCTCGAACCAAAATCCAATCAGAAAATACGAGGCGACGCCGACCAGGCCCCACCCAACCAGCAGCCCGACAAAGTTATCGGAGAGCACCAACGTCAGCATTGCGAATACGAAAAAGCTCATGTAGGCGAAGAATCGCGCGTACGCGCGATCGCCGTCCATGTAACCGATCGAGTAAAAGACGATCAAGAAGCCAACGCCGGTGATGACGAATGTCCACAGCACCGAGAGCGGATCGAGCAACAGGCCGAACTCAAACCCCGGCATCCATGCCATCAGCGATTGGCTCGCGCCCAGTGCCGAGCCGGCGTTCTGCGTCGCATCGTGCCACGAGAGCGCCGCTAAAACGAACGACGCACCAACCAGCCCGGAGGCGAGCCAGCCCGCAACCGCTTTTAGCTGGGGTCCGAACGCCCAACATATGACCGCTCCCGCCAACGGCAGCAGCCACAAGGCCACGAGCATCGGATAGGATCCGCTCACCCCAAGGACGTGGTGCATCAGGCCGCCCGGTTAACCATGCAGCACGTTTATCTCGTCGACATCCACGTATCTCTCGGGGCGGAACGTCGTCACGACGATCGCCAAACCAATCGCCGCCTCGGCGGCCGCCACGGTAATTACGAGAAAGGCAAAGATGTGACCGGAGTTCTGCAGCCAAACGCGCGCAAATGCAATGAAGAGCAGGTTGGCCGCATTGAACATAAGCTCGATACTCATCAACATGACCAGCGGATTGCGGCGAACGATGACGCCGACGACACCGATGAAGAAAAGCACGCCCGCGAGCGTGATATAGTTCACGATCGGCACGGGCATCAATCGCTGCCCTCGCGCAGAATCGCCTCACGCATCGCTCGATCGGCGCGGCGTTCGGACCGGCGCTCCGATTCGTGCATCTCTTCACCGCCCAAGGTGATGACGCCGATAACCGCGACCATGAGAATCAGGGCTGTAACCTCAAAGGGAAGCAGTTGCACCGTGAAGAGCGCGGCGCCGAAGTCACCGACGCTGCCAAAGACGTTCGGCGCGCCCACGGGACCGCTGGGTACGTGCTGCGTTACCGGTATCGCGTTCGAAACGGCGTAGATGAGGAAGCCGAGCGCAACGAAAACGAAGGCGCCACCGGGAAGCCAAACCTTCGGCAAGCGATTGGGTCCCACCGCGAACGGCGCGACTCCGCTGCTCAGCAGCGCGATGACAAAGACAAAGAGCACCAAGATCGCGCCGGAGTAGACGATAATTTGGATAACCGCTAAGAACTCCGCCGAGAGCGTCACGTAGGTGACGGCAAGCGCGGCGAAGTTCAGCAACAGCGCGACGACGCTGTACACCGGCTTACTCGCCGAAATCGTCCAAACGGCGCTCGCGACGAGAATCACCGCGAGCAACCAAAACTCAATCACGCAAGGCGTCCTGGGCGGACGGCTTGAGCAGCGCTAAGCCTTTGCGCTGTTTGAGGAGAACCTCGCCGCGAAAAGTTGCCGAGTAGCCGGGATCGATCTGCGTCGTCGACTTGATCGCTGCAACCCGGCCAAGGTCCCCGGGAATGCCGCCGGGACGGTCGTCGGGCGGCGCTCCAACCCCGGCCTCGGGTGGAACGATCAAGCGATCCTTGTCATAAATAAACGAGCCGCGCCGATAGTCCGCCATCTCGAAGCGTGGCGTCAGCACGATCGCGTCGGTTGGGCACGCCTCTTCGCACATCCCGCAGAATATGCAGCGCAATTCGTCGATTTCGTACCGCGCCGCGTAGCGCTCTCCCGGCGAGTGCCGGTCTTCGGGAGAATTCTCCGCACCGATGACGGTAATAGCGTTAGCCGGGCAGACGCTCGAGCAAAGCTCGCAGCCGATGCAACGCTCCTTGCCGTCATCATAGCGCCGCAGCTCGTGAAGCCCGTGGAAACGCGGCGCGTGCTGTTTCTTGACCGAGGGATACTGAATCGTCGGCCGCCGGCGAAACATGAAGCCGAATGTAATCGAAAGGCCTCGCAGCACCGCCGAGACGTTCAAAAGATGTTTGCGTTGCGCCATACCCTGCTATCCTCGATATGCCACGACGATGGCGGTGACAATCAGATTGAGCATCGCCACCGGCAAGAGCACCTTCCAGCCAAAGGCCATCAGCCGATCGTAGCGTAGCCGCGGCAGCGTCGCCCGCAGCCACATGTAAAAGAACATGAAGCACGCTACCTTGATGACGAACCAGCCGACGCTAGGAATCGCCGTGATGCCGAAAGGCGCGTTCCAGCCGCCGAAAAAGAGCAACGTCGCGATGCACGATATGGTGAGCATGTTGACGTATTCGGCGATGAAGAATAATCCAAAGCGCAGACCCGAATACTCGGTGTGGAATCCGGCAACGAGCTCCGTTTCGGCTTCGACGAGATCGAACGGTGCGCGGTTCGTCTCGGCCACCGCGGTGATGACGTAGATGATGCAGCCGACGAACTGCGGGATGAAAAACCACCAGCGGGCCTGCGCGCCCACGATACCGTCGAGCGACGTCGTGCCGGCGAGGATCAGCACCCCGATCAGCGAGAGCGACATCGCGAGCTCGTAGCTGATCATCTGGGCGGTCGAACGAACGCTGCCCAAGAGCGGATATTTCGAGCCCGACGCCCAGCCGCCGAGGCAAATGCCGTACACGCCGAGCGACGTAATCGCCAGAATGAATAGAATACCGGCATTGACGTTGCCGATCGCCCAGGTCGCCCCCGAACTCGAGGCACCGAACGGAATCACGGCATACACGGAAAACGCGGTGACGAGCGAGATGAACGGCGCGAGTTTGTACAGCAGCGGGTCGGCAGTCTCCGGCGTAAGATCTTCCTTGAGAATCAGTTTCGCGGCGTCGGCCGCGGGCTGAAGCAGCCCCCAAGGGCCGACGCGATTGGGACCCGGCCGCAACTGCATCCAACCTAAAATCTTGCGCTCGGCGAGCATCGCGTAGGCAAAAGCTGTAACGACGACGAGCAGCAGGATTGCGGATTTGACGAGCACGACGACCCATACGAGCATGGCGCTACGCTCGCATTCCGGCGAGCCACGGGTCGTGCAGCCACGTTCCCCCGCCCGAGAGAAGCGTTACTTCGCGCGGCCCGACCGAGTCCGGGCCGAATCGCGCCTCGCCAAGGTCAAAGTCCGGCGCACCGGCTGCCGCCAGCGAAACGATCGCCCGATGAACCTCCTCCGGCGCTGGAACCTCAACCTCCAGCTGTCGTGCGAGTCCTGCGATCATCTCGAGATCGGAGTACGCAAACTCCGGGGCTGCCAGCGATGCATTGACCGGCAACAGATCGCCGCCGATGTTGAGGGTCGTGCCCTTCTTCTCGAATGCGCCGAGTGCCGGCAATACGAGCGTTGCGCGGCGTGCGGTTTCCGTCATGAAGAGCTCGCTTACCACGAGGAAGGGAACGCTCTCGAGCGCCTTTTGCGCGTTCGCCGGATCGTTGGCGTTGCGCGCCGGATTGAGGGCGAAAATTGAAAGCACGGTCAGATCGCCCGAGCGCGCCGCATCGAGCATCCCGTAACCGTCGAGTCCGGGCCGCGCCGCCGCATAGCCGGGCGCGCTAAACGGCAGCATGCCCATCAGTTCGGCACCGCGCGCGTTCGCTTGTTCCCCGGCGATATACGCCGACAGTTCCGTAACGTCCGCGAACGCCGCGGCGTAACGGCGCCCCAACTCCAGATCGAGACCATCCCAAACGATTGCAATGCGCGATGCCTCGCCCACCGCATGGCGCGCATCCGCGGGGCCGGCGGCCTGCACGATCGTCGTTCCGCGTCGCGCGGCTTTTCGAATCCGTAACCACAGGACGGGCGCGCGTTCGGCCAGCGATTCTCCGGCAATGACCACTGCCTGCGCGTCGTCGATGCGATCGAGCGGCGCAGCGTGCCGTCCGGGTGTCGCCTGGCGTTGGCTCCCGGCGCGCCAATCGAGATTGCTCACGCCGATCGAGCGAAAGACGTGCTGCAAAGCATACGCTTCTTCGTTGGTCAAACGGCCGCCGCCGATCGCGCCGACGGCGCCCGGACCACGCGATGCGATCGCCTCTCGAATCGCCGTCGCCCAGAGGGTGAACGCGTCGTCCCATCCGACCTGCACCAGGCGGCCGTTGTGGCGATAGAGCGGCTGCGCCAGCCGATCGGGCGATCCGTAAAAGCCGACGTTGTAACGGCCGCGATCGCAAAGCCAGCCGTCGGAGATGAGATCGTCTTCAACGGACATCGTCCGCAGCAACGTGCCGTGCCGGACGTCGGCGAACTGTTGGCACCCGACCGCACATTGCGTGCAGCTCGTCTGCGTACGCGTCAGGTCCCAGGGCCGCGACTTGAACCGATAGGTCTTCGAAGTCAGGGCTCCGACCGGGCAGAGTTCGGTGACGTTCCCCGTGAAATTGTGACGATACGGATGACCGGTGGCCGTTGCGATAATGTCGCGCGCGCCGCGATCTTTCACGACGAGCTGACGTTCTTCGGCGATAATGTCATCAAAACGCACGCAGCGCTGGCAGACGATGCAGCGCTCTTCATCGAGCACGATGGTCGGGCCCAAATCGACGGCCTTGGGCTTTGCCAGCTTAGGATCGGCCACGTCCGATGTCGCTCGCGCGTATGCCATCGAATAATCTTGCAAATCGCATTCGCCGCCTTTGTCGCAAATCGGACAATCCAGCGGATGATTGACGAGAAAAAGCTCGAGCACGAGGGCGCGCGCCGCCTCGACACGTGCGCCTCCGGTCCGCACCACCATACCGTCGGTCGCCGCAGTATTGCAGGCGATTTGGAGCTTGGGCATGCCTTCGATCTCGACCATGCAGATACGGCAGAGGCCCGCCGGGCCCAATTTGGTGTGATAGCAATAGATCGGAATCTGCTGCTTGACCGTCTTGGCCGCTTCGACGAGCAAGGTGCCCTTTGGAACGGTGACCGGCACTCCGTCGATCGAAATGTTCACCATCTCCGCGCCGGTCGCAAGTAATGGCGCGCTCATACCGCGCGAACCTCCGGCGCCGCGACGACGCGGGATTCGAACTGCTCGGGGAAGCGTTGCATCACCGACTTGAGAAACGGCTCGATGGAGTCGCCGAGCGCACAAAGATTCAAGCCGGTAATCGAGCCCGCCACTCGGCGCAGCATTTCGTAATCGCCGGGAACGCCGCGATGATGCACGAGGCGCTCGAGCACGCGCTCCATCCAACTCCCGCCCTCACGGCAGGGCGTGCACTGGCCGCACGATTCGTGCGAGAAAAAGCGAACCAAATTGTACGCAGCTTTCACGAAATCGGTGGTGTCGTCGAAGACGACAAAGGCACCGGAGCCAAGCATCGATCCCGCCTTGGCCATGCTCTCGTAATCATATGGCCAATCGAGATGCTCCTCGAAAATGCAGGCCGACGAACCTCCGCCGGGCTGAACCGCCATCAAGGTGCGTCCCGGACGCAAGCCGCCGGCGAGATCGATCAGCTCGCGCACCGTCGTTCCAAGCGCAACTTCGTAGTTGCCGGGATTACGCACGTGCCCCGAAACCGAAACGATCTTATAACCTTTGCTGCGCTCGGTACCGGCCGCTGCGAACCACTCCGCGCCTCGCTCCAAGATCGGCACGAGATATGCAAGCGTCTCGACGTTGTTAACGACCGTCGGCATGCGATACAGGCCTTCGACGGCCGGAAACGGCGGCTTGAGTCGCGGCTCGCCGCGTTTGCCTTCCAGCGAGTTGAGCAACCCGGTCTCCTCGCCGCAAATATAAGCGCCGGCGCCGCGGTGAACCGTCACCTCGAGATCGTAACCGGTGCCGAAGAGATTGGCTCCGACGTAACCCGCCGCACGCGCCTGCGCGAGGGCCGCCGAGAAAATCTCGTACCCGCGCTTGAATTCACCGCGAATATAAATAAAGGCGTGATGCGAGGCGATTCCATAGGCGCCGATCAGCATTCCCTCGAGAATCAGATGCGGCGTCTGCTCCAGGAGCATGTGGTCCTTGAACGTGCCGGGCTCGGCTTCGTCGGCGTTGCAGACAAGGTAGCGCGGCTTCTGGTCCTTCGGGAGAAAAGACCATTTTCGGCCCGTTGGAAAGCCGGCGCCTCCGCGACCACGCAGCCCCGATTTCTCGGCGATGTCGAGCACCTCGGCGGGTTGCATCGTTCGCACGACGCGTTCCCATTGTTGGTAACCGCCGCGCTGCCGATAAGCGTCGATGCCGAGCATATCGACTTCGCCGATTCCAACGGTCAAAACCTTAGTGACCGGCATGGGTGCCCTGTTCGTCGATCGTTTCGACGACGGAACGCGAATCGACCACGGCTCGCTCGCTCGTCGCGGTGAAGCGATAGACGCTGCGATTGATGATGTTGTCGAGCATGATGACGCCGCTGCGGTCGCCGACCCCGCCTGCGTTGTTTGGGTTCGGAACGCCCTCGGCGCCGCGCGACTTCCTTCCCGACGCTATCTGCGCGTCGTGCGGTATCGCCCACGTCGGTCCGGGCGCTTGCGTTTGCGCCATCGGCGCGACGGAGTACTCGCCGGAGGCCATCGCGGCGATTAGCTCGTCGATTTTCTGCGGTGTCAGATCGTAGACAAATTCCAGATTCACCTGCATGCACGTCGCGCGGTCGCACGCCGCCAAACATTCGACTTCCTCGTACGAGAAGAGCCCATCGGCGGTCGTCTGCAAATGGCCGACTCCAAGCTTCTCGCGAAAGTACGCCATAAGGTCGTCGGCGCCGTTAATCATGCAGGCCAATCCTCGACAAACCTGCAGCATATACTTCCCGACCGGTCGGCGGTACAGCAGTGTATAGAACGAAACGGCGCCCTCGACTTCCGCCGGCGTGATTTCGAGAATCTCCGCGGCCGCGTGGACCGCTTGCGAGCTAACGAAACCTTCGTGCGCTTGGAATAGATGCATGAGCGGAAGCAGCGCCGACCGCTTCTGCTCGTACTGCGCTACGATTCGGTCGCATTCGGGCCGAAGTCGTTCGACCAATGCCGGAAAGTTATTGTCCGTCATCGGTCCACCTCGCCGAAGACCGGGTCGAGCGAGCCGATCATGACAACGAGGTCGGCGATCAGGTTTCCCGGCGCGATTCCTTTGAGAGCCTGCAGATTGTACATGCTCGGCGGACGCGTACGAATGCGGTACGGACGATTTTCGCCGTTGCTGACGATGTAGTAGCCGAGCTCGCCGCGCGGCGATTCAATCGCCTGATAGACGTCTCCCGGCGGAACGCGGAAGCCTTCGCTGATCAACTTGAAGTGATGGATCAGCGCTTCCATCGAGAGGGCAATGGTCTCCTTCGGCGGCAGTGCGACCTTCGGATCGTCGATCATCACCGGTCCCGGCGTGTCGAGCCGGCGGCGCGCCTGCTCGACGATTCGCATCGATTCCTCCATCTCATCGAGACGGACTAAAAAGCGCGCGTAGGCGTCCCCTTCGGCGCGCGTCGGTACGTCGAAGGCGTACGTTTCGTATCCGCTATACGGAAAAGCTTTGCGCACGTCGTAGGCGACGCCGCTTCCGCGAAGGCTCGGTCCGGTGACGCCCCACTCGAGAGCATCCTCCGGCTTGAGAACGCCGATATCGATCGTCCGGTCCTGAAAGATGGGATTCGCCTGCAGCAGACCGCGCAATTCGCGGATGCGGCCGGGGAATTTTTCGATCAACGCATCGAGCCGCGTCACGTAGCCGTCCGGAAGATCGCCGTTGAGACCGCCAACGCGAAGGTAATTAGGATGCATCCGGGCGCCGCCGGAGGACTCTTGCAGATCGAGAATATTTTCGCGCAGATCGAAGCAGTAAAAGAAGACCGAAATTGCCCCGAGATCGATACCGTGCGTACCGAGCCAGACGCAATGCGACGCGAGCCGCGTAAGTTCCATCGAGAGCACGCGGATTGCTTGCGCGCGCGGCGGGATGCCCTCGCTGATCCCGAGCAGACGTTCGACAGCCAGCGCGTAACAGAGCGCATTGGATGACGGTGCAAGGTAATCCATGCGCTCGATCACGGTCTGCGCTTGAGTCCAAAAGAGGCTTTCCGCCGTTTTCTCGATCCCGGTGTGGAGGTATCCGATTTCGGGATCGGCTTTGACGACGCTCTCGCCATTGATCTCCAAGACGATTTGAAGAACGCCGTGTGTCGAGGGATGCTGCGGCCCCATCGACAGCACCATGCTATTGCCGCTCTGGCTCACGACCTCGGAGCCGAGCGGCGTCGCGTCGACGGTCATTGCTGCCGCGCTCGCTTCACTTCTTCTTGCAATGCTTCGAGCGTACGCCCCGACGGCGGCGTACCGGCAACGACGTTGCTTTTGTTGGCAAAGCTGGGCCGCGGTGCGCGCTCGCGCGCCGGCCCGCGCAACGGATAGTCCTTGCGCAGCGGATGTCCTTCCCAATCGCGCGGCATCTGGATGCGACGCAGATCCGCGTGCCCATCGAAGGCGATGCCGAAGAGATCGTAGACCTCACGCTCGGCCCAATCCGCCGATCTCCACAGATCCATGACGCTGGGCACGTGCTCGTCGGCTTCGATGCCGCACAGAAGACGCAAGCGCACCGGAGTTCCGATCTCGGCCACCGAGGCGCGCGCGGAAGGCAGCTTGAGCAGATGGTAGACCACGTCGAACCGCGGCCGGCGCTCCAAGTAGTCGACCGCGCCGAGATCGAGCAAAGTCGAACCCTCTGCTTTGAGCGATTGCAGGCGTGCGCGCAGCTCTACGAGCGGAATGCGTTCAATCGCGGCGTCGTCGATCGGCGGGCGCAGGCTCGGCGGGTCGATCGCAGCGCCGGAAAGAGGCGGAGTCTGCGAGCTAGGCACGATGCACGATGAAAAGAAGCAGCTTAGGCTCGCGCAAGAATCCCACCGCGACCACCTTCACGAATCTGCTGTTGGATGAGATTGACGGCATACAGCAGACCGTCGGGCGTCGGCGGACAGCCCGGAACGTAGACGTCGACCGGAATGATCGTATCGACGCCTTGAATGATCGCATAGTTGTCGAAAATGCCGCCTGAACTGGCGCAGGCTCCCATGGAGATTACCCATTTCGGATCGGCCATTTGATCGTACAGCCGCTTCACGACCGGGCCCATCTTTTGCGCCACGCGTCCCGAAACGATCATCAGATCGGCTTGACGCGGCGAGCTGCGAAAGACTTCAGAACCAAGCCGCGCGATATCGTATTCCGGCGCGGTAACGCTCATCATCTCGATCGCGCAGCAGGCTAACCCCATGGTCAGCGGCCATACCGAGGAGCTCTGCGCCCAGCGGGCAACGTCGTCGAGGCGCGCCAGCATGAAGTGCCCGGGCTCTACCGCCATACGAAGCCGCCCTTCTTCCAGACGTACGCGTAGCCGATCGCAAGAACAACGATGAAAATTACCATTTCAAGCAAACCAAATGTGCGCAGCGCGTGCATTTTGACCGCCCAGGGATAGAACGACGCCGCTTCGACGTCAAAGACGACGAAGAGCATCGCAATCAAGTAAAAGCGCACGGGAAAGCGGCCGGCCACCGGCGAGGTGGGTTCGACGCCGCATTCGTAGGCTTCGCGCTTATGCGCGTTAGGCTTGGCGCGCGCCAAAAGGCCGGGCAAGACGCTAAAGAGCAACGCCGCTAGAAAGGCGACGCACAGGTAGATTGCGACCGGACCGTAGGGATTCATGGCTTGTGAAAGTTTTCACAAGCGGTTGGGTAAACCTGGCGAACGCGAAAGCGAGCAAGGATGTGCCCGTAAGCGCCCGCCGGGAACTTCATCATACGAGCGCGTAGAATGCCCACGATGCGCCAGGCCGTTCTGGGACTTTTGTTGCTCTTCGCTCTCGGCGACGGATGCTCGGCGCCCCCCAACGTCGTCGGCGTCCAAGACTTCGGTCGCGTTGCCGGCCGAGTGCTCGACGCTATGACCAATCGTCCGATTCCAAACGCGCTGGTATCGATCGGTTCGCTCTACACCACGCGGGCCGACGTCAACGGGGGCTTCCGGCTGCGGGCAGTTGCCGGCGACCAAACCGTCACCGCGCGTGCGGCGGGCTATTCGACCGCGACGGCCGACACCACGATCCCTAAAGACGACACCGTCTCCATCGGCTACATTCGGCTCGTTCCGCTGACCTATCCGGCCGGCCAGCCGACGCTCGCTCCACCGCCGACGCCGACGCCCCGCCCGACGGCGCCGTCGTCGGCCACGATGAGCGCGCCGAGCCCAACACCCTCGAGTCCATTGGCGCCGCCCTCCGTCTCACCCGCATTCGCCACGCCGAACGCGCTGCCGAGCTAAGCAAACCTCAGCTCAAACGCAACATCGCGAGATCGAGATCGTACTCGATCGAGCGATAGACGTCGTCGGGAATCTCGCCGGCGCCACGCATCGCGAGAATCGCGCGGCGTTCCGCGGCAAGCGCTTCTTTTTGTAGAGTCCGATCGATGCGGCTCTCTTTGACGTCGCCCCCGCCATCTTGTGAAGTCTTCCCCCGCAGAACGTTGATCCGTTGCTCGTACTCGTCAAGAATCCGATCGGCGATCTCGCGTTCCAATGGTGTGGTTCGCCGCGCTTCCTCTTCTCGAAGCCGCGCGATGCCGGCTTCCAGGGCGCGAATACGCAGGCGCGCTTCGCGCTTACCGCCGCGGCTCGTCTCGGTCACACCGAGCCACTCGATCAATGGCCCCAAGGTCAGCCCTTGCAGCACCAGCGTTACAAAGATGACGCATAGCGTAAAAAAAATTGTTACGTCGCGAGCGGGAAACGGCGCGTCTCCCAGAGTGTAGGGCAATGCCAGCGCGATCGCGAGCGAAACTATTCCACGCATGCCCGACCATCCGAGGACGAAGATCTGCTGCCACGACGGACTAGGATCGCGCTCGCGGAGCCGGCGGCTTAGCATACGTGGAAGGTAGGTCGCTGGGAAAATCCATGCCAGCCGCACGACGATAACGGTGAAACTCAGAATCACTCCATAAAGGATGTAATCGCGAACGTGCGGTTGCAGCGCGGCGAGGATTGACGGCAGCTCCACGCCGATGAGAAGAAACGCGTAGGCGTTGAGCACGAAGATGAGCAGGCGCCAGACCGAGGCGCCGAGCACGCGAGCCTCCGAATCGATGAAACTCGCCGAGCGACGGCTCAAGAGAATTCCCGCTGTCACGGCGGCGAGTACGCCCGATACTCCAAGCTCTTCGGCCGGAAGATAAGCGGCGAAGGGCGCCAGTAAGAAGACGACGCTAACGATCATCGCATCGGAGAATCCGTGCCGAGCAATGTAGCGGAGGATCCCTTCGAGTAGGAATGCCGTCGCGAGCCCGACGACGATGCCGCCTGCCGCGACCACCACGAAGGCCGCGCTCGCGCGAGCGAGTGAGAACGCCCCCGAGATGGCGGCGGCGAGCGCAAAGCGGTAGAGTACGAGCGCGGTTGCGTCGTTCACCAAGCATTCGCCGGTCACGATCGCCGCGATGCGGTGCGGAATCGCAATCCGTTCGAAGATCGCCTCCGCTGCGACCGCGTCCGGCGGCGAGACGATCGCACCGAGCAAGAACGCCAACGGCCACGTGAACGCGGGTACGGTGTAATGAACGACGATCCCGACGATTGCCATGGTAAAAATTACCAAACCCACAGCGTGAAGCGTGATCGGCCGCGCGTTGCGCTTGAGATCGAACCAATCGGTCGACCACGCGGCGCCGTAGAGCAGCGGCGGGATGACGATGAGCATGATCAACTCGGGATCGACGTGCGGACGGGGAATGCGGCGCGTAAACGCAAGCGCGATACCGCCGATGACGAAAGCGATCGGGTAGGGGACGCGCAGCCGCTTCGCGCCGACCGCGAGCAACACGACGACGGTGAGGAAGGTGACGAGTACGAGCGCTTCGGTCATTGGCCATCAAGGTCAATGGGTTCGCCTACTTCCCGAAGATCGAGCGCATAACCGGCGACGACGAGATAGACGCGTTTTGCGTGCTTGGCGAGCCGCTGTATCATGCGACCCATCGTGTCGCGAAAGAGGCGGGCCGATGCGGCAACGGGCACGACATCCCAGCCGATTTGTTCGCTCACTGCGATCACCTCGGCCGGAGAGGCAAGCATGGCATCAACGAACTGCGTTGCCTCAACTTCGAGCTGCGACTCCACGACCGTATAGTCGATCTCGAGGAGGTCGATGTACGTTGCGATCCGCGCTGCAAGCCACGTGCCCAGAGCGTCGACGAGCAAACACGTTTCCGGCGCAGCGCCTCGAAAAAGCGCCAGTTGCGCGTCATGCGCCATCGCAGCGGTCTCGACGGTGCGCCATTCGGAGGGCCGATCCCGCACGTGGCGCAGGAGCCGCGCGCGCCACTCGACGTCTTCGGGAGCCCCGGCCGCCGTCGCAACGTACGTCACGGCGCAATTGCACTCGCGCGCCAACCGTACGGCAAATGCGCTCTTGCCCGAACTCACCGGTCCGGTAACGAAGACGACGCCCATCGCAGCGCCATTCGACCCGAAGCGGCTTGCCGCCCCGTTGCGCCGAAGTGCGGCGCGTGAACGGCTTGAGCATTGCGTTCGGCATCGTCATCATCGCGCTAGCCCTCAACGACGTCTTTCAATCGGTGGTCATGCCGCGCGCGACTGGGAGGCGCTTCCGACTCAGTTTTTACGTCTGGCGCACCATGTGGAAACTCTGGCCGATCGCCGCGTGGAAACTGCACTCCGGCGACGACGACGCTCGCGAAGATTTCTTGGCGGTCTTCGCGCCTTTTATGTTGGTTCTACTCATCGGAGTGTGGGTGGGACTGTTGATATTCGGTTTTGCATTCGTGCTCTGGGGTATGCGGGGCGGGATCGTTCCTGTGCACGCTTCCTTCGCAACGATGCTGTACTTCGCGGGAACGTCGCTGCTCACGATTGGATTCGGCGACGTCGTCGGACGCGAGGTTCTGCCGCGATTCGTTTCCGTTTTGGCGGCGCTGGCGGGCTTATCGTTCCTGGCAATCACAACGGCATATCTCTTCGCCGTATTCGGCTCGTTCCAACAGCGCGAGACGTTCGTCGTGATGACCGCCGCGCACGCGGGAACGCCTCCCAGCGGCGTCAATCTGCTCGCGATTGCCGGCTATGCGGGCATCGCCGACGATCTGGGATCGTTGATGATCGACGCCCAACGCTGGACGGCAACCGTAATGGAGAGCCACCTGGCATATCCGGTCCTCGCGTTTTTTCGTTCCAGTCACGACGAGCAATCGTGGGTGGGGACGCTCGGCACGTTGCTCGACGCGGCGACCCTCATGATGACCACAATCGACGGAGCCCGCGATGGGCAGGCTCGAATCCTCTACAACGTCGGCCGCCACGCGACGCACGATCTCGCGCGATATTTCCAAGTGGAAAGCAGTCACGAAGGCGTGGGCGTCGAGCGATTGGAGTTCGATCATGCCTGCGATCGCCTCAGTGCCGCCGGTTATCGATTGCGCGATCGCGATGGCGCATGGCGCCGCTTTTCCGAACTTCGGGCCAACTATGCGCCACACCTCAACGTGCTCGCGCGCTTCTTCCAGATTCCGCCATTGCAATGGATCGGCGATCGATCGACGATCACCGTCTCGGCGCACGGCGAGTTCAAAATCCGTGTGTCGGGTCCGTCCGATGAAGGAAGCTCTTGACATCGTCAACGGGCAAAGCGAAGCCGATGCTGCGTTCGTCGTCGAACCGCGATTCGGCGACGCCAACGACTTCGCCGGTCGTCGCGATGAAGACCGGCGCGCCGCTCTCGCCGGGTACGATTGAAAGCGTCACTTCGAGCGCGTCTTTGCGAACCGACGAGAGCCGTCCGGTTCCAAGCGACGTCGCTAATCCCAGCCCCTCGTCATCGAACTCGTCGGGAATTGGGTAACCGAGCAAGCCGACTTCGCGGCCGATTTCGCTCTGCAAGTGGGACGAAGACCCTAGCGAGATAACCGGCAGATTTCCGCGCGAGGTTCGCACCAGCGCGACATCGAGGTTTTCGTTCGCGGCCACGACCCGTGCGGGCGCTTTCCAGCGGTTGGACACGGTGACGTGGACGTTCCATGCGCCGTCAATCGCATGCTGAACCGTCAGGACGTCGCTTCCCCAGGCGCCCGATGCCACGACGAAGCCGGTCGCATAGGCATCGTCGTAGCGATCTTTCTTGTTCTCAGGAGGGACGCGCATCGTGAGCAGCACGACGGCCGGACGAAGCCGTTTCACCGCCGCCACTACATCGTCATCGGCGGTGCGCATACAACCCGATGCGCTCGCGAGCGCGAGCGCCGAAATGCAAATAGTTACGCGAAATCTCACGCCAGGGAGGTCATCAGCGCCGCTCGCAGCGCGACCAGGCCTTCTCCGGTCCTCGCGCTCACACAGAGCGCCGTCGGTTCTTGGGTTGCTTGCGTATGCGGCAGATCGCATTTATTGAAAACCAGCAAGCGAGGCGCGCCATCGAGCTCGAGCTCGTGCAGAATCGTTTCGACGGCGCTTCGTTGCCGAGGCCAGCGCGGATTGGCGGCATCGAGCACGTGCAGCAGCAGATCGGCTTCGCGCAGCTCTTCGAGCGTCGCGCGAAAGGCATTGACGAGGTCCTTGGGCAGATCGGTAATGAAACCGACCGTATCGGCGATGCGGGCGTAAGCGCCCGGCCCGAGATACGCTCGTCGAACCGTCGGATCGAGCGTTGCGAACGGACGATCGGCCACATAGGCATCGCTGCGAGCGATCGCATTAAGCAGCGACGACTTTCCGACGTTCGTGTAACCGACGAGCGCAACGAGCTTTTCGCGATGCTGCGCCGATCGCCGCAACGATCGCTGGCGGCGAACCTCGGCGAGAATGCGGTTGAGCGTGGAGATGCGTTCGCCGATGCGCCGCCGGTCGACCTCGAGCTTCGTTTCACCCGGACCGCGCGTGCCAATCCCGCCGCCCAATCGGGAGAGATCGGCGCCCCCGCCGATGAGATTGGATTGACGATAGCGCAGTTGCGCCAGCTCAACCTGAAGTTTTCCCTCGCGGCTGCGCGCTTGGCGAGCAAAGACGTCGAGAATCAACATCGTGCGATCGACGATCGGGAGCGGGACGATCTTTTCCAAATTCTTGCGCTGGCGCGGCCGCAAGTCGTTCAATACTAAGAGCAATCGGGCACCCAACTCCTCGGCCCGCTCTGCGATCTCGTGGGCTTTTCCGCTGCCCACGAGCGTGGCGGGATCGACCGTATCGCGACGTTGCACGATGCGATCGAGCACGGTCGCCCCGGCCGCTTGCGCGAGCGCCTCGAACTCGTCGATCTCCGCATCAAAATCGCGCGCATTCTCACGCGTCTCCACCGCAATGACGAGCGCGGCATCGTTCACGGAGTGGATCCCGCGAGCGGCCGGACGCGATCGGCGAGCCAGCGCAAACCCGCGTTATACGAGGGGCCGGGACGTTCGATCAGCGCCGGGTCCACGTCGTAGACGCGATGGAGTCGTACGGCAC
Organism: Candidatus Eremiobacterota bacterium; assembly: GCA_019240525.1. Classification (GTDB taxonomy): domain Bacteria; phylum Vulcanimicrobiota; class Vulcanimicrobiia; order Vulcanimicrobiales; family Vulcanimicrobiaceae; genus Cybelea. The sequence continues at coordinate 930,370 of JAFAYE010000001.1, forward strand.
GAAGGCTGCGCCAGGGTTCGCCGCCGATGGCTCGGTCAAGACCGATCGCGGCGTCGGCGACGAGCATATCAGGCTGACGGCGCAGGAGCGCTTCGGCGCTATATTCCGAGTATGCGGCGTGCACGTCGCCGGCGGCGTTGGCGCCTCCCGCGAGCGCAATGAGGGTCGAAATGTACGACTCGCGCCCGGCGGTCCAAATCGGAGCGACACCGAGCACCACGAAGACGCTCGGCCGGCGCGCGTATCGGCTCGTTCGAGCCGCGATTGCATGCGTCTCGCGCCGGAGGCGAACGATGATTGCGTCCGCGCCGCGCACGTGACCGGTCATCGAGCCGAGCGCGCGCAAATTCGCAAAGATTGACGCGTACGAATCGTCAGGCAACAGAACAACTCGAACGCCGGCTCGACGCACCGGCTCGATGAGGCGGGATTGCGCCGGAATCCCGACGACCAGGCTCGGGCGT